>CAZIXI010000053.1:0-16287 GCA_964543115.1 uncultured bacterium
TTAATGCGCAAAGAGGCTCTGGTATTGAAATTTCAGGAACGCTATGTTGTTGTTATTGCTCAGGCGGACCGCGGCGGCGCCGAACGGCTGGTGGTGCGGGTGAAGGATCTTTCCCGCTTAAAATTTGATTACCGGATCGCGGTTTACCCGCTGGACGGGGTGAAGGCGGAGGATATGTTTGGTAAAGTCCGGAGTTAGGAGGTAGGAGCTAGGAACGATCTCTGATCGGAGTTAGGAGAAAATACTCGGAACTCCGAACTAAACAGGAGTAAACAATGAGTACCGGGAAAAAGATACTAGTAGTGGATGATGATAAGCACTTGCTGGAGATGTTGAAAATGGAGCTGGAGTACGCGGGATATGAAGTTTTTACGGCTGGCGCTATGCAGGATTCCCTCAATATTGTTAAGCAGAGAGAGGTTGCTCTGGCATTTCTGGATTTAAACCTGGGTGAGACAGACGGGGTGCAAGTTTACAAGCAGTTAAAGAAGATCCGGCCGGAAATTATCGGAGTTATTTTTACCGGCACCGCAGAAACCTATACGAAATTGCAGCAGAAGATTGTTGAGAGTGATATTATTGATAGATTTTTACGCAAGCCGCTGCAAGCAGGTGAGATCGTCAAGGCGGCTAAGGAGTTACTTAGTTAGGAATTGGGAGTTCGAACTCCGAACTCCGATCGAAGATCGCTCCGAACTAAAAGGAGTAAACAATGAGTGCGGGAAAAATACTGGTAGTTGATGATGAAAAGCATATTGTGGAAATGATGCGGCTGCGCTTAGAGGCCAATGACTTTACAGTGGCCGGGGCCTATAGCGGGCCGGAGGCGCTCCAGGTATTGGAGAAGCAAAAAGATGTCGAGGTGGTGATGACGGATATCATGATGCCGGGTATGGACGGGGTAGAATTACTGCGCGAAATGAAAAAGAACTATCCGGACATTGGAACGATCGTGATTACCGGTTTTGCCGCGCTGGATACGGCAATTGAAGCGGTACGGCTGGGGGCCTATGATTATATTAAGAAACCGTTTAATGATGTCCAGGCGCTGCTGCATACGGTCAAGTGCGCGGTAGAAAGAAAGAGGTTGATCGTGGAGAACCGTAATCTGACCGCGGAACTGAAAGTGTCGAACGAGAAACTTAAAAAAATAAACCTGATGCTCGGGGATAATGTTAATGAACTGGTAATGCTGCACCATATAGTGGAATCGATTTCCGGGTCGGTTCCCTATGAGCAGGTAGTAGAAACGTTCCTGAAAAATATAGTGGAAGCCATGGAGTTTCGCAAGGTGCTCCTGTTTACTGTTGATGAGAAACAGAATATTATGGAATTGAAGAGTTGTGTCGGTATTGACAGGAATAAATTGGGTACGGTTATTTTCTCCCTGGAGGATAAGGCCCAGGATATCGTACGCGCCCTCGCGGAAATCAGGCCGTTGTTGTTGAGCGGCTTCCAGAAGGATAAGGATGAGCTAATTTCCCGAATAATAGCAGAGGATTCCCGCACGATAATTTATTATCCGTTACGGGTTCGTGAAAAAGCTGTTGGGGTATTAATGCTGGAAGGCAGAAAAGAGGTGCAGATAAGGAAACTGCATACCCTGGAACTTTATCTTAATCAGGCGGTGCTGGTAATGGAAAACGCGCGGATGTTTAAACGCCTGCTTGATATTAATGAAGAGCTTAAAGAAATGGACCGGTTGAAATCCGAATTTATTTCCACTGTCAGCCACGAGTTGCGTACCCCGCTGACTGCCGTTAAAGAAGGAGTCTCTATTGTCCTGGACGGGATTGTCGGCGGCATTAATAACCGCCAGGAACGGATCCTGGAGATGAGTAGGCGCGATGTGGACCGGTTGGCGCGGTTGATTGAAGATATGTTGAATATTTCCCGCATTGAATCAGGCAAGGTTATTCTAAGCCGCAGTAAAGTGTCCCCGGCCAGTCTGCTGGAAAGATCATTTCTTTCCGTTAAGGCGCTTGCCGGGGAAAAAGCGGTCAGGATAGAGACTGTTCTGGCGCCGGCGCTGCCGGATGTTTTTGTTGATGAGGACCGGGTGATTCGGGTACTCGTTAATTTGTTAAGTAACGCTGTTAAGTTCAGCCCGGAAGGCAGTGCGCTTAAGGTAAGTGCGCGGTTGTTAGAGAAAGAAAAATTAATTGAGGTTTCTGTCACGGATCAAGGGATTGGTATCGCAGCAGCGGATCAAGACAGATTATTCCATAAATTTTCCCAGATTGGCAGAAAAGCCGGTCCGGGTTATCAGGGCACGGGCCTGGGACTGGCGATTTCCAAAGAAATAGTAGAAATGCACGGCGGCCGGGACCAGCAGGATCACCATCGCGCCGGTGTACCATCAGGGGATTGAGGAACAGATGATGTTGACCGATAATATTGACGCTGAGATAAGAAGGGCACAGCGGGTTAAGGGGAATTTTAGTTTGTTGGCAGTAAAATTAGCTATGCGGTGGGACAAAAAAGACAGGGCCTCGCTGCTAGCCTTCTTGAAAAGACAACTGCCATCAGAAGAAGATAGGGTTGGATTTATCGCGGATAAAATAATTCTATTTCTGCTTAGAGGCGCCAATAAGTCCTCTGTTGGTGCCTGGCAGCAAAATGTAAACAAGAATTTCCCTAAGGAGATCCGGGTGAAGGCGGAGCAGCTGATCTTAACGTATCCTGAGGACGGTGCAAGCAGGGTAGAGCTGTTGAAGAAGATGCTAGAAGTTAAGAGTTAGGAGCGAACTCCGAACTCCGAACTAATAAGGAGGAGAAAATGACTACTGGAAAGAAGATACTAATAGTTGATGATGAGGAGCATATTGTTGAGATGCTGAAGATACGGTTGGAAGCGCTGAACTATGAAACAGTGACGGCCGGAGACGGCCAGGAGGGGTTGCGGATGGCCCGTTCCGAGAAGCCGGATCTGATCGTTCTGGATCTGATGCTGCCGAAACTGGATGGGTATAAGGTCTGCCGGATGCTGAAATTCGACGAGAAATATAAACATATACCCATTATCATGTTTACCGCCAGGGCCCAGGATAGTGATGTTAAATTGGGGCAGGAAACCGGTGCCGACGGTTATGTCACCAAGCCATTTGAGCCAAAAGTATTGATGGGAAGAATCAATGAATTGTTGGCAGGAGAAGGGAAATGAGTATGTTGGATGATCCCGCGTTAATTGAGCTGTTAGCGAAAGTCCACAAGGAGAAAGGGCTGGATTTTAGCCAATACAAAGAAAAATCTCTGTTGCGGCGGATCCAGTCACGGATGAATAAGTATCAGCTGAAAACATATAGTGAATATTTACGGATACTGGAAACCCAGCCGGGAGAGTATAACGAATTAGTTAACGCCCTGGCGATTAATGTTACTGAATATTTCCGTAACCCGGAAAGCTTTGAGGCTATTGATAATATTGTTATTCCCCGGGTTATTTATGATAAGCGAAACCACCATCATAAGATTATCCGGATCTGGAGCTGCGGCTGTTCCAGCGGTGACGAACCTTATTCCGTGGCGATAATCTTTCTTGAAAAACTGGGCGCGGCCAGGAAGGATTTTCTGTTAACGATTATTGGTACGGATATTGATCACGATGCCTTAACAGAAGCGAAATCGTTGATCTATTCCCGGGAGCGGCTGCGCGCAATTGATACGGGGGTATTGGGAAAATATTTTAATATGGTTGAAGATAATAAGTATAGCTTAAAGAATTCTGTGCGTAGCCAGGTGCGGTTTCGCTATCATGACGTGATTAAGGACCCTCCGTACCGGCACTGTGATATTATCCTCTGCCGTAATCTGCTGATCTATTTTAATAAACAGCTGCAGGAAGAGATATTGCTGAAGTTTTACGAATGTTTGAATCCAGGCGGTTTTTTGGTGCTGGGGATGGTGGAGTCATTGATCGGTACAACGGTCAATGCCTTTGAACATGTGAATAACCGCCTGCGGATTTACCGCCGTCCGGAACGGCCTTCCCTTAGATATGAGAAGGAAGAGCTATTATCGCAGGCGCAGATTGATAAGATAGTTGGGGAGATGCTGGATAAGTAGGAGTTTTGAAAAAAGGAGGAATTATGGCGAAAGCAAAGGTGTTGATTGTAGAAGATGAAGTGGATTTGGTGGAAACCCTGAAGTTCCGGCTCGAAGCTAATGATTATGAAGTGATTACGGCGAATGACGGGCAGGGCGGGTTGGATAAAGCGCGCGGTGAGTGCCCAAATCTGGTTATTCTGGACCTGATGCTGCCAAAATTGGACGGGTATAAGGTCTGCCGGATGCTGAAGTTCGATGCCAAGCACAAGGATATTCCGGTAATCATGTTTACGGCCCGGGCGCAGGATTCGGATAAAAAGATGGGGGAAGAGGTGGGAGCTGATGCCTATATCACTAAACCGTTTGAACCCCAGCTTCTTTTGGCAAAAATCGAAAAACTGTTAAAGAAGTAACAAAGTAACAAAGTAACAAAGTAACAGAGTAACAGAGTAACAGAGTAACAGAGTAACAGAGTAACAGAGTAACAAAGTAACTCTGTCACGCTGTTACTTAAAAGGAGGATTGGAATGGATGCTAAAAAGATACTAATAGTGGATGATGAGAAGAATTTTGTGGATGTGTTAAAGACCCGGCTGGAAAGTACCGGGTACCAGGTGGTTTCTGCCGGTGACGGTGATGAAGGAGTAACTAAGGCCAGGGAAGAAAAACCGGATTTGATTTTGCTGGATGTTATGATGCCGAAGATTGACGGGTACACGGCGCTAAAACTGCTCAAAGATGATAAGGCGACCAAGGATATTCCGGTACTTATTCTTACCTGTAAAGAGAAGATGGGTGATCTGTTTACCGCTGAAGGTGTGCGCGGCTATATCGTAAAGCCATATGATAGAGAACATCTGCTAACGACAATTAAACAGATAATTGAATAAAAATGCGCGGCTGCTGACAGCGTGGGGAGAGCTTTATGCCTCGGGGAAAGAAAACATTAGTGTTTACCGGTGAGTTGCGGGAGAAGCTGAAGCGTTATATTGCCGAACGCTGCGGACTCTATTTTAAGGATCATGAAATGAAGAATTTAGCAGAGGCGGTGGCCGAACGGATGAAGGCGCGCGGAATAGATTCTTTCCCCGCTTATTACCAGGATCTTACCGGTTCACGGGAGGGTGAAAGAGAGTTTCGGGAACTGCTTAATCTGCTGACGGTACAGCATACGTATTTTTTCCGTAATGAACCGCAGTTCCGTGTCCTGAGAGAAAAGATCCTGACGGATTTAGTGAATGAAAAGAGGAAGGCGGCATTACAATCCGGCCGGGAGAAACCGGTGTTGCGGATCTGGAGCGCCGGTTGTGCTACCGGTGAGGAACCGTATTCTATCGCGATACTGGTTAAGGAACTTATTCCTGATCTCAGCCAGTGGCGGATTGAGATCCTGGCGACGGATATTTCCGATAAGGCGCTGGAGCGGGCGAGAAAAGGCAGTTACCGGAAAAGCTCCCTGAGGTTGGTGCCGGAGAGCCTTAAAGAAAAATACTTTGAAGAAAAATCTGTTAACAGGAATGGCGGCAGTAAGGCGTATTATTCTTCTCATTCTGATGCCGGGAAGGTTAATAAGGTTTATGCTGTTAATAATGATATTAAAAAACTGGTGCAGTTCGGTTATTTTAATTTAATGGATAAAAATTATCCGGCTGGTTTTGACGTTATCTTTTGCCGTAATGTTTTTATTTATTTTAATTTGGAAAATGTAATTGATGTTGTCGCTAGGTTCAGTACGAGCTTGCGTGATGACGGATATTTTTTTATCGGTTATTCTGAAAGCCTGCAGTTTATAGCGGAACGGTTCAGGCTGCAGCAGTGGCAGGAGGCTGTTTTTTACCGGAAAAAAGAATGGCTGCCCGCGCCGGCGCCGGAGAGGCCGCAGGTCTTACCGCCTTCCCGGAGAGATAAGGCCCTGCAGGAGGTTTCTCAAACCGAGCTGGAGGCGGTGCAGCGGGACGCGGCAGGAGAGAAAAAATTTACAGCGCAACAGATAAAGAAATTGTTGGGGCAGATAATTAAACAGATATATCTGAAACACTATGATCTGGCTGTTTCCTATATCAGGGAAGCGCAAAAGAAAGACGAAAAGATTATTGATCTTTATTGCCTGGCAGCGGAAGTTTTTATGAATCAGGGTAAGCCGGGGCCGGCGGAGGACGAGTTGGCCGCCGCGCTTAAGATAAATAAGCTGTTTCCTCCGGCACATTTTCTTCTGGGTACGCTCTGTCAGGGGAAAGGCAGTTTAGAGGAGGCAAAAACCAGTTTTAAGCGGGCGATTTATCTTGATAAAAATTTTATTATGGCCCATTTTAATCTGGCCCAGGTGCTTAAAAACGAAGGATTGGTTGCCGAGGCGGTCCGCGCCTACCGGAATACGGCACGGTTATTATTGGACCGGCCGCTGGAGGATGTAATTGCCTACAGCGGCGGGTTTAATGCCGCTGCCCTGGCGGGTGTGTGCCGGAGTAATATTGAACGGCTAAAAGAATAGGGGCAAGGGAGATATAACGTTAGAAATAAAAAAAAAGTAAAATCTGCGAATATTGCAGAACACGTAATAAATAAAAAGGTAGATAATGAGTGTTGATCTGGTTACTTTTAATATTGATGATAAGGAATACGCGGTGACGCTGGTTCAGGTGCGGGAAGTGATCCGCATGCGCGAGATTATTAGTGTGCCGGAAGCGGCTGTCTTTGTCGCGGGTGTGATTAATCTTCGCGGGCGGGTAGTGCCGATAATCAATCTGCGCAGGAAAATTGGACTGGCTGCCGGAAAGACGCCGAAACCGCGGATTATTGTTTCCCAGGTTGTAGATCATGTCGTTGGTATTATTGTAGATACGGTAAGTGACGTGATTACTATTGAGACGGCCAGGATAACTCCGCCGGATAAGGTGTTAAGTGACGCGGCCTATCTTCAGGGGGTGGCCCGGATCGGTAAACGGCTGATTTTACTGGTTGATTTGCCGAGCCTTTTTTCGGAACAGGAGCAGGATAAAATAAGGGATGTTCACGGCCGGGTAGAGATCAGAAAGCGTGGTTCGTGAAGCGTATCCCCGTGAAACGTTAAAAGCACATAATACGAGATACGCTTCACGAGATACGAGAAGAGAGAGGTTAATTATGGCGGAAGAGAAAGATAAAATAATCATTGAAGTCGATGAAGAAGAGTTTCTGGAACAGAAACAAAAGAAACCGGGTATTGGTGTGCTTTGTTTTACGCTTGGCGGAGAGAATTATTGTGTGGCCACCGAAAAGGCGCGGGAGGCGGTACGGCTGGTCAGGTTGAGCAGGGTGCCCAATACGCCGGAATTTGTCACCGGGGTAATGAATCTGCGCGGAACGGTTCTTTCCATTATTGATATTCGCTGTTTCTTCGGACTCGGTCAGGCGGCAAAACCTGAACAGGCTAAAGTGGTGGTTGTTTCCGGGAAATACGGGGAAGTAGGCGTATTAGTGGATGAGATTAAGGGGAATTTAGAACTGGAGGAAGAGGAAATCCAGCCGGCGCTGGCCACGATTAAGGGTGAATTGGCTGAATATACCAGGGGTGAGGTCCGTCTGGGAAAGGAGATCCTGATTTTTCTGGATATTGAAAAGATCCTCGATTGCGAAGCGATTAAACGATTGCGGGAAGGGATAATGTGACTAAAAAAATATAATTGGGAACGGATGAACCAAGGGAGGGAGGTTATGAGGATTAATTCCATGAAGGGGAAACTGATTATACTGTGTTTGTTGATTGTGTTGGTGCCGATTATTATTATTGGTTATTCATCTTATAATAATTTTAAAAAGGCACAGGAAGAAGAGATATATTCCAAGCTGGTACTTACCGCTAAACTGGCAGGTGAGCAGTTAGAAAGTTATTTTACGGAAAGGTTTGAGGATTTAAACGTGCTTGCTCAAATGCCGCTGGTTATCAGTTGGTTGGAAGAACTGGAGCAGGGCCTGGCGGTAAGTGGTAAGGATTTAAGCGGGTTTATTGCCAGTCAGGAATATCTGGATATTTCCAGCCGGATGGATCCGTGGTTGCGGTTATTTATGGAGGGGTATGGCTATTATGATGTTTTTTTAATTGGTCATGAAGGTAATGTCCTTTTTACTGTCGAACATGAAGCGGATTTTGGCACCAACTTGCTACAAGGGCAGTTTAAGGGGTCGAATCTGGGCCGGGCCGTAAGTGAAATTTTAATCGGGCAGAAACAATTCGTTTTTACTGATTTTGAACCGTATGTCCCAAGTAATAACGCGCCGGCAGCATTTATCGTGCAGGCGATTTCCAGTGAACGGAAAAAAATACATGGAGTGGTGGCGTTACAGATTTCTAATAAAGCTGTTTATAATATGGTTCTGGGCCATAGTGGTCTGGGCGAAAGTGGAGAAATTGTTATTGCCCGAAAGGATGCGGAAGGGAATGCCCTGTTTTTAACCCCGTTGCGATTCGATAAAGAGGCGGTGCTAAAACGAAAGGTTCCTCATAATAGATTGGATGTGCCGATAATCCAGGCCTTGAAGCAGAATATTAATTTTTTCGAGGATACTGTTGATTACCGTGATGTGCCGGTTTTATCAGCTACGCAATATGTGGCGAATACCGGTTGGGGATTAGTGGTAAAAGAAGATAGGCAAGAAGCGTTTGCGCCGATTGAGAAGCTGCGCCGGGAGGTGTTGATTATTTCGATAGTGATTACGATTATTGTGATTGTTATCGCGGTGTTTATCGCGACGCGCATGGTCCGGCCCCTTAAACAATTGTCCAGTGTGGCCGAAGAAGTGGCTACCGGTGATTTAACCAAATCAATTTCGGTAAAGACCGGGGATGAGATTGGCGCCCTGGCCCGGAGTTTCCGGACCATGGTCGAAGGATTAGGTAGAACCGTTACTAAGATTAAGGACGCGGTCAGCCAGATGGGTTCAGCCAGCCGGGAGATCCTGGCGGCCAGCCAGCAGCAGGCGGCCAGTGCCCGGGAACAGTCATCGGCGGTGAGTGAGACCACGGCGGCGGCGATGGAAATGGCCAAAAGCGCCGAGGAAGTGGGTGTTAATATCAAGAAAGTGGCCCAGGCGGCTAATCATGCCCTGGTGGGTATGGCCCGGATCAAGGACGCGATTAATAAAACGGGAGGCATTGTTACTTCGCTAAGTGAAAAGTCACAGAAGATAGGAAAGATTATTGAACTTATTGATGATGTGGCTGACCAGACAAACCTGTTAGCGGTAAACGCGGCGATTGAAGCCAAGCGGGCCGGGGAACAGGGTGCCGGATTTACGGTAGTGGCGGATGAAATCAGGAAGTTGTCGGATTCCACTACTAAATCCACTAAGGATATTACTGATTTGATTGAGCTGATCCAGAACGAGATCTCTAACGCGATAATGTCAATGGAACAGAGTGTGACCAGCGTGGATGAGGAGATCAGCCTGGCTAAGGATACCGCTGAAAGTTCGAAAGAAATATCAATGAGCGCTAACCAGCAGGTAGGGGCGGCTAGACAGATTGCCGAGGCGATGGGCAGTATTGATGAGGCGATGAAACAGGTGGCCCAGGGCGCCCAGCAGTCCCAGGACGCGGCGAAACAACTCGCGGAACTGGGAGCGGAACTGAGAGGTTCCGCGGAAAAATTTCATGTAAAAAACGTTTGAGGCGAGTATGGCGTTTGATAGAGCAAAATTCATTGAGAAGTTCCGGGGTGAAACCCGGGAACGGATCCAGCGGGTCAATCAGGGTTTAATTCAACTGGAAAAGAACCCTGTTGACGAGCAGTTGCTGCAGGACCTGATGCGTGAAGCGCATTCTATAAAAGGAACGGCGACGATGATGGGGTTTAACCGGATAGCGGATATTGCTCACCGGCTGGAAAGCGGATTGGAAAGGGCCCGGAAAAAAGAATTACAGCTGCGGAAGGTTCATTACGATATTATATTTAAGTGCCTTGATACGATAGAGGTATTACTGGAGGATAAGGTCGTCTGGTATAACCGGGGGATTGATACGGAATATTTAGAGAAGTTTAATCAGGAAATTGCTGATGTTTTTGCCGGAAAGATTAAGGAGACGGTGATCGCGCCGCCGACCAGCCGGCAGCCGGAACCGGAAAAGGAACACGATCCGGAACAGGTCAGGCCGGCGGTCCCGTATGCCGAGACAACGATCCGGGTAGACATTGATAAGTTGAATAGATTAATGAATTTATCCGGAGAAATGATTGTTTCTAAAATACGGCTGCAGGAACTGGTTAGGTCATTAGTGGAAAAAAGCGGTGCCCGCCGTGATCTGGAAGAGGCTTATACGGGTTTAATAAATGAATTGAGTATTGTCGGGAAGAATATCGATTTTTCTGCCGGTAATATCCAGGACCGGGTAATTGAAATGCGCATGGTGCCGGTGGCCAGTCTGTTTAATCTCTTTCCCCGGGCCATGCGGGATCTGGCGCAGAAGGTTAATAAGGATATTGATCTGGTGATTAAGGGAGAGGATACCCAGCTGGATAAATTGATTGTTGATGAAATGAAGGATCCGTTTATGCACCTGCTGCGCAATGCCGTTGACCACGGTGTTGAAGGGGCGGCGGAACGCCGGGAGCGGAATAAGCCGCCAAACGGCACGATTACCCTTAAGGCCTATCATAAGGGGTCCCAGGTAGTGCTGGAGGTCGCGGATGACGGCGGGGGTATTGATCTTAATAAAATAAAACAACGGGCGGTGGAACGGGGTCTGGTCAGCCCGGAGAATGTTGCCGGAATGATCCCGGAGCAGATATACAAATTCATGTTTATGCCCGGGTTCAGTACCCGGGAGGAAGCCGGCGCTGTTTCCGGCAGGGGTGTGGGGCTGGATGTTGTTCGGGACCGGATCGCGAAATTAAAAGGGATAGTTGATGTTTATTCCGAACAGGGTAAAGGAAGCCGGTTTGTGATGAAGTTTCCGTTAACCCTGGCGGTGACGGAAAGTTTGCTGGTTAGTTCCGGGACGGATACTTTCGCTGTCCCGCTGGATATGATTACGGAAACGATCAGGATCGATCCCCGGGAGATCAAGACAGTGGAAACGAAGGAAACGGTTACTGTGCGCGGTTATATCATGCCGCTGGTCAGGTTCAGTGACATTTTCGGTCTGCCGAAAAAAGGTATTTTCGAAAAAAGGTATTTCCCGGTGGTTATTGCCCAGTTTGTCGCTAAACGCATTGCCCTGCTGGTGGATCAGGTTTTCGGCTGCCAGGAGATTGTCAGTAAATCGCTTGGTGATCCGTTAAGGAAGATCCGGCATATTGCCGGCGGTACGATTCTGGGCAGCGGTGATGTGGTGCTGATTCTGGATATCCCCTCTATTATTGATAGTGCCGAAGGCGGGGTTGTCCGCCGGGCGGTTGCCGGGCCGGCGGTTGTTCCGCGAAAGATGAAAAGGCGCAAGACGATTCTCTTAGCGGAAGACGCGGTGACCACAGCGACTCTGGAAAAGAATATTCTGGAGAGTGTTGGGTATTCCGTGGTTACGGCCCGAGACGGGGCAGAGGCCTTAAAGATTGCCGCTCAGGAGAAGTTTGATCTGGTGATTACGGATATTTTAATGCCGCGGATGAACGGTTTTGAATTAACAGAAAAGCTTAAACAGGACCGGGTGTATAAAAATGTGCCGGTAATCATTGTGACGACCAGGGAAAGTGACGCGGATAAACGGCGCGGTCTGGAAGCCGGCGCGGACGCCTATATCCTCAAAAGTGAATTTACGTCGGAAGGATTACTGGAGACCATAGGGAGGCTTATTGGCTGAAAGTTCGGAGTTCGGAGTTCGGAGTTGGGAGTATCTTTCTCCTAACTCCGAACTCCGAACTAAAAAGGAGGTTGTTATGCCCAAGAAGGTGTTGTTGGTAGAGGATTCTTTGACTGACGCGGCGATAGTTAAGGAGATCCTGGAGAAAGAAGATGTGGATGTTGCCGTAGCCGGTACGGGTAATGAAGGAGTTAAACTGGCGGAGAAGATAAAACCGGATCTGGTTATCCTGGACCTTATTTTGCCGGATATCAGCGGTTTTGAGGTCTGTGCCAAACTGAAGCAGGATGTTTCGTTAAACAATGCGATTATTGTTATTTTCAGTGTCAAGGACAGTATTGAGGATATTAGCAAGGCCTTCCAGCTGGGTGCCGATGATTATGTGATTAAACCGCCCCAACCGGAGTTCCTGGTAAAAAAGATCAGATTGTATCTAGGCATGAGATAAAATTGCGATTTTCGACGCTCGATACTCGATCCTTTAATATTCTGATACTCTGATAATTAAATAATTATGAGTAAAAAAGTAAGAGTACTTATTGTTGATGATTCTCCCTTGAAACGGGAGGCGCTGAAGGCGATCCTGCAGGATGATCCGGAGATTCAGGTTGTGGGTATGGCCAATGACGGACGGGAAGCGGTAGAGAAAAACAAGCTGTTACGGCCGGATGTAATTACTATGGACCTGAAAATGCCGGTGATGGACGGGTTTAGGGCAACAGCAGAGATTATGGATAGTTGTCCAACACCGATTATTGCCGCCAGTACTTTAAATACTAAGGAAATTGTCCGTTCCCTGGATCTTGGGGTGATGGATTTTGTAGCGATTACTTTGGAAATAGACTCGATTGCCCAGGATCTGATCAGTAAAGTAAAAGCAGCCGCTAAGGTGACTGCTATCCGGCGGGCAAAAGCAAGGCCGGTTCAGCGGATAGCCGTTCCCATGGTCAGAAAGACAGCCCTATCGACAGTGGCAATCGGTATTTCTACCGGCGGGCCGCAGGCACTGCAGGCGGTTTTTTCTCAATTGCCGGCGGATTTTAAAGCCGGGATACTTGTGGTGCAGCACATGTCCCCGGGGTTTATTCAGGGATTAGCGGAATGGCTGCGTTACAGTTCTTTACTCGAGATTGACGTGGCCAGCGCCGGTAGTGTACTAAAAAGCGCGACGGTGCTGTTGGCGCCGGATAGGTATCATACCAAGATTGATAGTGAGGGGAGAATCAGCCTGGTGGAGGAAACGGACAGGAATGTATTGCATGTGCCTTCTGTGGACGCGATGATGAAATCGGTGGCCGAAGCTTACCGGGATAAGGCCGTTGGCGTGATTATGACCGGGATGGGGTCTGACGGTGTTGCTGGAATTGGTGCGATTAAGAATAATGGCGGGCAGACCCTGGCGCAGGATAAAAACAGTTCCGCCATATTCGGGATGAACGGGGTAGCTATTGAAAAGGGATATATAAATAAGGTAGTGCCGTTGGAGGCGATCGCGAAAGAAATTATTACAATAACTAGAAGTTAGGAGTTAGGATTTAGTAGATACAATTAATACTTGACCCTTGACCCTTGACCCTTGACCCTTGACCCTAAAGAGGGGGATGTTATGGCGAAAAAAATCCTGATTATTGACGATAGTGAGACGGTACGGGAAATGCTGGCGGCGGGTTTATTAGAGGAAGGATATGAAGTGGTTACGGCGGCCAGTGGTGAAGACGGACTGGTCAAGGCGGCAGCCGAAAAACCGGATGTTATTGTTTTGGATACCCAGATGCCGGGCATAGATGGATTTCAGACCTGCAAACGGTTGCGGGAGAATAGGGAGCTGGCTGCCTGTAAAATCATTATGACTACAGGACAGATTGAGGCGGTGGACGCGGTTATGGCGCGGCGGATGGGTGCCGATGATTATTGCGCCAAAACCGGCGATATTTCTTTGTGTCTGGACGCGGTTAGGAAAAATTTATGAATAAAGAGATCTATATAACGGTACAGAAAAGCCTTTATGAATCCTCGCTTAAGAATGAAAAAATGTTTCGGGCAATTTTTGATCATGCGCCGGTAGGGATTTCCATTGGTGTTCCCGGTAAATGTTTTCTAAGGATAAATAAAAAGATGTCTGAGATACTGGGGTATTCACAAGTGGAACTGCTCAATAAAGGTTTGTTAGATATTGTTTGTTCAGAGGACCGGCAGGCGTGTCAAACCGCAGTGGAGCGCCTGTGGCAGGAAGAGGAGCAGTCGGCTGTTCTCGAAAAACGGTGGATCAAAAAAGATAAATCTGTAATATGGGTTAAGGTGTTTTTTACCATGCAGAGGGATGAGGCGGGAGCGGTCCAGTTGCTGATTATGGTTGTTGAGGATATCTCCGAAAAGAAATTGGCTGAGGAATCACTGGAAGAGCAGATGTGGGGAATGAAGAAAACAGATGAAGCGATTAAGGTGCTTTATCAGGAATTGACCGCGGCGAAGAAACAGGCGGAAGCGGCCAGTAAAGCCAAGAGTGATTTTCTGGCTAATATGAGCCATGAATTGCGCACTCCGCTGAACGCGGTAATCGGGTTTGCCGAAATATTAACCGATGAAAGTTACGGCCCGGTAAATGATAAACAGCGGGAATTTCTCAATGACATCGGGCAGAGTGGTAAACACCTGCTTTCGCTGATTAATGATATACTGGATCTGGCGAAAGTAGAAGCCGGCAAGATAGAACTGGAACTTGGCCGGTTTGAGTTGAAGCCGGCCCTGGAAAATAGTCTTTCGATGATTAAGGAAAAGGTTTTAAAACACGGTATTATGCTTGTCAAGGAAATTGAGGATATTGGGATTATTGAAGCGGATGAAAGAAAATTTAAACAGATCATGTTTAATCTTCTGTCCAATGCCGCCAAGTTTACCCCTGATGGCGGCCGCATTAGGGTCAAGGGTCAAGTAGCAAGGGCGAGCGGAGCTCGGGGAGTAGAATGTGTAGAGGTTAGTGTTCGGGATACGGGGATTGGGATTGAGGAGAAGGACCGGGAGAAGGTTTTCGCGGAGTTTGAACAGATAGATACTGCTAAACGGCGTAAGTATGCGGGAACGGGTCTGGGGATGCCGCTGACCAAGAAACTGGTAGAACTTCACGGCGGCCGGATCTGGTTTGAAAGCGCCGGGAAGGATAAAGGAACCACTTTTTATTTCACACTCCCGCTCAAGCAACCAGCAAAAATAAATAATCCTTGACCCTTGACCCTTGACCCTTGATCCTTGATCCTTGATCCTATAAAAGAGGTTTTATGGACAAAAAACCCAGAATATTGGTTGTTGATGATGAGGAAATGAATGTGAAGCTGTTAGCGGCTAATCTGATACCAAGAGGGTATGAGGTGCTAAAGGCCGATAATGGTGAAGAGGCCCTGAGGATACTTTCAGAACAGGATGTGGATCTGGTTCTGCTGGATGTAATGATGCCGGGGATTAGCGGTTTTGAGGTAACCAGGAGGATCAGGGCCGATGAAAGATTACGCCTTGTCCCCGTTATCCTGATTACGGCGCTGAAAGATACTGCAGACCGCATTGCCGGGATTGAGGCCGGTTGTGACGATTTTATTTCTAAACCTTTTGATAAAAATGAAGTGCTGGCCCGGGTACAGACCCTGCTGAAAATGAGTTACTACCGGGCCCTTTTGGATGAAAAGGAAAAGTTTGAGTATGTTGTCCAGAATATGGATAACGGGATCATTGTTTTTAACCGGGATATGAAGATTGCCTTAATCAATAAAAAGGCGAAGGCCCTGCTGATGATTGATGCCGTCAAGGATGATTTTAATTTCCTGCGGCATATAAAAGGTGTTTTTGAAATCGAGGACCAGCTGCTTTCTGATAGATTCGGTCTGCAGCTGATTACCTTCGAGCTGCAGCGGCCGGAAACGGAGAAGTTTAAGGCGTTATATTTGACGATCCGAACCTCGGTGATCAGGAACCCTGCCGGAGAGATTAGTTCTATGGTAATGATTATTGAAGATATTACCGAAAAACGTAAAGAAGAGATCATGAAGAATAATTTTTTCAGTTTGATTTCGCATAAACTGCGTACACCGATCACAGTGATGCAGGAGAGTGTCGCGATGCTTGCCGAAGGGATATTTGATCCGTTAAGTGAAAAGCAAAAAAAGGCGGTTAACGGTCTGCGCAATAAAACTTATGTTTTAAAGGGGCTGATGGAAAAGCTGTTGGGGTTTACGACTGTCGAAACCGGCGAATTTGAAGCGGGCAGAGAAGTGATTGAACTTAAAAGTTATCTGCCGGACCTGCTGAACCCGCTGGTGGGGTTGATTAAGGATAAACAGGTACGGCTACAGATAGATTGTCAGGCTGACGATCTAAAGTTAAATGTGAATACGATGTATCTTGATCTTGTCCTGGGTAATTTGGCGGAAAACGCGATTAAGTTTAATGATAAAGAGCAGATTATGTTAACTGTTTCC
>CAZIXI010000054.1:0-6915 GCA_964543115.1 uncultured bacterium
AAGGTTGATAGGCCCCGCGTGTAAGTCCAGTAATGGATTCAGCTAAGGGGTACTAATTGGTCAATCGGCTTGATCACTTATTCACTTACTTAATAGTGGCTATATGTAGTTGTTGTTTTAATTTAAATTAAACGGTAATCAATAATTAGTGATTACTGTATATTTCCTGGTGACCATAGCGAAGAGGCCACACCCGTTCCCATTCCGAACACGGCAGTTAAGCTCTTCAGCGCCGATGGTACTTCTTAAAAGAGGGAGAGTAGGACATTGCCGGGTTTTTTTACAGATCCTAGATCCTGGTGGATTCCGGGATCTAGGATTTTTACAGTAGATAGAATAATGAAATCGACAAGATTTGTAAAAAAAGAAGAATGTGATAAAAAGTGGTATTTAGTTGATGCCCAGGATAAGGTTTTGGGGCGGCTGTGCAGCAATGTTGCCAGCATCCTTAGAGGTAAACATCAACCTACCTATACCCCCAATACTGATACCGGTGACTATGTAGTGATCATTAATGCCAGTAAGGTGAGATTGACAGGAAAGAAATCGCAGACAAAAAGCTATCAACGTTATTCCGGTTATCCCAGTGGTCAGAAAATAGAGGACTATACTCACCTGTTGGCTAAGAAACCTGAAAAGATTATCACTCATGCCGTTAAAGGTATGCTGCCGCATAATAAATTGGGCCGGGCCATGCTGAAAAAACTTAAGGTTTGTGCCGGACCAGAACATCACTATCAGGCACAAAAACCGGAATTAATTACCATAGTTAAGGAGAGGACATGACCGATATTTCTTATTACTCTGCTACTGGCCGAAGAAAAACCGCTATTGCCCGGGTGCGCATGGCGCTTGGTAAAGGAGAAATAAAAGTAAATCGCCGGGATATGGACAACTATTTCTGTAATGAAAACTATATCAGAACGGTTCAACGTCCGCTCAAGCTAACCAATAATCTCAATAAATATGATATAGCGGCTATCCTGAATGGCGGTGGTCTTTCCGGTCAGGCTGAAGCCATGAGCCTGGGTATTTCCCGCGCGCTTATCGAGATTGAACCAACCCTGCGTCCGGCATTGAAGAAGGCCGGCCTGCTAAGGCGTGACCCTCGCGGTAAAGAGCGTAAAAAATGCGGCCAACCGGGTGCCCGCAAACGCTTCCAGTTCTCCAAACGTTAATCCTACGTTTAATTGAAAGATTCATGCAATTTAAACCTTACGAATTTTCCTGTCTCATTTCTCTCTATCATCTTTTATTTAAGTAGGTTACGAGATAATTCCATTCATTTCTTGACATTATTTCTACTATTATATATAATCTTTTTTTATTCATTTTATTAATATATATATAAATATAATAATGAGGAATAATATGGCTGCCATGGTTGTCACCAAGTTGCTGATTAGTAAAAAAGGATTATTTTTGGGAGTGACATTACTTATGTCACTTTTTTTGTTTTTAGGGGCTGGTTGTGGTAAGAAAGCAGTAGAAACCAACAAGGTTATTGTCTGGCACTGGATGACAGACAGGCAGGAAGCGTTTGAAGGATTGGCAACAAAGTATAAAGAGCTTACCGGGATTGATGTTCAATTTGAATTATCTGCTCCTTCTCAATTATATGAATCCAAGGTTCGGGCAGCAGCACAGACAAAGACGCTACCGGATATTTTTGGTGTTTTGGGAGAAACCAGGGATTTTGCCAGTTTTATTGGGGCGGGGCACATTACTGATTTAACTGCCGAGATGGAGGCAAATGGCAATCAATGGAAAAATGAATTTTTCCCCAAGGCCCTGGAGAACATCAAGTTTTTGCCGGGAAATGAATATAAAATTAAACCGGGGCTTTATGGTGTGCCAATTGATGTAACTAATATTCAGTTGCTTTATAATAAGGATATTTTCAATCTGGTGGGCTTAGATGCCGACAACCCGCCGCAGACCTGGGATGAGTTTGTTGCTGCTAGTAAAAAAATACAGGAGGGTGGATACCAGGTGTTGATTGGCGGCTTTGGGGAAACCTGGATGTTGGATTGTTTGGCAAGCGATTTTGCCTGGAACCTGATTGGCCGGGCTGGAATTATTGACACGATTAAAGGAGAGATGCCCTATACCCATCCGGAGTGGATAGAAGTTTTCGGTTTATTTGAGACTATGTATAAGAAAAAGTTAATTGCCACTGGTGCGGTAACCATGGTGAACAAGGTTGCTGAGCAGAATTTTGCTAATGAGAAAGCGGCAATTGCCTTTAATGGTTCTTGGTGCGTGAATGTGTATCATAGTATGAATCCCCAGCTTAATTATGGGGTAATGTTGCCGCCAGAGGTTTCTGATAAACATCCCCGGGCTATCTGGGGTGGGGCGGGATCCAGTTTTATGGTTAATTCTAATAGCCCGATGAAACAAGCGGCAATAGATTTTCTTAAGTGGATAACTGCGGTTCCTCAGCAGGTGTTTTTGGCTGAACAAACACGTAATTTGCCGTCAAACAAGAATAGCCTAAAGGAAATCCCTCCGGTGCTCAGTCAGTTTGTTGATGATATGAATTTAGTTGTTCATCCCCGTCAATTGCCGGTAACAGAATTTTCTACGGTGATTGAGGCCTTTGATAAGGGAATTCAGAGTATTCTTATTGGAGAAAAAACTCCCAAGCAAATTGCCGAGCACATACAGGCAGTTAAGGAGAGGGAACTAAAAAGAGCAAAGAGATAGTGTTTCAATTTTGGGTTGTAGATTGAGGATTTCGGATTCTTATCTATTTAATGGCTTATAAAGGCAAGAGGTATGCGTTATAAAGTTAAAGGTATATTAGAAAATTACAGTTTCATTCTTCCTGCCTTACTGATGTTTTGTGTTTTCAGTGTCTATCCTTACTTTAAGGTGATTCAGTTAAGTCTGTTTAAATGGGATGGGATTGCTGCTGCTGGAGAATTTATTGGTCTGCGGCATTTTAAAGATATTTTTCTCTACGACTGGGTTTGGTGGCAGTCCTTGCTGCAGGCCGGTTATATTACTTTATTGGCCCTTGTTGTGCAAAATGGGTTGGCCTTGATCCTGGCCATAGCAGTAGCGCGGGAAATGCGCACTGGTAATATTTACCGGGTAATCTTTTTTATCCCTCCGGTTCTTTCCGGAATCGTGGTTGGACTTATTTGGAACTGGATCTACAACGGTGATTATGGATTTTTGAATTATGTGTTTAGGGTGCTGGGTTTAGGAAATCTTCAGCGGGCCTGGTTAGCTGATCCCAAAACCGCGCTTACGGCAGTGGCGGTTATTCATATGTGGAAAGGGCTTGGCTGGGGCTTTATTGTTTTGTTAGCTGGATTGCAGGGTATTCCGGAAGAGCTTTATGAAGCCGCCCGGGTAGATGGGGCGGGTTCTTGGCACCGGTTTAGGCAGATTACCGTTCCTTTAATGATGCCGGTTTTCTTTTTGGTTTCCATTTTAACTATCCTTGGTACGATGCAGATATTTGACATTATTTATTCAACAACTTATGGCGGGCCCGGGTATCATACAGAGGTGCCGATAACAAGAATATTCTTTTCCATGCGCCGCAGTAGCCAGTATGGATATGCCTGTGCGCAGGGAATAGTATTTGGCGTAATTTTACTGGTTGTTTCAATTGCGCAGTTACGGCTATCAAAGAAAACACAGCATGGTTGAGCCTCAACCAAAACAAAATTAAGATGATTGATCAGTATCGGTTAAAGAAAAATATTACATCTATTTGTATTCATGCCGTTCTTCTAGCGGTAGCGGCAACATGCCTTTTCCCTCTGCTTTGGACGTGCTCCAGTGCCTTAAAAACCCAGGAGACGGTGTTCAGCTCTATGAGTATTATTCCACAAAATCCGCAATGGCATAATTTTGTTATTGCTTGGGTGGAGGGTAAACTTGGCATTTATTTTCTTAATTCGGTTATTTATACGGTAACGGTTGTTGGCAGTATTGTAATGATTTCTTCTTTAGCGGCCTTTGCTTTTTCTAAGTTGAAATTCTGGGGTAGTCAGGCGTTTTATTTTATTTTTCTTTCTACAATGATGATCCCCGTTCCGGCGGCTTTTGTCCCTCTTTTTGTTTTGATTAACAAATTTCACTGGGTAGATACCAGAATGGGATATATTTTTCCGCTGATCAATGCCGGTTTGGCCCTGGGAATATTTTTATTAAAGACATTTTTTGATAAAACCCCATCGGAATTGGAAGATTTTGCCCGCATCGATGGCTGCAGTAAATTAGGTATTTACTGGCATATTGCCTTTCCCCTGGCCAGGCCCGCGATTGCCGTGGTGGTGATTTTTAGTACCTTAACTGTTTGGAACGAGTTTTTCTGGGCCAATCTGGTATTTAATTCTTATAAGTTAATGCCGCTGCAGCGCGGCCTGATGAAGTTTCACGGCCCGCATTTTACCGATTATCCGATTCTGATGGCCGCCATTCTGATTACGGTCATCCCGATAATTATTGTGTATCTGCTTATGCAGAAATACATTATCAAGGGCATCGCCACTGGTGCTTTAAAGGGCTAAAAGTTATTTGGAATAAAAAATAGACTATATACGTCAAATTATACAGTGAACATTCTGTTGTGTTGTGGGTTGCGGGTTGTCCGAAATCCCAAAATCGAGAGGAGGTTGTTATGAAGTTGTTGGTTGCGTTGTTGATGGTTGTTTCATTAGGCTTAAGTTCTGGTTTATTTGCTGAAGCACAACAGGCTGCTGCTGAAGCACAGAAACCTGCTGCAGTTGAAGGTGGTCGGGAGTATAATTATGGTGATTTCAGCTCACAGACGCTGGCAACCAATGCCTGGCAGGCCTTGGATGTTAAGGACTATGATGCTGTTTATGCTTATACTAATAAGTGTATTGAGCTTTATCGCGGTAAGGCGGCAGCCATGCAGGCGAGTTTAAATGATTTTGCTCAGAAAGGAACAGAATTTGATTATTGGGCATTAAACGATGTTGGTACCTGTTATTTGATTAAAGGTAATGCCTTGATGGAGCAGGGGAAGGCTGAAGAGGCGAAACAGTGTTACAATACCGTTATTAATGATTTCAAATATGCGCAATGTTGGGATCCCAAGGGCTGGTTCTGGAAACCGGCGGATGCGGCCAAGGATAAATTGGAATTGATTGAATTAGGACAAAAGTCCGGTAAGACCTATGATTTTGGTGATTATACTTCCATGACTTTAACGGTCAATGCCTGGGGCGCCCTTGATAAGAAAGATTATGAAGGTGTAGTGATTTACACGAAAAAGTGTAGTGACCTTTATGAAGCGGAAGCGCAGAAACAACAGAGTGAGCTAAAGGAATATGCGACTAAAGATAAGGCTTTCAATTTTTGGGCCCTGAACGATGTTGGTACCTGTTATTTTATTATGGGTGAGGCCCTGCTGGCCGAAGGTGATGCCTTGAAGGCCCAGGGAAAATTAGCAGAGGCGAAAAAGAAGTTTTCGGAGGCAAAAAAAGCTTATAGCACAATTATTGATAAATACAGTTTCGCGCAGTGCTGGGATCCGCGTGGCTGGTTCTGGAAGCCGGCGGTTGCTGCTCGGGGTAAGATTAATAAATTGATTGCTGAAGAAGGAATCTAAGGATTCCTAATTTCTAATTCCTATTTGATCTAAAAAATGACTAATGTCCAAATCGTTAATGAAGATCTTTGGCTATTGGACATTAGTCATTGGGATTTCGGGCTTTCCTCGGAAATTAGGGCGATTAGGTTAATTAGAAATTATTAGTTTTTTACCTGCCTTTTTAAGGGATCCACAATATCTTAATGGAGGAATTTGTGCAGAAATTATTTTATATTCTAACATTGATATTACTATTTTCTTTACCTTGTCTAGCAGCAGAAGAAGAACCGCCAACCACACAGGAGTTACAGGCGGGGCGATTTGGCCCGGTTACCCAGGTTGATACTGATACTCCAGCTGAAACTAAGATGCCCGAAATAGAGATCAAGGGTGATTGGATTTATGTCGACGGGGAGCGTTTCCTGGTAAAAGGTGTTGGTTATAGCGGCTGGCGGCCGCATGAACTTCCCTGGCAGGTCAGGCCGGACGGTTCGCTGATGGAGAATGATTTTAAACTGATCAGTGAAGCTGGATTTAATGCCCTGCGTACCTGGACCCCGTTAAATAATAGTGAATTGGCCCTGGCCCGCAAGTATGGTTTAATGGTTCTCCAGGGTATTTTTGTCGATCCGACCAGAGATTATGCCTCTCCGATCTATCAGAATTATGTGGTTTCCACTGTCAAGAATCAAGTGCGTTACTATCTTAAAGTACCCAATATTCTTATGTTTTTAGTAGCTAATGAACCGCCGGTAGAAAGGGTGTGTACTTCCGGAGTAAAAAATACGGAAAAGGTATTGCAGATGATGGTAGAAACAATTCATAAGTTGGATCCTAAGAAGATTGTTTCTTTTGCTAATTGGGTACCGCTGACGTTTATCAATCATGCCTTTTTACCGGTGGTGGCCTTTAATGCCTATATGTATGAACCGCATATTATTAGCCATGCCTTAACGTATAAAGGTTATATTGAGTGGTTAAAACAGCACCTGGCGCCGGATAAACCGTTATTAATTGTGGAATTCGGGCTTTCTGTTTCGGCTTATGGCACGGGAAAGATGGGGCGCGGCGGCAACACAGAAGAAGAACAGCGTGAGGGTGTGTTGATGATGTGGGATGATATTATCAATGCCGGGGCTGCCGGGGGGTGTGTATTTGAGTGGAATGACGAATGGTGGAAGAATTATGATTATTCCGGTGATCAATATTCTCATGATACTTCTGACCCGGAGGAGTGGTATGGTATCCTGGAAATTAAGGATGATGCCTCTGATACTAAGGGCAGGCCGCGGTTGGTTTATAAGGCCCTGAAGAGTTGGAATCAAGCGATTATT
>CAZIXI010000054.1:6946-15862 GCA_964543115.1 uncultured bacterium
AGAGATATATGCTACAGAAAAGGTGAAAAAAATGTTTTACCGGATAAACGGCGGGGCCTGGAGTGCCCTGGCCCAGCAGAGTGCCCACTGGTGGTCGGTAAACTGGGATAGTACAGCGGCAAAGAACGGTAAACAGGTGTTAGAGATTAAGGCCCAGGATGAGGCGGAGAATGTCCTTTGTAATAAACAGCGCGTTTTCTGGATCAATAACCAGCCGGGGTTTAAAGCGCCATCTTTAAAGGTGACCCTAGAGACCGATAAGAAAAGGTATATTATCAGTGACAAAATGAAGAAACTTCTACTGACCGTTAAGGTAACCGATGATCAGGGCAATCCGGTGGTAGATAAGCCTGTTGATTATGCCTTTTATGAATGCCGTTTCTGGCAGAGTTTGCACGGGACAAAAAATACCGATGAAAATGGTGCTATCTTGGTAGAGTATTATATTAATGAAACGGGCATTATTAATATTGCTGCCGGTGCGACCTTAAAAATTGGTGATTACGAGCGCCGGTTTGGAGATTTGATTGCCGTAGAAGTGGAGAAGGTAGAGAAGCCGAAGGAGCCCGCAGTTACGAAGAAGCCTGAAAAGGCAGAAAAGACAGAGAAGGCAGAATGAAAGTAAGTAGATATTTTTTTATTATAGGTCTTATCAGTTTAATATCCACTCAATATATTTCCGCCGCTGAAAAGTTTACCCTGCATGATCCCGGAACCGAAAAAGCGCCGAATTATGAAAAACACGGTGAATTCCGTAATGTCGGGACCCGCGAGTATTATTATCAGATGAAAGATGAAGAAGCGCTGGCCCGGGAGGTTGGAGAAGGAATTTTTCCCAATGGGATCAGTATTTATAAAGATCCCGGTTACCAGGAATACAAAAAAGCCGGCAAACTTGACGGTAATCATTGGGACTATGTAAATATAGATGATGCTCGGGCCAGTTTCTATAAATGGGCCCTGGCCGAAGAAGAGCCGGGAGTGGCGCAGTATTACGCGGCTGCCGCGCTGGAAAAGGCCGGCTTGTTGCAGCAGGCGTTTAAGGCCTATTATGCCTGCCTGGTACATTACCCTAATAGTACGGGCTGGACATATTTTCAGACGCCCTGGTATGTAGGCAAGGTGGCCCTGGATAAAATTCTTTATCTTACCCGGAATCATCCCGAGCTGGGAATGAAACTGGTAGGCGCGAATGTTTTTGTTAAGGGCAGTTTTGATAATGTGCCCAATAATGATATAGTTATTACCAATCCTGGAAAGTTGATCAGTTGTCCTCCGGCAGAAGTAGCTCCCCAAAAAGTATCGGTAAAGGGGATGAAGGTGGTTGAGCGGCGGGGAAAAGCGCCGACGGAACTTGTTAAGTACGAGAACGGGCACTGGCAGTTTCTTGTTGATGGTAAACAATTTCCGCTTAAGGCCATTTCCTATTTTCCTGTTACTATTGGTCAGAGTCCGGATGCCGGCAATCTGGAAGATTGGATGAATCAGGACCGAAACGGCAATGGTAAACCCGATGCCCCGTATGATGCCTGGGTGGATAAAAATTTTAATAATAAGCAGGATGCCGATGAACCGGCTGTAGGTGACTTTGCTCTATTCAAGGATATTGGCGCTAATACCCTGCGTCTTTATCACCAATCCACAAATAAAGAGCTTCTCCGCGATCTTTATAAGACCTATGGGGTGCGGGTGATGATGGGAGATTTTCTGGGAATGTACACCACGGGTAGCGGCGCGAGTTGGGAAGAAGGTACGGACTACCGTAACGAAGAGCAGAAAAAAAACATGAAGGAAAGTGTTAAGAAAATGATTATGGAGTACAAGGATGAACCTTATATTATTATGTGGGTTTTAGGTAATGAGAATAATTATGGCGGTACTTTCGGGCACGTTGGCGGTGCCGGTAATGCCGGAAAATATCCCGATGCCTATTACTCTTTTTGTAATGAAATAGCTAATTGGATCCGCACAATTGATCCTGTGCATCCGATTGCGATCTGTAATGGGGACACGTTATATTTAGATATTGTTGCCCGTTACGCGCCGGATATTGATGTTTTTGGCCTCAACAGTTATCGCGGGGCCTATGGCTTTGAACACAGTATCTGGTACGATATTAAAGAGGCCTACGATAAACCAGTGGTGATTATGGAATATGGGTGTCCTTTATATATTGAGGGAAAATCCCGTGAGTATCAGGAAGAGAAGCAATCTGAGTATAATGTGGGTAACTGGGAAGGTATTATGTTTAATTCCTGCGGTTACGGAGTGGGCAACGCCCTGGGCGGAGTTATTTTCGAGTGGGTGGACGGCTGGTGGAAATCTGGTCAGCCCCCGCGTTACAGTCCCTGGATGCATGAAACAAAAGGTAACTGGATCGGTCCGTTCCCGGGGAACTGGAGCTATGAAGAATGGTTTGGTCTTACCGGCCAGGGTGATGGCACGCACAGTCCGTTGATGCGTCAGTTAAGGAAGTGTTATTACGATTACAAAGACCTGTGGAATACCGCGGAGCAAAATAAAAATGAATAAAATATTTTTAATATTATTCTCAACTCTCTACGTGTTAAGTGTGCTATTTTCTGCTTCTCTTTTCGCTGCCGACTCTTTTTATGCTGCCGGACGCGGCACCAAAGAAAAAGGAACCGTCTGGCAATACAAGGGAGAGAAATGGTCAGTACATTCTGTTATTCCGGATTGTTCAGAAATATTTGTTTTGCTTAAGGACAAAGATAACAATCTTTGGGCGGGCGGCAGTTATTTTGGTTATGGTAAGGTCTGGCAGTATAATGATAAGGGCTGGGATCAGGGAACGGCCCTGGCGGAATCGCGCGGGGTTTATACGCTGGTGGTGGACAAACAGGGTGATCTTTGGGCCGGCGGCACCGGCAACAAAAAACTCTGGCGCAAGAGCGGAAAAGAATGGGATCAGGGGATCAGATTGTCCGGCTGTACGACGGTGTACAGCCTGGTTAAGGACAAACAGGACAATCTTTGGGCCGGCGGTGAGGGAAAAGATCAGATTTGGAAATATGATAATAAGGATTGGAGTAAAGGCGTACGCCTGAACGGCTGTAGTGAAGTTTTTTGTCTGATTGCCGGTTCTCAGGGAATTATCTGGGCCGGCGGTCATGGCGGTAAGGTTCTCTGGTGGTATCAAAAAGAGAAATGGTTTCCCGGGATTATATTGCTGGATAGTACGGAGGTGTCGGCGTTTGCCGAAACCGCTGAAAATAAATTGTATGCGGCCGGTGCCGGCAGAAACAAAGTTTGGCTGGAGAAAGATATTGCCGATTGGACCGGAACGGATTTGGATAAATGCATAGCTGTTTATGCTGTTACTGCCGGGAAGAAGAAGGTTGCTGCCGGCGGTTGGAGCGAAAAGCGCCTGGGCAAGATCTGGCTGATGGAGGAAGGGAAATGGGATCAGGGGACGGAAATTGCCGATTGTTATGTTATCCGGACGATAATCCCGGATTTTGCGCGAGCCCTAAAGGACGGCAAAAGACCCGCACAATCCGCCCGAGAGTAAAATGGCTAAGCTTTCCTTATTAATTATTCTGCTTGTATTGTTTACAGGAGAGGTTTTCTCTGAACAAGAAGCGGTTTCCCGCAAGTTGTCCGCTAACCGGATTTTGATTACCGATTTTGAGGATCATCCTAATTATCTTGGCGGTGATGTTCGCGCTTATGGGGCAGCGGGAAGCAGGGAGAGAAGTTTGGGGGATAGGGCCTATTCCGGCTATTCGGCGGAAGAGGTGCATAGCGGCAGCCGTTCCTACCGGCTGGCCCTGCAGAAACACCTCCGTCCGGAAGAAAGAGAAAAAAATGTTTATGATAAGTTTAAATCAGGCTTCCCGCGGATGGAGCCGATAGAGGAACTGCAGAACGTAAGTGACCGGAATTGGGCGGTATTGAGTATAGAATTGGGTGAGGTAATTGATGATAAAAAAATTCCGGTTGGAGTAAAGCCGCTGGATGTTAGTGATTACCGTTATCTTGTTTTTTGGGTTAAGGGCCAGCGGGGCGGAGAGAAATTTCTGGTTGGTTTTCGGGACGCCGAGGCCCATACTTATGATCCGCAGGTTAAGGTTAAACCCAAGCTGGCGGTACGTACTGAGTGGCGGCAGGTAAAAATCAATCTTGTCCGCTTGAGCAAAAAAGTAGATTTATCAAAACTAGTTGCGATTACCATAAATTTCGGCCGTCCGGAAGGTGCCCGGGGCGGCGATGTGTTCTACGTCGATGATTTTATGTTAGTAAAATGAAAAGAAAAGAACAAAAAGCAGCGGACCGCAGGAAATATTTACGTTTAAATACGGTTTTCCCCGTAGAGTTTCAGCTTTTTTCAGGGAAACCGGCCAAGGCCGTTTCTCCGCTCAATCAGGGTTTTACCAGGGATGTCAGTGCCGGGGGGATTTGTCTGGAAATGCGCGAGCTGGAGAAAGGTTTTGTCGCTAAAATGAAGAAAGCGGGGACACACCTGGTTATCTATATTAATGTCCCTTTTCACCGTACCCCGCTCAAGGCCAAAGTGGAACCTCGCTGGGTCAATAAGGTGAGCAATAGTTTTCCTCACCGTTATCTTATTGGTTTGGAGTATATCCAGATATCCGATCACCTCCGCCAGCAGATTGTGGCTTATGCCCGTAGTGTGCGGAGGCGGCCAAAACTTATTGCCGCCAGCATCATTGCGTTGATACTGGCCTGCGGATTATTTCTGGGCCAGCTCTGGCAGACGAAGAAGGGTAAAAAGCATGTAGAAAATGAATTGGGAAGGGTAGTTGCGCAATTGACGGAATCTCATGGGCAGCAGGCTAACCTGGAAAACAGACTGCGGGCGTTGAATATGCGGTATCAACAGTCAAAAAATAAACTAGTGTATAGTGATCAAACAATAAGTTCTCTTCAGGATAGGCTGGCAAAGATGATTGCCCTGGATGATCAGCTAACCGATGAGTTGATTACCAAGAGGATTGAATTAGAACAACAGCTGCAGCGTACCCGGGTGGAACGAAAACTTTTTACCACCCAACTGGATGATTTAAAGGCCAATCGTGACGAGCTTCAGCAGGAAATGACCAAGTTAAAAGGCCTGACGGATGCCCGGGTGGTGAGAGTAAAGCTTACTAATGGTAATTCTCTTACCGGTGAACTGATCGATCTGACCACCGCGACTGTTAATCTCAAGGTGGGTATGGGGTCTTTGGCCATTGACCGGGATATGGTAGCGAAGATTGAAAGCCTGTCTAACGGTGAAAAGATTAATTTGCAGAGACAATGGCAGTGGCAGGAACAGCAGGCCCGGCAGGCGGAGTTAAAGCGGCAGAAATTTATTGCCGACCAGCAGGCCAAAGGGCTGGTTTATTACAATAATAAATGGTTGGAAAAAGAAGAGGCGGAAAAGTTAGAAAAAATTCAACGGGAGAAAGAAGAACAGGTACAGCAATTAATAACTGCTCAAAGGCAGAATGGAGAGAGCAGGCAGGAACGGGCTATGTTATTAGAGGCCTTATTAGGGGAGCAGCAAAGGCCGTTTGTGACCCTGGAAGATGGGCGTATTTATGTTAATGGCGAATTGTATTTCATTAAAGGGGTGGCTTACGGGATAGAATATCCCGGTACAGCCGGCGGGGCGGAGACTTTAGCGAATGTGCCCTTAAGTCTTTTTGAAAATGATTTCCGGATGATGAAGAGGGCCGGTATTAATACTATTCGTACCTATCAGCCGCTGAGTGATGAATTGCTTGATCTGGCTGAAAAATACGATATTATGGTGATCGAAAATCTCTGTGCCCTTAGTGATAACACCGATTTTAATTCCCGCGTGCATCTGAATATTTTTAAGGAACAGATTAAACGTTATGTGCTTAAGCATAAAAACCGTAAATCCATCCTTTTATGGAGTGTCTGGAACGATGCTCCCTGGGCCTGGGGCAGTGAAGGGAATGTTGTTAAGAGGTATGGTAAGGAAAAGGTGAATAAATTTCTTCAGGAACTATGCGATACGGTAAAGCGCTATGACAATACCCGTCCGGTAACCGCGGCCAATGCCCTGGATATTGAAGGAGAGGATCTTGGCTGGAATTTCCTCGATGTAATTGGTTTAAATGTTTATATTGGCGGTTACGACTGGTTTACTCCCGGTGAAGCCCGGAGACAGATTGCCCGGATAGATAGTATTAAAGAAAAATATCACAAGCCGGTAATAATTATGGAGACGGGTTTTAGTACTTATATTCGCGACCTGAATCAGGCAACGGTATTGGCAGAACAGATAAAGGCCATTGGTGAACACACAAGCGGGGTCACCGTTTTTCAGTGGGCAGACGGCTGGCAGAAGGCCGGCGATAAGGATATCCAGGATGCCCACATAGAGGAACATTGGGGCATAGTTGACGGCTACCGCAAGCCCAAATCCGGTTACCCCACGGTCAGTAAACTCTTCAACCAAATCAAAACCAAATCCCACGGCTACCGCGATAGCGATAGCGAAAGTTGATTTGAAAAAAACAGCGTTTATATAATTCATGAAGGAGGTTGGACCTCCTTCATGAATCAATGTGCAATTTTAATACACCCTTTCATGAAGGAGGTCCAACCTCCTTCATGAAAAATAACTAGGAGAGGAAGATGAGTGAGTTTACTTTTGGGGTGACGTTTTATCCGGATCAGTGGCCGCGGGAGATTTGGGACGAGAATTACAGGAAGATTGCGGAAACGGGGTTTAATACCGTGCGTTTTGGCGAGATGGCCTGGGATTGGGTTGAACGCCAGGATAATGAGTTTGATTGGGAAGAGCTGGATACGGCAATGGATCTGGCCAATAAAAACGGAATTAAGGTTGTTCTGGGCCTGGCTTCTTCGCAGGCGCCTACCTGGTTGTTGCGCAAATATCCGGAGGTAAGGCCGATATCCAATATGGGTACCCTTTATCCGGAATATGGCCCGCGGCCCAATATCTGCCGTGATTCAGAAACTTATAAAACACTGGTCCAGCGGTACATTTTGGCCATGGTTAATCGTTACAAGGATCATCCGGCGCTTCGGGCCTGGCAGGTGGATAATGAGCCCACCTATCCGCCGTTGGATTCAACTACGCATGAGGATTTCTGCCATTGTGAACATACCCAGAAAAAATTTCTGGCCTGGGTACAAAATAGATATAAAACATTGGAAGAGGTGAATCGTATCTGGGGCGCTCGTTTCTGGACCAATACATTCGGCAGCTGGGAGGATATTACCAGCCCGAAATGCGGGGTTTGGGATGCCGGTAACCCGCATATCTTTATGGACTGGTACAGGTTCAAGACGGATATGGTACATGAATGGCTCTTATGGGAGAAGACGCTGGTTGAACGGTTAGACGGTAAGCATAAAGTCGGCACTAACGGTTTCTTGGAAATTTGTCCGCGGATGCTGGATCATGATGTGCTTTCAGACGGGCTGGATTGGTATGGCTGGGATGTTTATCCCAAGGGGAGAAAATCCACTCCGGCGGAACTTGCCCATACAGCTGATTGGTGGCGCAGTTTTGGCCTGGGCAAGAAACTGGAGTTTCATGTAACGGAACTGCAGGGTGGGCCGAACGTGCGCTGGGGATATCCGGGTTATGTTACCGGTAATGAGGTTAAGTTATGGACCCACCAGATGCTGGCCCATGGAGCAAAAACGATTCTCTACCATAACTGGTTAACTCCGATCTTTGGCGGGGAAGCAGGCGGATTTGGGATTATGCACCCGGATGGTACACCCACTGAAAGACGGGCAGCGATCCAGGAGGTTGCCGGTGAGATTAAGGAAAATGCCCAGAAGCTGGAAGGCTACCAGGTAAAATCCGAATACGCGATCATGTATTTACGGGACGGTGATGTGATGACCTTCCAGGAACAGGGCCCGCCGCGGATTATTTCCGGGCAATGGGAGGCCCTGCGGGAGGATATCGGCCTGCGGCACAGCATGAAGGCGATTTCCGGGGCGAATGAGATTTTATGGAATGATTATAATCCGGTGGATTTCCTTTTTCAGCGGCATTTAGACAGCGGGTTTGATCTCAGTCAGTATAAGGTAATTCTAATTCCCAATCCTTATCTTTTTACCGAGGAGCGCTGGCAGCCGTTACAGAAGTATGTAGAGAACGGCGGGATTGTTATTACCGAATCGCGTTTTGGGGCGAAGAGCGATATGGGTTGGCTACAGCAGGTACCTTTAATGCAGAAATGTCTGGGTTTGAAACGTTCCCATCATGAGGTGATCGATGACGGGCAGGAACCGCAGATCCCCGGGGTTAAAGCACGGGCGTTTGGCTATAAGGATGTGATTTCTACTGACGGGAAGATTATCGAGAAATTTGCTGATGGTAATCCGGCGGTAATTGAATTGCAGATTGGTAAAGGTAAAGTAATTTATGCCTGTTTCAGCCTTTTCCTGAGCTGTCTGAAGGAGGGTAATCAGGAACTGATTAATCTAATCAGAAAACAGTTGCCCAAGGCGGAAGTAAAGCTGGATGCCGGTGTAGAGGCGGTGGCCTGGGAGAAGGGTGAGGATAAACAATACTACATAATCAATTATACCGATAAATCCGCTGCCGCTACAGTCGCCGGGAAAAAACTCACCCTCAAGCCGCAGGAAACAAAGTTGTTTTCCTTAGCGGGAGTAAAAGCGTAATAGTAGAACAAAAGAAAGAGTTGTAACAGCCGAAAACCTTACACATATGCCCTGGCATAAGTGTAAGGTTTTTTTTGCGTTGTTTTATTTCTGGCGGAGGATTTTGCTGAAGCAGAAGATTCCCAGGCCGATAATAAAACCCCAAACAGCTATCATAAATATCCAACCGGATACTGTCATATTTATAGTCTCTCGTCGCTAGTCGCTAGTCGCTAGTCGCTAGTCGCTAGTCGCTAGTCGCTAGTCGCT
>CAZIXI010000055.1:0-15643 GCA_964543115.1 uncultured bacterium
TTTTTACTATTTCTCTTACTACCGGTGAGGCATTGTAAAAATTAACCTTCCGAAGAAATTCCTTTAATTCTTCGCGATTTTCCCTTTCAGGCAAGGCATCATGCATAGCAGCCCTTACCTTTTCTTTCGCGGCCTCAGAACCGCACCAGATTGACAAACGTTTTTTGTAAAAATCTTCATCCGGTTCTTCTGCATGAGCCGCTAAGGCATCTACACTGATTGCACCTTCTTCTGCTGTTCGTTCCACTATTCCGCTAATCAATACATCGTCCAAACTGACCACAGAAGCCTTATTTCTCGCATAAATAACAGTAAATATATTAATTAACTTCAGCAAAGTATCTTTATCTTCAGCATTAAGGCCTTCGACGTCTTTTATCTTCAATAATACATCCAGCGTTCTTTCTCCCATCAGCACACCACGCATATCGCCAAAACGATATGCAAGTTCACTGCCAAGTTTAATCAGACGATTGCGTTCTCTTCCGTCAGCTATATGCCCCATCTTCTCGTAATAATCAGTAAAATATATTTCTACGGCATTTCTGCCGACTGAATAATAATTCCCATAATTTGGATCCATCGCTTTTCCAATCTGATGAAACATTACAACCAGCCACAACAATTCACTTAATTTTGGATCAGCAAACACATCTTTAACCATTTCGTAAAATCTTCTGAAATTGGAAGCATACGTAAACTCAGCAAAATGCTGCAATTCCCCTTTTTCAAAATGCTGCAAAGAAGCACACACCCGCAGGGTATATTCCCAGAGATCTATTTCCTGATCACGGCCTTTATCAACAGCAGGTATCTTCAATTCCTTTAATTCCGCATATCCCGGCGCGAGAAATGAATTGATATAATCTTCCATCTCCCTATCTCTTAATACTTCAGCTTTATCGCAGGCATCATCCTTAAATATCGATCCTAGTAAGTTCCAGGTTATCCAGGAACTCACATACTCATATAATTCTTCACCCCATTCCTGATTAGTGACCATTAACTCATCACTATAGAAATAGTATATATATGCATCTAAAATACTTATACTCATACCGCTAATATTAACCATTCCATAAGCCATTTCTCTTTCTGCCAGGGCTTGCGGCGTAGACTCAGTAGCTGAGAGCTGATAGAATTCATGATCTATTAAACTTCTGACAATAACATCTGCCTGGCACTCTTCCAACTGTTTAATAAAATCCTCATGAAAATATATTTCCCACTGATCAGAACCTTCTATTTTTCTGCTATAAACCGGAAATACGCGAATCTTTTCTCCAACTTTAGTCTTCATTGGTTCAGTAGTATATCTAAATTTAACCTTACCTGCTAAATCTTGATAGTAATCTTTTATTAATTGCATTGCTGTATCATATAAGCAGCCTTCCTCTATATCTATCAGCTGGCGTCTGGCTAACAATTCTTCTACTACCCTTTTCTCTTCTGCCGTCACTGGACCATTATTTAAGGCAAGCGATTTAGCTATGCCTCCGCGGTGCAGGTGCGGCAAATTAAGGGTTAATATATACCGTTGCAAATATTTCGGCACATCGATTAGTTCATGGACAAAAGTTTCAGCACCAAACATATTTGTTGTAGTTTGCCTTACATGACTAGAAAGAATATTACTGTATAAAGGATCCGGAGATTCTCCTGGCCTGCTATATCTGTGGGCAATCATTCTGCCAGTTGCTTTATCATAATAAAATCTATACAAGGCCCGGTTGCGCGGATCTTTTTCACTATGTAAGACACCATAGGAAAATGCCGGTGCAGTCACATCCTGTAAAGCTCTCTGGGCGGCATCGGCATTAGCCAACAATGCTTTTAAGATTGCTCGCGAAACGTATTCTTCAACAGCCGCGGCTCTGATTCCAGACATAAATGTGCCCGCCGCTAATTTGTCTTGCGAAATAATTTCCATGCAGTGTGCTCCACTTCCGACATTAGACAAAAAGAAGATACTGAGAATAAAAGCAGTAATAATCTTTTTAGCACATTTCAATTTAATCATCTTAAACCTCCATTTGCCATACTTTAAGCTGCTTGTTCCAGTTGGATCATTGCCATACGTAAGGTATTTAGCTCTGTTGTTAACGACACAACGGTCCAGGGCTGCCTGAATAGATTGTGCAAATCTGCAACAGTCAATTCTTCTTTATCTAAGACAACTTTACACAATTCATTGATTATTCCCCTGGCCATTTCATCCCTTATTTCACTTAGCTTACCACCGGCCACGACCAGCTGAGCGGCAAGCAATATAGAACCGCTTGTATAGAGAGCGGGGAAATATAGCATGCTAGTATTCTGGGCTATACCATTTACATCCCCCAAGTCAACAAGACTAATAACCCTTGGGTTCTCTTCGGAAAAAACTTCAGCAGGAATACCACCAATATCGTAAACAACATTAAACACAGATTCTTCTTCTCCATTCCTTATTTCCAGTAAAGCATTTATTTCATCTTGGACAACATCCGCATTCTCAATTGCAGAATCAACAGCGTCAACCCGCTCTTTGTTCAAAAGAATCCAGTACTTTTTCTCTCCGGCATCCTGCCCGACATTTGACAAGCTATCCCTGATCGCGGTTTTCGCCCAAACAGCCTTGGCCATTGTCACCACCAGCTTCTGCAGGCGCCTGCTGAATACCTCCAGTCCAGAGGCAATCCGGCGTTTACCGCTAAACGTCTTCACTACCTTTATGTTAACCTCAACTTCTTCCAGTGTTCTTTCTAGCGTCATTTCCAGCTTTACCTTCGATGCGTTATCTTTCCTCATTATGCTGTTAAAGACACCCAGTACAGCAAGATATCTGGCCCTTACATCTTCTACCCCAGGAACAACAGCAAGCCACTCTTTTGCTAAAGGAAGTTCATCGAACAATCTTCTATAATGCGGCGTCCTTCTCATATATTCTATTGCCACCAGCATAATCCGGTTATCTCCGTGAGAACTCACACCCTGTTCCGTTAATACCTGCAGCGCCTGAAAAAACTGCAAATCTGCATCCAGTTCCTGCAAACCAGCAAAAAAACCTTTATTTAAATCAAGTTCATTTCTCTTTATAAGCTCTAAGGCAAACTTAAGGCTCATTACATTTGCCGTAAGCTCCCTTATTCCTTCACTTTGATAAGGAACAAGCGTCATGATTGCCTCTTTCAGTTCATGCTCTAATACAATATGCAATAACTGTTCATTGTCTAACACATCTACATCCAGAAGCAGCACACTTCTATTGCCGGATTCCCTTATAATTTTTGCATATGGTACAATCCCATTCTGTCCATCTGTAATCATACGCGCATCAATGTTATCAACAATCCTAACTGCATCAACTACTGCCATTATCCCGGGTCCGCACAACTCAACCAATTCAGCAATACGCTTCCTCAACAATGGCAGTTTCTGTGATATCTTTGCATATTTACTATGTTCAGTGCCTGTAAGCTTTCTTCCTCTTTGTGCCAATCCGGCATCTTTTACTCCTATCTCCCATAGTTCCGCATATTCAGCTCCACCTTCAACCTTCTTGCCAACCGGCCCAGCCTGTGGTCTGTAACCCTCTCTTAAATCCCAAATTTTCTTCCCTATCCTCCTGGGCTTAAGCTGTCCGGCAACGCTATTATGCGCGGCATCAAGCCAGCTAAAGGCACGCAATTCATGCCCGTCCTTTTTAGCATTGGCAAAAAGCACACTAATCGGCGGTTTAACTTCCAGCACAGCTTTTCTTTTAGCCTTTGACAAGAAAAATCTCAAGTCTCCTATCACATCTTTAAAAACTTCATAATCATTAAAATCCTCCATTCTGCGCACCAAATACCCAAGCTGGATACACCCCCGAAAACTCCCGGAATCCCTCATCCCCGTTTCTCTTCTAATCCTGTCTCTGATTTTTGTTACTATTTCCAGATCTTCTACTGTTTCAGGCAAAACACTCAAGGCCAGTACCTGTCTGCGGCCGCCATTCAGATAAGGATCAGCAGGAATAAAAGAAATCTTGTATGGTTTAAAAACAGGTTTTTTCGCAGCAGAAAACTCCTTTAAAGCAGCAATAATCTTTTCGGCAAGAACTTCATACATAGCCTGCGCCAAAGCATCTTCTTCTGTTAAGCCATAGAATGTTTCTATGTCCCTCTTTTTTGCGTCTACCTCTTGCTTCGCTTCATCAAAGAGCTCATTTTCATAAACATAGCGCAGATTGGATATGTTAACACCCGTAAAAACAGAAAGGTAATTGCTAACATTATCCCCATAGGCAATAAACGGATTTCCTGCTTTTTCCCACTCAGAAGCTCTTCCTCTTAAACCTCCTAATAAATTAGAAGGATCATCTATTTCAGAAAGAACCGAGACCTGTTCAAAACGTCTCGGCTGACAATCAGCATCATATTCAGGACAGGGATTTTCGGTTACCGGGATTATGATGTCCTTCACTTCTTCATTGTTCTCCGGTTCTTTTATTTTTTCTACCGCTATACTGTCTGCCTCCAGCCGATAAACACTCAAGACTGCCATTACCAAAACATCAGGCACCTTGGTTTTCGCAGCCTTTAATTTAGATATCTGTCTTGCTAAATTACCGGAGCCCAATTTGTCTTCACGATACTCTTCTTCAATATTAAACGCATAAACATCATCATTGTTTATAACTATACACATATTACTGAGAGACAATGTTCCGTCTGCTCTATTTAGTTCAATGCCGAATTCTTCAATTAGCCAATGACTGTAATCATGCAGTTTCACCATCTGTCCAGACAAATTAATAATGCCAACCTTACCCTTTATCTTTGTCTTACTTAAATCTACTGAATCCCCTAATATTTCTATATCTGCACCTACTGTCTTTCCCTTATCCTCTTTATCTATATATCCAAATTCACAATCATCCAGAACAGACAATTCCGCCAACCCTTCACTGCCATATCTATGGGCAATTGATACTTTTTGGATTAATTGAGTATTTCTTAAAAAAACAGGCCGGCCGCTAATCTTTAGTGACTCTAATTGACTAACATCCATTTCTGCAAATGCATCAATTAGATTTTGCACATCTGCATAAAACTCTGCTTGCAAAACAAATTCCGGCAAAGGTCTATCTCTGTGTTGGTCCTCTAACTTCATATATTCCAATAAAGACCTAAACCGCTTGCTATAAAAGAGATACCAGAAATCTACCGCAGATTTAAGCGGGGTAAAAAATCTGTTTCGATTACCAGCTCTAACATTTACAATCCTGAGGAATTTATCTATTCCGTGTTCATCTTTTAACGCCTGAACTCTCGGATCTTCTTTTGCCATTAAATCTACGTATCCGGCAATGGCCAAAAGTACTGAACCCATTGCTCCCTCTAACTGATAAAACTTCTTGCCGTCTTTTTCTTTCTGATTTTTAATTAATACCGGAGACATTGCCTGCATAAATTCATCTATGCCAATTATCTCGATAAGAGCATTAAGAAAAGGCTGTAAAATAGATATATTTTGCAGCGCAGTATTTGTATTAAAATATTGTCTTTTCTTCTCGCCCTTTACTAATCCCATGTCACGAAAAACATCTTCCTGTTCTGCTAGTTTTGCCTGCGCAAGTTCAAGTAATTGCACCCGGTAATTCCCATTATCATCAACTATCTCCAGCCCAATCAATCCCCCCTTTGCATCTAAACGGGTTTTTTCTGTTGTCACCATAACCAGCGGAACTCTTTCTTCAGCCATCCAGCCGACAATTGTCGGGTCAACACCATTATTAATTCCATCACCATTATAGATAGCACGGATAACAGTCTCTCCTTCCGCTATCGGCTCCCTTCTAGCACCCAGCATCGCAAACACTGCCCTTAAGCCATGATTGCCGTGCCCCTCATTTTCCATTGTCAATACATCTTCTGCCTCAGCAATAGCCGGCACCCTTATTCCCATCTGCACACCATTATTCTCCTGCCATCTTAGTGTTATATTTACTAGATCTGATTCCAATATTTCCCTATATGTTCTTACTCCCGCAAGCCCAGCTGGACATTTTCTTTCGAGTATCTTGCTAAAATCAATTGGACATGTTTTTTCCAAAGTTGCCCAAAAACACTTTGCTGATTCTTCACTGCCGCATATTCCATATTCTACTGCCTGATAATCCCCGCGCATTGCCTCAATAATTGCCCTGATAAGTTTTGCCTCCATTATGCTTATCCAGTGCTTCTGGCCATCTATTTCTATCTCAAAACCCATATCAGAATCCTTTGATCCTAGTTCTTTATCAGACAATATTCCTAACTCTTGCAGTTCTTCATCAGTTGTTGTCTGGTCATATTGACTTGCCCGCGCCGGATCTCTTCTTTTCAGCAAATACCTTCTTCTCTTAACAGCTCCCCCTACACCGCCTGAATTCAGTGTTTTGATCAATTTTACGCTCCGTGCTATTCTTCCATAGCGATCACCATCTACCTTTATTGTGCTATAATCCATGGCACCGATATCGTCCTTTCTTCCTTTATCTCCGCAGACTGCTGAAGCCACGAAGTCTCCGGCACGATATTCAGTCAAGGGCTTACGTTCCTTGACAATATTTAAATCCTGCACCCTTTGATCTTTATACAACAAGTAAAGCATCAAAAAATATTTTTTCCTTCTTTCGCTGTGTCCGAGAAAACCGGCAAATATATCCACTGTCTCCTTTTCAGTTAAATCCATTAAGCGCGCAAATGTTCCGGTAACATATCCTATAAGAATCTCTTCTGTCTTCAAATCAAGAGCTGTCTGCGTTCCTACTTCACCCATAATCTTCAGCGGCCGGCCAAAGAAATATCTCTCCATAAAATCACGAATTACCATCTCTTGTATAAGTTCAATCTCTGACATCTGTGATTTGTCATAACCGTATTTCCTACAAAATCCAGCTAAAAGATTTTTAACTTCCACTTCAACCTCCAGAGAATTCTCTTCATAGTGCTCTTTCAATCTTGTCAAGATGGAGGCAAAATCTATCTCCTGGGCAGCAATTCTTGCCTTAAGCTTTCGATAAAAAGGTTCTACCCCCTGTTGCATTAAACTTTTCAGAGCAGTTACAACTTGAACAGTATCAGCTGTTATCCTATAGATCTGTCTGGCAAAATTGCCAACCTCTGTCTGTAAGACTGGGGGCATTTCTCCATCTGAAAGCTCACCGTATCCTCTTATAACAGTTAAAAATTCATCCGTAAAATCCTCTCCGGCTGGTACGTATCTTATAAATATTTCCCCTTCGATAAATACATAAACCGCTACCTTTGCCGGCTCATCTTCCGTTGCAGACACAAGCCACATTACATCATCTTCAATTCCAGTTCGCTTGATTTGAGAGCAATAATCAGCCCTCATTTGATCTACAAAATCAAACAAGGTATCCTGATCTACTATTTCATGCTTGGCCACAACCCCAAATGCCGCATCAGCCCTGCCGATTATACTCACCGCCCGCGCAATTTCAGCATACTGGTTAGCAGCAGCCAGTTTATAATTTTCCCCTATAGCAGTCCCCCGATGAACATCGGGGGGCAGTTTATAACATTCCTCTATAGCAGTCCCCAGCGGAGCTGGGGACTGTTTATCTGCAGGCAGAATCTGTCCAGCCCGGCTGCTGAAACTAGTTAGCAGAAAACTAACACAAACAATGATAGAAATAATCTTTTTGAAATGCCTTAAGTTAATCATGATTTTATCTCCTTTAATCTTACGCAGCTCGCTCGATTTCAACAATTGCACTTAACTCATAACGTGCAGGCACAAATTTTTCTTCTCTAATTTCACTGCGCTTTATAACTTCTCGGTTAATTCCTGCTTCAGCTAAGTGCTGTTTTACATCCTGCGGCAGTTCAGCATAAACCGCAAGCAAGGCCGTAACAGTTAACGAATTATGATTTAGCACAACATAATGGAATCCCGCCACCGCCTTGCGCCAGTTGCCATTTGCAATATTCTCTAAGGAAGCTAGGACAGATACATTCTGTATATTTACAGGTTTCTCTGCCCTGCTGATCTTAGCTAAAACAGCCTGTTCAGCTGGTTTTTCACCAATCTCATCCGCCCTAACCACTGTTACTTTGCCTTCATCTATTAGTCGCAATACTCCTTCAGCTTCTTTATCAAAGGCAACAACAGCAACAAGATTATTTTCATCGGCTGTCAATATCTCGAAAACTTCACTCAGTTCCTCTTCTCTCATATTAATCAGGGCCTGGGCATCAACTATAGTTAGCTTCATCCCTGCTGTTGCCTCTTGACCAGTAACAAGCTCTAATTCCGTTAAGGCTTTTTCTTCAGCCTCTCTGATCGCTCTGGCATGCTGCAGTATCGGATCTAATCTCTGTTTTTCGATACTCTGCCAGGCTATTTCTTCTTGAATAATCTTTTCTATTCCTTTGCCTTTTGCTAACAAATGAATCAATATTTCTTCGGCAGATTTATCACTTTCCTTAGCCAAACGAATAAGCTCCTTAATTACATCATCTGCGTCCAGCTCCGCTTCTAAGGGAATACTTGGCAATGAAGCTTTATCTACTTTCTTTTCCCGCAAAAATTCTAATACCTTACCAACTGTTTCTCTAATCTTCGGAAAACCGCCTCTAAACCTCTGTTTTTCATATTTCAACTCATACCCGGCAACGCCTTTTGACTGCATAAGCACATTGCTTAAAGAAATAGCAGGCATTACACTGAAATGATCAATATAATTTGAGGCATGGCCAAACCACTCTTTAGCTAACCCAGCCTCCTCGCCATAGGCAGACAAGGAAAGAAAATCTATCCAGAAATATAGATCCGCATCCAGCTGCAAGGGCATGGATACCGGCAGACCGGTAGCGGTAACCGGTGTACCTTTAGAAAGAAGTTCGCGATATGATGTAATTCCTTGATCAAATGTAAGGACAAAACCTCCATTTAAGGCCCTTGATACGTTATTTACCCAATCCACCATCTCCAGACATACCGAAACCTCTCTTCCCAGATCAATATAGCTTCCTTCGGCAGTAAAAATTGCCTGCATATATGCTTTAATTCTGGGATCAGAAACATCATCTCTTACTTCATAAAAATTTCCCTTGTCAGAATCATAACCTACATATATCTCCCTCAGCTCCTTCCCTTCACAAACAACCCTATGGGTATTAAATGTATCTATTAAATCACTCGAAAAGAATACACCTGTGATTTCAGCCTCATCAAACACCTCGCCTTTGACCGATTCCATCCTCCACTCCACTCCGGGATTTTCAACAGAAATCCTCGCCCTTTGTGTTTCAACCATTTCCGCTGAATTCTCAACAATAATGTAGTGGATATGAGGATAAAATTCCGGCAGGTACTCCCTAATATAATTAAGAATATTTAAACAGAGTCTGCCGTCTCCCGCATTCATATCAACAATATCAAATCGTTCAGGCCTATCCATCTTCTCCCACATAAGATAAAACTGCCTTGCCAACCCGACGGCAAAACCAGGATTCGCTGCATCACTACCTGCTGCCACCGGCCGACTATATTCCCGTACAATTCTCATAAACTCTGCGTAGGTAATCTTTCCGCCGCTATCTTCGATGGCATATTGTATTTTAGTTTTTACATTATCAGCCTTCTGTCTTTCAGGTCTGGTAAAAGATATGTCACCTTTATCCAATCTGATAAACAATCTTGTTCCCTCTTTTTCCAGCACCGGACCCTGATAAATATTTCTCCCGCTTGCATCAACAAAATATATCCTGCCAGAAAGGGCCTCATACCTTATTCTCCTGGCAGCTTTTAACGCCTCATGTAAATTAAGTATATAGTTCGCAATATCTTCCCTTTTCGCGGAAAGAACATTTCGCTCTTCATCAGTAAAAAACACCTCATCACAAATCATTCCGTATTCTGCTGTCGTCGCTGCCTTCACGACAAATGTTAACAGTTTTACGGCCTGCGGATTAATTGTATAATCATCCTGAATATCTTCTGCCCGGCTGAACATAGTGCGCCTCATTTCCGGCACATCTTTTTCATAATCCAGCCAACTTAGCCAGGCAAAGGGATAATCAAAATGCCGGCAGCTAATACCATCAAACTCAGCTGTCACCAAACTCCAATCTTCACGGCTAATCTCTCTGCTGGCCACCAATTGCTTTTTGGCTTTCTTAATTTTATTTGCATAGAATTTATACTCTTTACTGTTGGCAACACCTTGGGCGGCACACTTAATCCTTCTGTCAACATTCTTATCAACAAGAGCAGTTAACAAGGAAATCCGAGCTGTAGTCAGCTGTGCGGACCTGAATTTTAATCCCTTAATAGTTTCCTCAAAATCATATCCCTTCTTTTCCGCAATCTCCATCACCTCAGCTATTATCCCCAGCAGGAATTCTGCCTTCGGGTTAGTCAAATAGCCCACCTTATTATCCCCAGAAACATAACCAGCCATATCCAGCGCACTTATTAAAACAATCCCCTCCAACAATTCCCTTAACTTTTCCGGAGAAATCTTCCCTTCATCATCAGCCAAATATCTTCTGGCACGTTTTTCAACTAACAGCTCATTTATCTTGCTAAACGGATTTTCACCTGTATTCATTAAGCCTAAATGCGTATGAAACAGCACAATCAAACCTATTTTCCGCATGGCGGCAGAACTAATAGTATTTACACCCAGATCGGCACACCGTTCATTTATTGTCTCTAACAGCCCCAGCTCTTTCAGCAGCACCCGGCTCTCCTCTTCATATTTAACCTTGCCCTTACTAAAATATTCTTCCACCTTACCAATATCATGCAGCAAGGCCGCAAACAGATATTGAAATTTATATTCCTTATAGATCGACTGCAGTTTCGCATAGGTCTCTTCTGCTCTGCCCCTATCTTCAGCTTCAAACAACCGCCAGCACTGCGTCAAGTCTTGAACTTCTGTCGAGGTTGCTGCATAATTTAACTGCAGGAAGGCAACTATCACCTGTTCCATATGCTGGACAACAGAATCTATATAGGCAAGTGCAGCTTCGTCCAATTCCTCCCGGGAAAGCATGCCCAGCGCATTAAACATATCCTTTAACCTCTCATTAAACTTACTGCGCACATATTCATTTAATGAATCAATACTAATTTCACTATGATCTATCGAAATTAATTCCCTTACTATTACCACCAGATCATTGCCGATGCGATCTTCCATCGTTGGCACACCCAGCATTTGCTGATATAATTTTGCATAGCGCCTGGCAGACTTGCGCCAGGAAACATCTGTCTCCAAAGCATTCTGCTTGAGTTTTTGCCAATGATACGGCTCTTGATAATACAAAGAAACAGCGCGGTCAATCGCCTGAAACAATGCATAACTAGAATAATTCTTAAATTTAATTCCATTTCCGGTATGTGTATTTTCACTATAATTCTGCACCGTATCTTCTAGGCCGCCTGTCGCCCGCACTATGGGCACGGTACCAGCTGCCATGGCCATTAACTGCACCAGGCCGCACGGTTCATAGCGGGAAGGCACCAGCAACATATCACTGCCCCACATCACCAAAGAGGAAAGCTCATTATCGAATTTATTATGCACTCCTACACTCTGGGAATATCTCCTGGCAAGCTGCAAAAATTCATGTTCTATCTTTTTGCCTGCCAGATCACATCTCTGTATTTTTTCTATCATGGCAAAATATTCTTGGAGCAACTTATCTCCCGCAGATAATCTTTTTCTCACAATCTCTGCTACATCATTCTCCGTCAAACATTCATGTAAACCATAAACATCAATAACCATACCGTCTTCAGCTATTAATTCATCAACAGGAACACTAAACTCTGCCAGCATGCTGCGCAAAGGCAGAGATATTTCCACTTCTCCGTTCGCGCTGCCCAGAAACACAAACTGTACCCCTTCATCCTTAACTAAACGTTCAGCTATTTCTGACACTAACTCCATCCCTTTCTGATATGCTATTCTGCTCACCACAGCCACTATCGGCGTATCCGGATACAAATCAAGCCTGAACTGTTGCTGCAGTTTTGATTTAGCTACAGCCTTAGTTTTAGCCACTTCCTGAAACTAATGCCTGTACCCTTCTACGTCCATACCATTTACCACCCCAAAAAAATTGCTGCCTTTTTCCCTGATCAGCTCCTCCAGCCCCTGCGCAAGTGCCGGATCCTCAAGCTCCCTGGCATAAGTTTCACTGACGGTTCCCACTAAATCACTATCGCGGATGGCCGCGGCATTAAAGTTCATACAGGTTTGATCCTGCGGATCCCTGAGACCATCACAGTTAGCCTCATCCAGATTAAGCAACTCATAAAGATTAACTCCAGCAGCCATTTCATACTTGAACACTCCCTGATATGAACGGCCCACATTATGCAGACTATGCATTGTGCGCGTGCGGGAAAATAGCGGATCTTTACTGTATAACGGATCCCTTTTCAAACAAACAGGCACCAGCCCTGCCAACCAGTCATTTGAATGAACAATATCAGGGGCAAGACCCAGGGCCTTGATTAATTCCAAAGAACCACGCGAAAGAAACACCGCCCTTTCCACCCATGTTTTTTCATCAGCAATTCCATATAATTTATCTGCCAGCCTATCATTAACAAGAAAATAAACCGTAACCTTGTCCACCTGCGCCTTCATTATCTTTGCCACCACTTCCTCCCTACCCAGCGGAACAGTTATTTCCACATCTATTTCTTCAATACCATATTTTCGGATAATCTTTTCCCTATCCTTTTCATAGAGCATTGTAATAACCGTAGTTTCAATCCCCAGCTCTGCTATGGCCTTGGGATAATCACCGGCAACATCTGCCAACCCGCCGGCTTTGGCAAAAGGTAATACCTCCGGAGAAATATAAACCATACTGCTAAAACCCCAAGCAGACTCAAGATTACTAATCATCTGCTCAGCAAGCCTCTTCAGTCCAGGATCAGCAGTGTCCTCTGCGGCAATGGTCGCCAGCTTTTCCCGCGCTGCCTCTCGGCGATAATAGGTCCCTTTGCCACTAACCTTGATTAAAGAATTATCCTCTCCCCCGGAAGTACCTGGATATAATCCTTTCCGCCAGCTCGTCTCTCCACCTTTCTTAACGATAAACTTAAATTGATGGGCAGTATCCTTTGGCGGCATTATCTCTTTAGGAACCACTACCACCCAGCTATCATTAGTCACTTTCCTCATCTCTAAAGCACCATCCTCAGGCCTCTGTGCCCAGGCATTAAAATCACCTGTCAGCAGCACCTCATCAGCCTCTCCTGCCTGAATATGTAAGAGCATACCTTCCGCAACCTCAGAACGTGCCCTTTCATAAAGAAGCTCTAAATCAAGTTGATTTATCGCCTTTTTTCCTAATAACCAAGGAACTACCTCGCCAGTTGTTTTGGCACCTTTATAAAATCCCTCATTGGACCGCATAGAACTAAATCTCATACTGCCTCTATCCAATAAAGTATCTATTTCATGCACACCACATCCACCAACCGCCCGCTGAATCTTTCCGTCCAATTCAGCGCTCACTATATCTTTTATCTCTCCTACACTCCTATCCCTAACATCCCAGACACCAATAGCCTGCCAACGATCAACATGTATCTTCTCTATACCTATTCCCCGCGCCTCTACATCAGCCATTATTTCATGCAATAAACTAATAAACCTCTCCCTTGTTCTTGCCCTGATCATCGCGCTAAACCTTTCTCCAGTACTGCTTACATATCCACTCATACCAACTAAATACATACCATCAGCATTTGTATTAATTGCTAACAATCTGGGATTGGCTCCAGTAATTGATACGGCATAGCCATCATCTTTATACGAGGTGGGCACAATAAAACAATCTGCGGGAACATCAGAAACCGTTGTCTGGAAAGAACCAAACATCTCGCCAAATGATTTTTCTATACCAATCAAGGCAAAAGGAGAAACATATTGATAAGGATCATCAGGCCCATAACATTTCCATTGATATCGTTGCTTAATATTTTTCAGTAAATCATTAATAGTTAATCCCGCAATTCTTGTTCTCACACCCTCTGCATATACCCCCTGTTTAGATCCATATTCTTTCGCCAAATCAAAATAATAATATAAGATATCCTTATGTCCATCCACCATGGACACTTTTACCAATCGCGAAACATCAATCCGGCCGGTTAAAAGCCCTTTTACTTCCTCAAACCGGGCAGAATCAAGACTGCGCACTAAGACTAAGGCAAACTCTTTATCGTCTATATCATTATCAGCCATTAAGAAGGCAATAATATCTGCCTGTTCTTCCGCTATATAGCTGTTAAAAAATGCTATTTTTTGTATATCCGTCCAAACCTCATCTAAGGCCTGAAAAAGCACCCTTTCTCCATCTTCAGTAACATCCCACAATCGCCCTCGCTGCAAATGTCCAAACTCCTCTAGTAATTCCCAGGACAACAATTTAGCACATTTCAACCGCCCTGTTGCCGTATCCGCTTCCAGCACATCAACATCAACATGTACCCGGCCAGCCTTAATAGACGCCAATTCTTCATTCCCCGTAACAATAGCTATTTCCTTAACCCCAACCTCCTGCCAATCCATTCCGTATGTTACCTGACTTGTCAAATAAAGTTTTTCATTCCCGCCAGGACCCACCAGTTTAATATCATTTCCCTGCAGATCCACTTGAAATACCTCCCCATCTATATTGACACTGTCATTTACCTTCACCCTTTCGATATCTCCCCTTTCATTTATTTTTACCCTGCCAATAACAACCGGTGCACTGCCGGGCTGCCGCACTCTGCGTTTGATTCCGGAAGTCATCCGACCTGAACCAGAATCATTTTTAAACCAAGCTGGAATCCACGCTGGCGGCACAACAGGTTTAAACAGAGTGCGCAGTACCAGCATCACACTAACCATCAGCACTATCTGTCCCAAGGCATACAAGCCTGTGGTAAAAACATCTATGCCCAGCATGGAAGGAATAAATAATAATAGGCCACCTAAATATCCGCCCACAAATAGAACTCCGGTGGTATTTGCTGTCATTATCGCTAATGACACTATCGCACAAGCAATTAATACCCCTGGACTCATGAACATAGTCGGACCCAATAACATTAATCCTGTCACATACACCGCTGATGCTGCCAGGGCCTTCCCACTTTTAACATCAGGAATAAACGCCCTTAGTACGGTCCCTAAATTCGCCAGCACCCCAACATTAGTAAAAATAGGAGTAGCCGCCCATAGCATTACAGCCGCTATATAAAAGGCAGACCAGAATACATCTACACTCTGCCACAATTGGATGCCAATTAATGCCAAAACAGTAAATATAGTAGATACCAATATCTGTTTTTCAAATGTTTTAAAGAATTCATCTGGAGGAAAAAACTCAAGCCCCCAGCCCTTGCCGGTAACAATAAACTCAGCAGCACCTTTCAATCCCTCTTTTACACCCTGGGCATATACCGGGATATAGGCCATATATACAGCAACCAGCTTAGGAAACATCCCCACTATCTTTGAAAGACCGCGCCACCAGCCATATCTAATAATTATCAAAGCAGACAATACAAGAAATGCAATTACTATTAACCCAGCCCACATCAATAAATTAGGTGCTGAAATTATATTTAAAAGCACAATTCCAAATAC
>CAZIXI010000056.1:0-15609 GCA_964543115.1 uncultured bacterium
CGATGCCTCACTGGCCTGTATCCGTGAGATTGGCGTGGCCACCGGCGGATCCAATATCCAGTTTGCGGTTAATCCTGATAATGGCCGGATGGTGGTGATTGAAATGAATCCGCGGGTCTCCCGCAGTTCTGCGCTGGCCTCTAAGGCTACCGGGTTCCCGATTGCCAAGATTGCCGCTAAGCTGGCGGTCGGTTATACCCTGGATGAGATCCCCAATGATATTACACAGGAAACACCGGCCTGTTTTGAGCCCACGATTGATTATTGTGTGGTTAAGATTCCCCGTTTTACTTTTGAGAAGTTCCCAGCCACCAATCCGGCGCTGACAGTATCAATGAAATCCGTGGGTGAGGCGATGGCTATCGGCCGGACCTTTAAAGAATCGCTGCAGAAAGGTTTACGTTCGCTGGAGGTTGGACTGAGCGGACTTGATGATCTGCCGGTAAGGTTGAGTGAACGGGATTTGCTGCAGAAACTAAGGGTACCCAACGCCGAAAGGATACTTTATATTAAGCAGGCATTGCAACACGGTATAAGTATTGATAGAATATACAGAATTACCGGCATTGACCGCTGGTTTCTGGCTAATATAGAAGAGATTATTGCTTGTGAAAAAGAGCTGTCCCGCTGGCATAAAAAGAAGCTAACCAAGTTTCCGGTGGATTTATTGCGTAAGGCCAAGGAATATGGTTTCAGTGACCGGCAATTAGCCGTACTTTTGGGAACAAGTGAAGAGTTCATGAGCAAATTCCGCCGGCAGCTGAAGGTAGGGGTGATCTATAAATTAGTGGATACCTGCGGGGCGGAGTTTGAGGCCTATACGCCGTATTATTATTCGACATACGAAACAGAAAACGAATCACAAACATAAGAATACGGGCAAAGCCTGTATTAAAACATGAAAAGTAATGGTCAAAATAAAGATTGGGTTGCCATTTTGGATTTTGGGTCGCAGTACACACACCTTATTGCCCGGCGGATCAGGGAATGCGGTATTTATTCTGAGATTGTCCCCTATACAATCAGTGTCAAGGAGATCCTCTCATGGACCCCTAAGGCCATAATTCTTTCCGGCGGACCGGCCAGTGTGCTTTCCGGCCGGGCACCGGTATGCCGGCGGCAGATACTGGAACTGGGGATTCCAGTCTTGGGTATATGCTACGGGGCGCAGTTAATCGCCAGATTTCTTGGCGGCCGGGTGGGTAAGGCCACAGCCAGGGAATACGGGCATGCGCTGCTTAAGGTGAAGAACAGGGCGGGATTGTTTAAAAAGCTGGCGGCGAAAGAGCCGATCTGGATGAGTCATGGTGACCGGATTGTTAAGTTGCCGCGGGGTTTTAGGGTTATCGGGGCAACAGCCAATTCACCGGTAGCGGCCATGGCCTGCCGGCAGCAAAGGATCTATGGCGTGCAGTTTCATCCGGAAGTGGTGCATACGCCTAAAGGTAAACGCATGTTGCGTAATTTTCTTTTTGATATTGCCGGCTGCCGACGATCCTGGAGTATGCAGTCGTTTGTCAGGCAGTCAATAAAGGAATTAAGGGTAAAAGTAGGTAAGGAAAAAGTTCTCTGCGGATTAAGCGGGGGAGTGGATTCTTCGGTTCTGGCGGTTTTACTGCACCGGGCGATCGGGAAGAATCTAATTGCTATGTTTATTGATAACGGACTTTTACGCAAACAAGAGGCGACGCTGGTAGAGAAACGCTTTAAAAAGAAGTATAAAATTAATCTAAAGACGATAGATGCCCGGGCAGAGTTTTTAAAGGCCCTGAAAGGGGTGCAGGATCCGGAGAAGAAACGCAAAATTATTGGCCGGACGTTTATCCGGGTTTTTGAGAAAGAAGCGAAAAAATTCGGCCGGATAGAATATCTGGCCCAGGGTACCCTTTATCCTGATGTGATTGAGAGCCGCTCACCCGTGGGTGGACCGTCGGCAACCATTAAAACCCATCATAATGTCGGCGGCTTACCGAAACGGCTTAAGTTTAAATTGATTGAGCCGTTAAAGGAGTTATTTAAGGATGAGGTGAGGTTGGTGGGTAAGGAACTGGGGCTGCCCGAAGAGATGATTCACCGGCAGCCTTTTCCGGGACCGGGCCTGGCGGTGCGTATTCTAGGCGCGGTTACGGAAAAGCGGCTGGATTTATTGCGGGAAGCGGATTGGATCCTAATTGATGAAATAAAGAAAGCTGGCGTATATCGGAAGCTATGGCAGTCATTTTGCGTACTGCTGCCGATAAAAACTGTCGGGGTGATGGGGGATGAACGTACATATGAGAACGCGGTGGTTGTGCGCGCGGTAACTAGTGAGGATGCCATGACTGCTCAATGGGCCAAGCTGCCGTATAAGTTGCTGGAGGTAGTCTCTAACCGGATTATAAATGAGGTGACGGGGATTAACCGGGTGGTGTATGATATTTCCTCGAAACCTCCCAGTACGATAGAATGGGAATAAAAGCGGTTTCTAGTTTATAGTTTATGGTTTATGGTTTTCATTGTGGAGGAATAGAGTATGATAGAAGCTGAGGTTTATATTTCGTTGAAGAAGACGGTGGCGGATCCGCAGGGATTGACGGTCAAACATGCATTAGAATCTCTGGATTATCAGGGTATTGATAAGGTGCGGATGGGAAAAATGGTTAATCTTACCCTGGCCACAGATGATCAGGCGGAAGCAAAGAAGCAAATAACTGAGATGTGCCAGAAACTGCTGGCCAATCCGATCATTGAAGATTTTCGCTTTGAAATAAAGAAATAGTACGCAGATCTGTAGTGTTTGTGCAAATCTGCGTAGTATGCAAAAATTATGAAATTTGGTGTGGTGGTTTTTCCCGGTTCTAATTGTGACCAGGACTGTTATCACGTGGTTAGTGACGTGATGCGGCAGCCGGTGGAGTACGTCTGGCATAAGCAGCCGCGGCTGGATGGCCTGGACTGTATTATTGTGCCCGGCGGATTCAGTTATGGTGATTATCTTCGGGCAGGGGCCATTGCCAGGTTTTCTCCGATTATGAAAAAGATTGTTACCTTCGCGAAACAGGGCGGCCTGGTTATCGGGATATGTAACGGGTTTCAGATCCTCTTAGAATCCGGACTGCTTCCCGGGGCGATGCTGCGTAACCGTGACCTGCATTTTATTTGTAAGTATGTGTATTTAAAAATAGAAAATAACACTACGCCCTTTACCAATCAATGCCGGCAGGGACAGATTTTACGCATTCCCATAGCTCATAACGAAGGGAATTATTATATTGATCAAGCGGGGCTGGCGGAATTAAAAAAGAATGAACAGATTGTATTCCGTTATTGCGATGGAGAGGGTAAGGTAGGCGATGATACTAATCCCAACGGTGCCCTGGAGAACATTGCCGGTATTTGTAATAAGCAAGGCAATGTCCTGGGGATGATGCCTCATCCAGAACGCTGTTCGGAGCCGGAACTGGGCTCTGTTGATGGAAAACTGATATTTCAATCGATGGTTACTAGTTTAAAAGAAAAGATAAATAGCCACTGATTGCACTGATTTTTTGAAATATATTTTTTCTCTTCAGTGATAATTAGTGAAATCTGTGGCTAAAAAGTGGAGATATAATGGATACAGCTGTTTATCGGGCATTAGGATTAACTGACGAGGAATACCAGAAGATACTGCAGATTCTCGGGCGCGAGCCCACCCCCACGGAAGTGGCCATGTATTCGGTGGAATGGTCGGAACATTGCGGTTATCCCCGGAGCCGTAAATGGCTCAGTCTATTTCCTAAAACCGGTAAATATGAGGCCCTGGTGGGTGAGGATTCCGGCGGTATTGTTGTTGATGAGTTGGCGATTATCTTTAAGATGGAGAGTCATAACCATCCTTCTCAGGTGGAGCCTAAACAGGGCGCGGCCACCGGGGTGGGTGGGATTATCCGCGATATTTTTACTGCCGGCAGCCGGCCGATTGCTTCATTGAATTCTCTCCGTTTCGGGCCGTTAACCGAACCCTATAATCGTTATTTGTTGAAGGGCGTTGTGGACGGTATTCAATTTTACGGCAATTGTATTGGAGTGCCCACGGTAGGTGGTGAAATCTATTTTGATGAAAGTTACAGTGGTAACTGTCTGGTAAATGCCATGAGTATAGGGATTGCTGCCCGTAAGGATCTGGCCCGGGCGCAGGCCAGGGGGATTGGTAATTCCATTATGTATGTTGGTTCCAGTACCGGTAAAGACGGTATCGGCGGCTGCAGTGTGTTGGCCTCGGCGGAATTTTCTGAAGGTGAAGAAAAGCGCCCGACGGTGCAGATTGGTGATCCGTTTACGGAAAAATGCCTGATTGAAGCCACCTTAGAGGCGATGCGCACGGGCTATGTTACGGGAATAAAGGATATGGGTGCCGCGGGCCTAACCTGTTCGGTGAGTGAAATGGCTGAGGCCGGCGGTGTGGGGATAGAAGTGGAACTGCAGGAAGTGCCGCGCCGGGAAGAGAATATGGAGCCCTGGGAAGTGATGATGAGTGAATCACAGGAAAGAATGCTGGCCTGTGTGGAGAAGGGCAAGGAAGCGGAAATTGAGAAGATTTTTGCTAAATGGGATTTACATGGTGTGGTGATCGGCCATGTTACAGATGATGGTCTGGTTAGGATTAAGGACCGGGGAAAGATAGTCGCGGAGATGTCGGCAAAATCCCTTACTAATGCCCCGATTTATGATATGCCGGCAGAAAAACCGGCTGAGCTGGATAAATTAAATAAGCAGGATTTTAGTAAACTTCCTGTTCCTGAAAATTTTAATGAGGTTTTGCTTTCACTGCTGGCTTTGCCCACGATTGCCAGTAAGGAATGGGTGTATGGACAATATGATCATATGGTGCAGACCAATACCATGGTTCTACCGGGTTCCGACGCGGCGGTGATCAAATTAAAAGGAATGAAGAAGGCGCTGGCCGCAACCACTGATTGTAACAGCCGTTATTGTTTTCTTAATCCCTACCGGGGCGCGCAGATTGCCGTTGCGGAAGCGGCGCGTAACCTGGTCTGTACGGGCGCGGAACCGGCGGCGGTTACCGATTGCCTTAATTTCGGTAATCCGGAAAAGCCTGACCGTTTTTGGCAGTTTAAAAATTGTGTTACTGGGATTGCCGATGCCTGTAAATCGTTTCAGGTGCCGGTGGTCAGCGGAAATGTTTCTTTTTATAATGAAAGCCCTAAAGGAGCGATTAATCCCACGCCCACTATTGGCATGATCGGAATTATTGCTGATCGGACGCAAATTGCTACTGCCGGTTTTAAGGATGCTGATGATCTGGTGGTTCTTTTAGGTGAAACTAAGGAAGAACTGGGCGGGACGGAGTATTTAAAGTCAGTCCATCGGCAGGTGGCCGGAGACGCTCCCCAGCTGGATTTAGTCCTGGAAAAGCGACTGCAGGAAACAGTGTTAGAGGCCATTAAGGGTGGTTTTATAAAATCTGCCCATGATTGCGCCGAAGGCGGGCTGGCCGTTGCCCTGGCTGAATGTTGTTTTGCGGAAGAGGAAAGGAAGGTGGGCGTAGTTGTGGATAATCTTCCGGTTGATAGTATTAGAAAGGATGCCCTGTTTTTTGGCGAGTCTCAGTCGCGGGTGGTGCTCAGCTGCCAAGAACAGGAAGTCGCTAATCTTGAGGCGATTGCCAGAAAAAATCAGGTGCCTTTCCGCGTTATTGGCCGGACGGGCGGAGATAGGCTTGTTATCGGGAAAGAGATCGATTTAGTCTTGGAAAAAGTTAATAGTGCCTATCGCAGTTTGGCGGAGAAGATAGTTTAATTAGTTTCTAGAATCTAGAATGATAGCTGGAAGGGAAAGGTATGTGTGGAATATTCGGGATTATTGGTCATGAAGACGCGGCGCGCTTAACTTATCTGGGTCTTTATGCCTTGCAGCATCGTGGTGAAGAGAGTGCCGGGATTGTTGCCAATAATGGTAGGCAGGTGCGTTCCCACCGGGCCATGGGTTTAGTTGCTGATGTGTTTAAGGAAAAGAATATTCGTTCCCTGCGCGGGGAGTTGGCCGTCGGCCATGTGCGTTATTCCACTACCGGGTCCAGTAACCCCAAAAATGTTCAGCCGTTTCTGGTCAGTCACCGCAAGGCGCATATTGCCATCGCCCATAATGGTAATCTTACCAATACACTCAAACTGCGACATGTCCTGGAAGAAGAAGGGGCGATTTTTCAAACCACCATGGATTCAGAAATCATTGCCCATCTGTTGACGCGTGCGCGCAGTCAAAGCCCTCAGGAAAATGTTATTCAGGCTTTATCACAATTAGAGGGAGCTTTTTCTCTGGTGTTAATGCATGATGATCTATTAATCGGGGCGCGTGATCCGCGGGGTTTTCGGCCATTATGTCTGGGCCGTTTAGACGGTGCGTATGTTCTGGCCAGTGAAACCTGCGCCCTGGATCTGATTCAGGCGCGTTATATAAGAGATGTAGAACCGGGTGAGGTTGTTTTTATTGACCGGGAGGGGATAAGATCAGTTAAACCTTTCCCGCCGCAGAAACATTCGTTTTGTATTTTCGAATATATCTATTTTGCCCGGCCCGATAGTAATATTTTTGGTAAAAATGTTTACCTAACCCGTAAGAATCTGGGGCGTCAGCTGGCCCGGGAGTATCCGGCGGAGTGCGATTTTGTCATGCCGATTCCGGATTCCGGCAGTTACGCGGCCGTTGGTTATGCGGAAGAGTCAAAACAACCCCGGGAAATAGGAATGATCAGGAATCATTATATCGGCCGCACATTTATTCAGCCCTCGCAGGGGATCAGGGATTTTCGGGTACGGGTGAAACTTAATCCGATTAAAGATGCCCTGAAAGCTAAGGTAATTACAATTGTTGAGGATTCCATTGTCCGGGGAACTACCAGCCGGAGCCGGGTGAAGACCCTGCGGGAGGCCGGTGCCCGCAAGATCCATATGCGGATCAGTTGTCCGCCGATTAAGTTTCCCTGTTTTTTCGGGATAGATTTCCCGACAAAGAAAGAACTTATTGCTTCTACGCATAGCACTGACTGGATTAAAGATTTTGTCGGTGTGGACAGCCTGGGTTACCTTAGCCTGGAAGGAATGCTGCGATCAATGTTGCTGGAGAAAGAAAAATTCTGTACCGCCTGTTTCAATGGCGACTATCCGTTAAATCCTCCGAAACGCCTTTCCAAAACCATGTTGGAGCGAAAGAATCGCTGAGTGCTAATTATCGAGTGATTCGAGAAATTTTCTGATGGCCTGCTTATCTTTTGTGTCGATTTCCTTAATCAGGATGCCGATCCGGTATTTCCCATCTGACATATGGCAGGAATGTACCTCACCGCTAAAGGATAGTTCTCCCTTTTCTTTATTGGGATAAATCTGTTTTGCGTCCAGTTTTATATCCAAGAGAACTTTTTGCGGCAGGTAGACCGGGCTGACGATGCCCAGGCCGGCCGGGCTGAGGTCCACGGCAGCGGCAGTAATTTCTCTCTGGGCCAGGGTAAAATCTTTTTCCATCGACGGTGCCACGCTAAATAGCACCGGGATTTGAATGGCGGTTCTCTGTCCGTGTCTGGTCTCTTCGGGTGTAGGCATTTTTTCTCCCTTCTTTGTTTCTTTTAATATAAATACAATTCGTGTTCTTCTCCGCCTTTTTCCATAATCACGGAGGAGTCAGTTATCCCTTTAATGGTGAAATCTTCGATTCTATCCCCCTCCCGGACGATTTCTCCCCGGATAATTGCCAGTTTGCCTTGTTCGTCGACGGCAATTCCGGAGAGGTTGCTGCTGGAGAGAATAGAAGTTTCTTCCAGTACCTGCCGCGGCCAGGAGAAAGGGTCCAGGACTTGTGTTATCTGTGGCCGCTGGGCAGACAATCTTTCCTGAATCAGGAAGAAGTTTTCTTCCGGTGGAATTTCTGTTTTAATTTCCAGCTCTCTCTCTTTGTGAAGAGTAACCGGAATGTCCTTTTGTTTCAGGGCGGGGCCAAACCAGATCAAGCCGGCGATCAGCAGGCAGAAAATTAATATTATTCCTTGTAGTTCAGTCTTCTTCATAATGATAAACCGCTATTTTGAGGTTGATCGCTAATCGGGGAGCGATTTCCGTATTTTGGTGAATGGAAAAATTTTTAACTAATATTAATCTGGATAATTGCCGCAGGCTCTCCAGATAGGCAGCAAACTGCTGATAATCAGCCTCCAGGGTAATGGTAATTGGGGTTTCCATGTAGTTGGCTGTCTCTGGTTCGGCTATAGCAGTGTCGGTTGTGTCAATGATTGTGTCATCGGGGCTGGGGGCCAATAGTTCTCCCGGCGCGGCTTTACCGGGTTGAATGGTCAGCAAGGTAAAATCCAATTCTTTTGCCGGTTGAGTGATTTGTTCAATCAATGGTGTAATTTCCGGTTTCCGGGGGATTTTGGCCTGAATAGCTTTCAGGAGGGAGAGGTTTCTTTCTTCCGTGGTGTCAAAGGCCGCGGGATCAGCGGCAATTATCTGCAGACAGTTAATTTTTTCTTTTAACCTGTCAATTTCTCTCTTGGTGGAGGCCGCCTTCCGCCAGCGGGGGATATAAAAGCTGACTAAAGCTAGCAGGAAAACGACTGCCAGGGCCAGAATGTGTATTTTTTGGCGGTCTATTTGTTTAGTTAGTTTCATGGTTTTTTCACCTTGCAGTGGATGCTGAATTCCAGCAGTTTTTTCTCTGCGTCTACTGTTTTTTCTTTGGAAAAATCCAGATAAACCTTATCTAAATAGGGTGATTCCTGCAGTTGTTGCATGAACAGGGTAATGTCTTTTTGGGGTGAAATATTACCCGGATGAACGAGGCCGGTAATTGTCAGGGAGAATCCTCCTTCGTTCATTTCTTGTTCCAGGACGAGACTGGTAAAAACAATATTGGCGGGGACCAGTCTGCCCAGTTCTTTAAGGATATCCTGCCAGAATGGTTCCCCGGCGACAAGCAGGTTGGTCAGGGCCATTTCATCGATGAGTTTATTAACGAGAGTAGAATGTTGCTTGAGTTTAATCTGCCAGGGTTGCAGCCCCTGGTACTGGTTTGTTACCTTTACCAGTTGTCTGTTTCTGAGGCAGCCGGGAATGGAGTTGACGAGATAAATAAGACCCAGGGCGCAAAGAAAAAAAGTCCATATTTTTTTCCATCTTTCTCGCTGTTTTTTCAGCTGCTTTTTTTCTTTTACCTCTGGCGGCAGGAGATTAATAGCGGTTTCTTTAAGCAAGGCAGATCCCAGAGAACTGATTAATTCCGGGCCGGATTTATTCAAAGCGGCTTTTGCCTTATCCGTGATTTCCCAGGCATTCAGTTTGTCCGGGGCGGGAATGACTATCTGGCAGCCAATGTTTTTTTCTATATAGTTAGCCAGGCCGGGCAATTTTGCCGAGCCTCCGTAAACAATACCCAGGCTGATCGGGGCCTGACGATGTTCGCTGTTAAAGTATTCGATGATTCGCCGCAATTGTGTGGTAAATTCCTCCAGTGAAGGGCGCAGGGCGGCAAAAACATGTTGAGGTGTTATCTTTGACTCTTGCAATTCCGCTGAAACGGCAATGCCGTATTTACATTTAATTGTTTCAGCCTGTTCCTTATCCAGCTGGCGGCCGTTTTTAGCGGTTATGCGTTCACAGATAGCGGCAGTGAGTTTATTTCCGGCAAAGGGGAGTGTTCTGCTGAGTTCTAACTTATTATCTTTTATAATCGCCAAAGATGTTTTTTCAGCTCCAATATTAAGCAGAATGGCCGATTGTGTGTCTGGTATTTCCGGGAGGTGTTTAACCGCTTGCCAGGCTGCTTGCGGTTCCAGGACGAAAGCCCGGGGCCTGAGATTCAGCGCTTGGCATAGGGATAGATATTCAGCGGCACTCTGCCGGGGAAAAGCGGCGACGGAAAATTCAATTTTATCTTCGTTTCCCTCTGGCCTTTTGTCCAGAAGCTGATAGTCAATAACCGCTTTTTCAAGTGGAAAGGAAATAATTTCCTTCAAGTGCCAGGGCATACTTGTCTGCAGCTGCTTGGTGTCCATAGCCGGTAGGAGGAGGTTGGTGGTTTCTGTTTGTTTATGAGAAATTATTATAATGGCCTCTTCGGCGAGAAGATAAGTTAAGTTTTCTTTAATAAATTTTATTAGAGCGGGGTTGGTTAGGGATAACTGTTTTGGTAGTTCAGCGGGATAGCTGATACAGGCTGCGTTTTTTATCTGAGGGAGCGGAACGGAAATATCCGCCTCAATAAATTTAAGGCAATTACTGCCTATATCTAGAATCAAAGTAGTTGGTGAGGGTTTCATTATATTTCTTTCCAGTTCTGCCGGACTATTCTTCCCGGCACCAGGATTTTGTTTAGGGTTACCTCTATTATACGCTGAAAATCAGCCCGCTTGCCAGTGGATTTTATTGTCACGGTATCATTAGTCTTTTGCAATGTTTCTACTTTATAGCTGCCGCCGGAAAAAGATGTTTCCGGCACCAGCAGAGAAGCGACTTGCGACCAGTCTGCTTCTTGTTTAAGCGTGGTCAGGGCAGCGCTAATTCCGCTTTCGGCGTAATAAAGGCACTGGGCAGATTTGTAATTTGTCTGGGCTATTTCCAGCCGGTTGTTGACCAGGGTTAGATATGCAATGCCCAGGCTGGTGATGAGCAGGATAAGAAAAATTACCACAAAGAGAATAATTCCCTGGTTTTGATTGTTAGTCATAGTTTCTGGGCGCCGCTCCGCTCTGCAGTGCCAGTTGCCGGTCATTGTTGCTTATTGTGAGTCTGATGGAAACAAAGTTTATCGCCAGCGGATCATCATACCCTAAGGCAAATTTTGTAACATTCTGGCTGAGGGTTTCCTGGTTACGCAGGAGATTTTTCCCCTGGAGCAGGTAGCTGGTTGTATCGGTAAAGGTAATCGAGTTGTTAGTTGCCGTGGCGATTGTTTTTTCTCTGATGTCTCTGGTCAGCCATAACAGGGCCAGTTGCCCTTCATCTATGCGGCTGTTGAGTCTTTCTGTGCGGGTCCAGACGGTTAGCGTGCCGGTAAAAACGGCGCCGATGGCGGCCAGCACCAGGGCGCTGAGTCCGGCGGTTAGAATAAGCTCTATCAGTGTGAATCCGTTTTTTCTTTTCATCAGGGAGTGATTGATGGATCGGTGACCAGACAATAAAGTTTAAGATTAGTTATTTGCGGTCCGGAAACTGTAACGGTGATCAGTTTTTGCCGGGGATTACCCTGATAGTTTTCCGTGACCACAGAACTTCTGCTGAACAGGCCGACGCTTGCTGACGGAGTGTCGGTCATGAGGGTAAAATCCCGGCTCAGAGTCTGTTCCAGCAGTTCCTGGCCCAGGCCCTGGGCTATACTCATATTCTCTCCCTTTTTAGCGTTACGAATGCCGATGGCGAAGATACCGTTGGCCCCGGCGAGAATAGTGACAATAAACGCGACAGCGATAACGATCTCCACCAGGGAGAAGGCCTGTCGGCGGATAAATAGGGGAAAATATTTTTTAGTGCCCATTTATTGTATTGTTGTTTGTCCTAAATCTGTTATGTTAATTGTTTTACTCAAGCCTTTGTTGTTTACCTTAATTGTTGCCGCGGCTGTTGCTCCCCGGAAATCAAAGATTGCCGTTTTCGGGCCGGAAGTTAGTTTGGTTCCACTGTTAAAGAGGATCTTACCGGTACTGTGTTTGCTGCCTGGAACCACCACCGCCGCTAAAGCGCTGCCCGTGGCGCTGAAAGGGCTCAGTTGATAATAACCTGAGTAAAAACTAAGACCGTAATAACGGTAACCTTTGCGTTGAGCGATGGCATATTGTCGGGCCAGATGAAGGTTGGAGACGAGCAGTTTGGTGTCGTTGTCCAGATTCCGTTTGTTGGAATTGGTTGCCAGCCGGGGAGCGAGTGCTCCCGCAAGCACAAAGATAATAGCAATGACAATAAGTAATTCGACTAAAGTAAATCCTTTTACCTTAACAGTCATTAGTTAAATCTGTGCACAAGGATAACTATGTCATCACCGGTGGCCTCGCCTTTATACCAGGAGCCGCCTGATTGCCACCTATTGTTTGGTCCGCTAGAGAGTACTGCTAAGCCACCTGTAGCGGCACTGGCATAAATATTATATTCTGTTCCCCACGGAGTCTCGGGCAGAGTGCTGTAAGCTACCAGATAGGGGCCGTTCCAATTCGCTTTAACCTCAGCTAGCTCTGCTGCGGACAACCTGTTACCGTTGTCATCGAGTGCCTTGATATTGGCACTGTCGATTAGTCCGGCATCACTGCCCCAGGAGTTTGCATAGAACCATGCTCCGGTATCGGCATAAGCCGCGCGCAGGGCTGAAGCAATTTGTTCCATTTCTGCTGAGGCCTTGGCAATTTTGGCCTTTTCTCCGGAACTACTCATCCTGGCTGTTAAGGCGCCGGCCAGGATCATGATAATAGCGATCACGATCATTAATTCCATTAAGGTAAAACCTTTATGCCTTTGCATACAATCACCTCCTATGTAATATGTTAGCAAGTTTCATGCCATATATGAACAATCGCAAATTTTAGCTTTGCAAATGGTTATAGAAAAAAAACATATTTTTGTCTAGTTTTGATACTTAATTAATGTTCATTATCTAGACATTTAATCAGCCAAAGCTTCGGCCTTATAAGCCGGTCATCATGCTGAATATGGGAACGATGATAGAATAAACCAAACAACCGACTATTATTCCGACGGAAATGATTATTACCGGTTCCAAGAGTGAAGTGAGATTTTTTACCGCATAATCGGTGTCACGTTCATAGATATCGGCTATATGGGCCAGCATATTGCTGAGGTTACCGCTGCTTTCTCCTACTGCCAGAATGTGAATAATATCTTTGGGAAACAGGGGATTTTCCTCTAACATGGCGGCAAGAGATTTCCCCTTGGTAACTCCCTCTTTAACGGTGCGGAGGGCCTCAGCATAAATGGAGTTACCGGTTGCCTGTTGGGCAATCTCCAGGGATTTAATAATCGGTACACCACTGGTGTATAAGGTACCCAGGGTGCGGGCAAAACGGGCCAGGGCTATTTTGTTAATCAGTGTACCGACCAGGGGCAGGCGGAGTTTTAGCCGGTCCAGGAATTTCCTGCCCCGGGCAAAACGCGGGAGCAGGGCCAGTAAGGTAACCATGATAATCATGATTGTTGTTAGGAGAACGCTATTATTGCCAAAAAAGTGGCCGATTGAGACCAGAATCTGTGTTGCTGTGGGCAGAGGGACATTGGCCTTATCAAAGAGAGTAACAAATTTAGGCAGGAGGAAGGTGAGGAAAATAAACACTAGCGCGATAGCGGCAATGATAATTATAGCAGGATAGATCAAAGCAGAAATTACCTTTTTGTGCAGGGATACCTGTTTATCGGTAAAGGCCGCGTATTCCTCCAACACTTCCACCAGCCGGCCGGAGGCTTCACCGCTTTGTACAACGTTGAGCAATAGTTCCGGGAATATCTTTGGGTATAGCGCCAGACTTTGCGAGAGGCTGTTACCCGCCAGGATATTACGGTGAACATCAGCAATTATATTCTGAAATTTTTTGTTATTTAATTGTTCTCTTACCGCTTCCAGGCTGCCGGCCAGCGGTACGCCGGCCCGCAGCATACTGGATAATTTAACATAAAAGTTTACCTTATCCATGGATCTAATACGGGAAAGTTTTGCGCCGACATCCAGCGCAAAAATTCCGGGGGACTCGGCGTTAATCTCGATAATCGTATATCCCATGGCGTTTAATTTTTCCGCCACGGCCTGGGGCCGGGCCTGTTCCATCTTACCGTTGATGGTTTTCCCGGATTTGTCTTTTACCGTATAAATATAATGCGGCATATGGCCTCTTGTTAATACAAAGACACTAAGTTTTAAGTAACTCTGAGGATCTCCTCAATCGTTGTTTGGCCGGCTTTGACCTTATTGATGCCGTCTTCGCGCATGGTGATCATTCCTTCTTTGCAGGCGGCGGCTTTAAGTTCAGTTGAGGAAACCCGCTGGAGAATAAGATCGATCAACGTATCATTAAGCACAATCAATTCCGAAACCATTGCCCGGCCACTGTAGCCGGTCTTTAAACATTGATTACAGCCTTTACCGCGGTAAAATTTGCTGTTTCCGGGCAAGTTCAGGTCAGCTAATGTGTTTTCCGCCGGGGTATAGGCTTCTTTGCAGTGCGGACAGATTAGGCGTACCAGCCGCTGGGCCAGAAAACCGAGAACAGATGAAGTAATCAGAAACGGTTCAATACCCATATCAATTAAACGGGTAGCGGCGCTGGGCGCGTCATTGGTGTGCAGGGTGCTGAACACCAGATGGCCGGTGAGCGCGGCCTGGACTGCGGTTTCCGCGGTTTCCAGATCCCGGATTTCCCCGACCATGATTACATCGGGATCGTGCCGCAGAACAGAACGCAGGCCGGAGGAAAAGGTAAAACCGGCCTTGGGATTGATCTGTGATTGCCGGATGCCGTCAATCTGGTATTCAATCGGGTCTTCGATGGTAATAATCTTTCTTTCCGGAGTGTTGATTTTACTCAGGGCCGAATAAAGTGTAGTGGTTTTACCGCTGCCTGTGGGGCCGGTGACCAGAATGATACCGTTAGGGGCCTGGATGAGTGACTGGAATTTTTCCTGATTATCCGGGGAGAAACCCAGCTTTTCCAGGTCAACCATAGCGCTGGTTTTATCCAAAATACGCAGGACAATATCTTCGCCAAAAGAACCGGGATAGGTGGAAACCCGCAGATCAATGTCTTTATTGGCAACCCTGGTTTGGATGCGGCCATCCTGCGGGATGCGTTTCTGGGCAATATCCAATTCGGCCAGGATCTTAATGCGGGAAATAACCGCTGCCTGTAATATCTTGGGTAGTTTAGTAGCCTTTTGCAGCAGCCCGTCAATACGCAGCCGGGAGATTACTCCTTTTTCTTCCGGCTCAATGTGAATATCACTGGCTCCGCGGCGAACCGCGTCTTCAATAATCAAATCCACTACTTTAACTACCGGCGCCTCACTGATCAGTTTACGGATACTTTCAGGTGTCTCTCCTTTTTCTTTTATTTCCGCCGTTATGGCGGAAAGGTCAAATCCACCCAGCACTTCTTCCAGGGAAGAAACAGCGCCGTAATATTTTTCAATTAGCCGTTCAATGCCGGCGGGATCAGCCATTACTGTTTTAATTTCGTATTGTACCTTACGTTTAAGAATATCCAGGGCCTGGAAATCCAATGGGTCAATCATAGCCACGGTGAGATTATTCAGTACTTTGAATAAGGGAAATAGTTTATACTTTTTGCTAATTGCTTCCGGCACAGTTTCGGTTATTTCCGGATGGATGACAAAGGCATTGAGGTCAACATAGGGAATATCCAGTAATTCGGCAAGATATGGAGCCAACTGTCCCGGGGTGAGAAAGTCTTCGCTAATCAGTACTTCTTTTAAGGGCCGGCCGGAGCGCTGGCACTGGCTCAGGGCGTTATTGATTTGCGTCTGGGTAAGGGCCTGACGGTCTAAGAGTATCTGTTCTAGAGTCTTTTTCTCTTTTTTAGCCATCGGCTAAAAATTATACAGCATAAGTAGTGGTTTTGTCAAGGAAATT
>CAZIXI010000057.1:0-15077 GCA_964543115.1 uncultured bacterium
GTCTTTCCCTTAGGGAATTAACAGCGGGGGTAAACACGGCACCGCCGCCCAATGAGCTTTCCCCGGATGCCGTTGCCGTAATTATCTATACCTCCGGCACTACGGGTTTTCCCAAAGGGGCCATGCTTACTCATGCTAACCTGTTGGCTAATCTCAAGAGCTGTGCTCAGGCGTGCAGGATCAGCTGCCGGGACCGGGTGGTGATTGTCCTGCCGATGTTTCATTCCTTTACGATGACGGTCTGTATGTTGTTGCCGCTGTTTCAAGGCGCCGGCATGGTGGTGATTAAGTCGCTGCATAATTTTAAAAAAGTTTTTCAGCGGATGCTGTTATGTAAAGTAACGATGATGATCGGTATTCCGCCTCTTTATAATCTTTTGGCAAAGGCCAAGGTTCCCCGGATAGTACGGATACTGTTAAGGCTGCGTCTGTGTATTTCCGGAGCGGCTCCGCTGGCGGAACAAACATTGAATGATTTTGAGCAGAATTGGAGACTGCCGCTGTTGGAGGGGTACGGTCTTTCTGAGGCCTCACCGGTAGTCAGCCTGAATCCGCTGGCCGGTGTGCGTAAAATTAATTCGGTTGGACTTGCGTTGTCTACAATTGAGGTCAAGATTGTCGGACCGGATGAGTCGGAAGTGCCTACAGGAAAAGTAGGAGAAATAATCGTTAAGGGTCCTAATGTTATGGCCGGGTACTATAAAAACGAGCAGGCGACTGCGGAAACAATTCGGGGCGGCTGGTTATTTACCGGTGATCTGGGCTATCTGGATAGTGATGGTTATCTTTTTATTGTTGATCGTAAGAAGGACATGATTTTAGTTCGGGGCCTGAACGTTTATCCGCGCGAGGTAGAGCAGGTGCTGCGCTCCCGGCCGGGGATCGCGGAGGTATCGGTTGTGGGCAGGCCTGATCCGGCCAGGGGAGAGGTTCCCGTGGCTTTTGTTATTCCCCGGAACGGGAAGCCTCCTGACGTAGTTGAGTTGACCAGGCATTGCCGGCAGCATTTAGCTGATTATAAGGTACCTAGGCAGATAATTATCGCGCAGGACCTCCCCCGGACACCAACAGGTAAGATACTTAAGCGTGAACTTAAAAAGCTCTTAGTTGACAAGCAGTAAAATATGTGCTATATTGTAGGAGAAAGTTATAGGATAAGAATCAGGTATGAGCCAATATTTTGCTTAAATGGGTAATATTTTGGATTAGGAAATAATAAAATCCGCAATCCGAAATCTAAAATCCGCAATTGATAAGAGGTGTTTTATGACAAAAACAAAAGTTACTGAAAGGCGTAAGTCGCCGCGGGTCAGAGGTGATTTTAATATAGAAATTGCCGACCATAAAACTAAAATTATTGCCCGGACAATAAATATCAGCGGTTCCGGGATCTATTGCCAGTGTGATCACGCCATTCCTTTGTTTCGGGAAATTAAGATAATACTGCACCTGCCGGAGGAGGATAAGTCACTGAATTTTACCGGTGTTATCGTTCGCTGTGAGAAAATACCCGGCCGGCACCGCTATAATCTGGCTATTTTCTTTTCCAGTATCTCAGCCCGGGATAGAAAGTTGCTAGCCCAATATGTGGAAGATAAGTTAATAAGTGTCAGCTAAGCTTCTTATCTTTAATCTTTTTTTTCAGCTTACTCATTTTTATGAAACTTACCCAATTGCTTAAAGAGGTCGTTATCCGGCAGGCCTCTGATCTCCATCTTAAGGTCCAAACCATACCAATTGTTCGTGTCGGCAGTGAGTTGGTGGATTTGGATTATCCCCCAATTACTCCCGCCCAGATGGATTCTTTCGTTAAAGAAATACTTGATCCTGTACGGCTGGAGCGATTTCAGAGGGAACGGGAGATAGATCTGGCCTATGTCGTGCCGGATATCGGCAGGTTCCGGGTGGATATTTTTTATCAACGCGGAATGCCCGGCATGGTGATGCGCCGGGTGAAGAAAGAGTTTAGTAATTTTGCCGTTCTTGGGCTGCCGGAGGTGCTGGCCAAGATTTGTGATATTAACCGGGGGATTGTGCTTATTTGCGGTCCCGCCCGCAGCGGAAAATCAACGACAATCGCTACGATGATAAATTACATTAATAATATGCGCCGGCTGCATATTATTACCGTTGAAGACCCCATAGAGTTTTTGTTTGAGGATAATCAGAGTATTGTCAACCAGCGGGAAATCGGTATTGATACCCAATCATTTGTTACCGCCCTGCGGCATATTATGCGTGAAGACCCGGATTTGATTTTTATCGGGGAAATGCGGGATCAGGACAGTTTCCAGGCGGCGATTAACGCCGCGGAAACCGGGCACCTGGTTTTTACGACCCTGCACGCGCATAGCGCAACCCAGGCCATAGACCGTTCATTAGAGTATTTTCCCGCGGCTGAACGGGAACAGGTCCGCCGCCAGTTGGCCAATAACCTGCAGGCGGTTGTCGCGCAGAAATTATTGCCTAAGAAGGACGGCAGCGGATTGGTGCCGGTTGTTGAGGTGCTGATTGCCAACGGTACCGTTAGGAAACTGATCCGTGAAAATAAAGGAAATAAGATTTCAGCGGCAATAGAATTAGGTAAAGAACAAGGTATGCAAAATTTTAATCGTTCCCTGTTAAGTTTGGTTCAGTCCGGAACCATTGCCGAAGAGGAAGCGATGGCTGTTTCTCCTCATCCTGAAACCCTCCGCTTAAATCTACAGGGCATCTTCCTCGATGACGCGAAAAAGATCCTGGAAAGCTGATGCCGTATTTTTCATTTCGAATTTCGAATTTTTTAAATTTACAATCTGCCAGCCACAATCTTTTTTTGCTAACCAAAAATACTTTGTAAAACTATCCCGGATACGTTAAAATAATATCCATGTCTAAGATAGCGGATAATCTGTGGCAAATTAATGAGAATATCGCTATTGCCGCGGCTAAAAGCGGCCGGCGGGCAGAGGATATAACCCTGGTTTGTGTGTCCAAGCTTGTATCAATGGATCTTATTCAACAGGCACTTGACGCCGGGGTCAGGGTATTTGGCGAAAACAGGGTGGAGGAGGCAAAGGCCAAACGGCAACAGCTGCCTGACGGTATTAATTGGCAGATGATCGGTCATCTGCAGCGCCGCAAGGCCAGGGACGCGGTAGCGATTTTTGAACTGATTCATTCCGTGGATTCTGTTTCCCTAGCGGAAGAGATTGATAAACGGGCCCGGGCGATCGGCAAGGTACAGGACGTGCTTGTTGAAGTTAATCTTTCAGGAGAAAAATCCAAATATGGTTTATCTTCCGCTGTTGTTATGGAAGGTCTGGAGAAGATTGCCTGTTTGTCTAATCTGAGTGTTCAGGGATTGATGACCATGGCCCCGTTGGTTGCTGATGAGGAGCTTGCCCGGCCGGTGTTTCGCGGTCTGCGGGAACTGAAAGAGAAAATCAGTTCGCGAAATATTGCCGGGATCCAGCTGAAATATTTATCAATGGGGATGAGTCAGGATTATGCCGTAGCCATCGAAGAAGGATCAAACATGGTGCGCATTGGTTCAGCGATTTTTCAGGGGATATAGTTACTCTGGGGGAAAAACAATAGGAGCAGTTATGAGAGAGAAGAGAGTTGCTGTACTAGGCTGCGGAAACATGGGCGGAGCCATAATTGTCGGAATGATTAAAAAGTTACGTTTGCCTGCCCGCAAAATTTATGTCTGTGATATTGATAAGCCGCGGTTGCTTAAACTGAAAAAGAGTTTAAAAGTTAATATTGCCGCGGATAACCGGTTGGCCGCCGCTAAAGCAGACATTATTATTCTGGCTGTAAAACCACAGCAGATGAAAGCTGTCCTGGAAGAGATCGCTCCCGTTCTTAGGAGAACGCAAATGATTATCTCTATTGCTGCCGGTATTACAACAAAGTTTATCGAACGAAGATTAGCGGGAAAAATCCCGGTTATCCGCTCAATGCCCAATACCCCTCTCCAGATAGGTCTGGGGATGACGGTGCTTTGTCGGGGAAAATACGCAAGCAGGAATAATCTAAAAACAGCCGAGCAATTATTTTCTGCCCTGGGAAAGACTCTTATTGTTGAGAGGGAATCATTGATGGATGCGGTGACGGCGGTGAGCGGAAGCGGTCCTGCCTATGTCTACCTTTTTGTCGAGGCATTATTAGCTGCCGCCCGGAAACTGGGATTAGCCGATAAGCAGGCGCAGATACTCGTTTCCCAGACCCTGGCCGGGGCTAATCAGCTGCTGGTCTGCTCCGGGAAGAATGCGGCTGAGTTGCGCAGGCAGGTAACCTCGCCTGGCGGGACAACTGAAGCGGCTATGCGGGTATTTAGGCAAAAAAGGTTCCAGGCAATAGTCAGCCAGGCTGTTCAGGCTGCCTGCCGGCGTTCAAAGGCATTGAGTAAGTGACAGTCTATATCCATTCCAATAATAGCAGCCCCGCGAAGCTTGGGGTGATACCTGTTCGCTCAACAGCTAAGGGTTTTATTCTTAAATTGAAAGTCCAGCCGGGCAGTAGTCGCAACGAGGTTGCCGGCAGCTGGCAGGATAGCCTTAAGGTAAAAGTAACTGCCCCGCCGGAGGCCGGTAAGGCCAATAAGGCCTGTCTTAACCTATTAGCACAAGTATTAGGCTTGCCCGCTAAAAACATAGAGATTATTAAAGGCCAGAGGAGTTTATTAAAACAAGTTTGTATATTAGGCATTACGGAACAATCACTTAGGCAAGTTTTAGTCAGGTTCAAATAACCGCCGCCGGCTTCCTTACTCTTTCTTTACTCTTTCTTTACTCTTTCCCCTTGACCGAACATTCTGCTTGTGCTATCATCACCCATTCTTATGGACTATAAATCTACGCTCAATTTACCAAAGACCGGTTTTCCCATGAAAGCCAATCTGCCGCAACGGGAACCGGAGTTTCTTCAAGTCTGGGCCGAAAACGGGATCTATGAAATGATCCGTAAGAAATACTCCGGCCGGCCTCGTTTTGTCCTTCATGATGGTCCTCCTTATGCCAATGGTAATATCCATATGGGGCACGTGCTGAATAAGGTACTTAAAGACATAGTCATCAAATATAAAACTATGCGTGGTTTTGATTCTCCTTATGTGCCTGGCTGGGATTGTCATGGCCTGCCGATCGAATATCAGCTTTTGAAAGAAATGGGAAAAAGTAAACATGATCTGGATAAAGTGCAATTTCGGAAAGAGGCCCGTATTTATGCCAGTAAATATGTGGATATTCAAAAAGAGGAATTTAAACGATTGGGAGTGTTCGGCGATTGGGATAATCCCTATTTGACAATGGAATCCGGCTATACAGCTACCATTATTGGCTGTTTCGAAAAGCTTTATAATAAGGGGCTGATTTATCGCGGCCTCAAACCGATTCAGTGGTGCCCTAATTGTGAAACGGCGCTGGCTGAGGCGGAATTAGAGTATCTTAATCATGTTTCTCCCTCTGTGTTTGTCCGCTTTCCGGTAAAACAGGGATTACCGCCTGCAGCCAAAGACCTTCAGGGTGTTTCCGTGGTTATTTGGACCACCACTCCCTGGACCATACCGGCTAATTTGGCGGTGGCCATCAGGCCGGAGTATACCTATTCTTTTGTGCAGAAAGAAAATCCGGCAGAGATTCTTATTATCGCTAAACAACTAGTAGGGCCGGTATTAGAGGCTGCTGGTGTTAATAGTCATAAGCTGCTTTTGGATGTTAAAGGCAAGGATCTGGAAAAAGTTGTTACCCGTCATCCTTTTATTGACAGAGAATCGCCGATTGTATTTTCCGAGCATGTCACGCTGGAGCATGGTACCGGCTGTGTTCATACCGCACCCGGTCATGGTGAAGAAGATTTTGAGGTTGGTTCTCAATACGGATTACCGGTGTATACGCCGGTAGATGAAAAAGGCAATTTTGCCGCTGAAATTGAGCATTTCGGGAAGATGAACGTCTTTAAGGCCAATCCAGCGATCACGGAATTGATGGAGAAAAACGGGGCACTGCTCCATGCCCACAAAATTGAACATCCATATCCGCATTGTTGGCGGTGTAAGCAGCCGATTATTTTTCGGGGGACCAGACAATGGTTTTTGGGAGTAGACAGGGATAATCTGCGTCAGCGTTCACTGGAGGCAATTCAGCGGACTTCCTGGGTCCCGGCAATCGGTGAACGGCGGATCGGCTCGATGGTGATGGGGCGGCCGGACTGGTGTTTGAGCCGCCAGCGTCTCTGGGGAGTGGCCATTCCGGTATTTTATTGTATGGATTGCGGCACGGAACTGGTTTCCGTAAAGGCCATGGATCATGTGAAGGATCTGGTGGAGAGAGAAGGATCGGATATTTGGTTTACGAAGACAGCTGAAGAGCTTCTGCCGAGAGGAAGCAAATGCCCGAAATGCGGTAAAAAGAAATTCCATAAAGAAGAAGATATTATCGATGTCTGGTTTGATTCCGGTACCAGCCATCAGGCGGTATTGGGCCGGCGCAGTGATCAGAATAAACCGGCGGATCTCTATCTGGAAGGCAGCGATCAGCATCGCGGCTGGTTTCAGACCTCTCTGCTGACGGCCGTCGCCCTGGAAGGAAAGGCCCCGTATCAGGCGGTGCTTACACATGGTTTTGTTGTTGACGGCGACGGGAGAAAGATGTCCAAATCCCTGGGCAATGTGATTGCCCCTCAGGATATTCTGCCCCGTTACGGGGCCGATATCCTGCGCCTCTGGGTGGCCAGTATTGATTATAAAGGCGATGTTCCGATTTCCGAAGATATTCTGGGTCAATTAGCGGATAGCTATCGTAAAATGCGGAATACTTTCCGTTATATTTTGGGTAATTTGAATGATTTTAATCCTGTAAAGGATAGTATCCCGTTAGAACAACTGACAGAGCTGGACCGTTGGGCACTGGGCCGTACCCATCAACTGCTGAAAAAAGTTACGGGTGCCTATGACACATATCAGTTTCACGAGGTTTACCATTCTGTCTATAATTTCTGTGTTGTTGATTTAAGCGCTTTTTATCTGGACATATTGAAAGATAGACTTTATACTTTTGCTGCTAATTCCTATGAACGAAGGAGCGCGCAAACTGCCCTGACAGAGATCCTGAGAGTGCTGATTCGGATTGTCGCGCCGTTATTGCCGTTCACCGCGGAAGAGATTTGGCGCTATCTGCCGAAAGAGATGAAAGGGCAGGATAGTGTACATCTTGCCGAGTGGCCGGATCCACAGATGTCCTTAGTGAATCCTATGTTAGAGGCCAGTTGGGGGCAGCTGCTCAAGATTCGCGCGGAAGTACTCAAGGTTCTGGAAGAAAACAGGCGCCTGGGAACGATAGGCAATTCCCTGGAATCAAGGGTAGAATTACTTCTGGCTAATCCGGAATTAAAGCAGTTCCTAACGGTGTACAGTCCCTTGTTGCCGGGAATTTTTATTGTTTCTCAAGTAGAGGTAAGTGATTATCAGGCAGATACCCCGGTAGCCAAAGCGGCCAAGCCGGCTGGTGAAGTTTGGGGGCTCTATGTTATGGTTAGCAAGGCCAGGGGAAAGAAATGCGTGCGTTGCTGGAACTGGTCAGAAGGTGTTGGGCAGACGGAGAAACATCCTGATATCTGTCCGCGCTGCGTACAGGTAGTGGAAAGCATTGAATAGTAACACGACGAGCTTTGTGAACTTCGTTCGTAGTGTTATAAAAATATACAATAAACAGGAGGTAGGTTATGACGTTGAAAAAGGCTCAACTAAAAGAATTCAGGGATATGCTGCTGGAATGGAAGGAGCGTGTCTATAAAGAGCTGAATCGAATTGAATCTTCCACCTTAGGCAAGTCTCCGAAGGATTTTGCCGGCGACCTTTCCGGTTATTCACTCCACATGGCAGATGCCGGGACCGATACCTTTGATCAGGAATTCGCCCTTAATCTGGCCTCCAATCAGCAGGAATTTCTTTATCAGATAGATGAAGCCCTTAAGAAGATCGATGAGAAGACATATGGAGTTTGTGATGTTTGTCAGAAGGCGATTCCGCAAAAACGTTTAAAAGCCCTTCCTTTTGCTCAAAATTGTATTAAGTGTCAGGAAGAGATTGAGAAACGGAAGAAGTAGGCTCTCGAGTAGTAAGTTTTTTAAATCACAAGATTACACTAGATTAAAAAAAGTCTTGTCCTTAAGGTCTGTCCTAAAGGGATGCCAATATAGGAAACATATAGACTGCAAAAAGTCTCTGAAAATTTTGTAGAATCTGCGGTTCCATAAAGGTGCCATTGCGATAGATGATGATGCGTCTTTTCAAACCTCTTATTGCCCTAATCTTGATTGCCGTCCTGATTATCTTTGTCGATCAATTGTGGAAGTTTATGGCCCTCAGGGTGCTTGTTTTCGGGCAGGCAGTTCCGGTCATTAAGGGATTTTTTGATCTGAACCTGGTTTTCAATACCGGAGCAGCTTTCGGGATCCTTGCCGGGCAGAGACTTCTTTTTCTTATCCTGCCTCTGGTAACTACACTTATTGTTTTAATTATTTTTGTCAGGGCGCAGAATAAAGCGCAGCTGCTCTGGCCGCTGGGCCTGCTTTTGGGCGGTATTATCGGTAATTTTATCGATCGGGCAAGGTTTGGTTGTGTAATAGATTTTTTTGATCTCTATTGGCGTAATTACCACTGGCCGGCCTTTAATATTGCCGATACCTGTATTTGTATAGGGGTTATTTTATTATTCTGTCAGTTGTTAAAAAAAACTAGTTGATTTCTGACAGCAGTTATCTGGAAAACACTTGCATCCTGTTTTAGTGCGAATTTTCGGTATCCCAATATATTCCTACGGCTTCATGCTTGCCGTTTCCTTTCTGGTCTGTATTGTCTTAATGCTGCGGCGCTCTCCGCGGGCGGGAATTGCTCCTCATCATATCCTGGATTTGAACCTTTTTATTATTATTGCCGGTATTTTGGGTGCCCGGTCACTGCATGTTATTGAGCAGTGGGATTACTATTCTCAAAATCCCCTGGAAATAATAATGCTGCCTAAAGGAGGATTATCATTTCAGGGAGGTTTTATTGCCGCGGTTTTAGTCGGCTTGATAGTGGCGAAATTGCGCCGTCTGCCGTTGGGGAAAACGATGGATCTTTTTGTGCTGTATCTCCCTTTGGGAATAGCCATCGGCCGTATTGGCTGTTATTTTAACGGCTGTTGTTACGGTGAACCGGCAGGCGGTACCGCGGGCATTATTTTCCCGGCGGTTAGTTCGGCAGCCCAGAAATTTGGCGCGGATATTCCCGTTTATTTTACGCAATTGTACAGTTCCGCGGCTAATCTATGTATTTTTATTGTTTTAATGTATATCTATAGAAGTAGAAAACGGCGGCCGGGAAGCTTATTGTTTTACTTCCTCTGTTTTTACGGGATAAGCCGCTTTTTGATAGAGTTCTACCGGGGAGATAATCCTATTGTCAGGTATGGACTGACAGTTCCCCAGTTTATCAGCCTGTTGATGATAGCAGTGAGCCTGGCCTATTTTCTGTGGAGCAGATCATGCCGGAACAAAATAAATACAGCTTGATTGTGGAGCCGGATGATGACCAGATGCGGCTGGACCAGTTTCTGGCCTCTATGTTAACCGCGCAATCGCGATCTTATCTGCAGAAGATTATTAAGCAGGGCAATGTGCTTGTTAACGGCCGGAGGCAAAAGGCGGCAAACAGGGTAAAAACAGATGACCGGGTAGAGGTGGAGCTGCCGGAGCCGATTCCGCTGGATGTTGCCCCGGAAGAAATCCCGCTAGAGGTCCTGTATGAAGACGAGTATCTGCTGGTGCTCAATAAACAGGCGGGAATGGTAGTTCATCCGGGTGCCGGCTGCCTGCAGCATACATTGGTTAATGCCCTCCTACATTATTGCGGTGAACAGCTTTCCGGTATCGGTGGTGTGCTCCGGCCGGGTATTGTTCACCGGCTGGATAAAGATACCTCCGGCTGTCTGGTTGTGGCCAAGGATGACCGGACCCATCGGGAGTTGGCCCGGCAGTTTCATGACCGGCAGGTAGAGAAAGAATACCTGGCCCTAGTCAGCGGCTGGCTGAAAGAAATGCAGGGAGAGTTAAGTGCTGCTATCGGCCGTCATCCGAAACACCGCAAACGGATGACGGTTCTGCGGGAGGACGGCCGGGAAGCATTTACGGCGTATAATGTAATCGAGCGCTATGAGAAGGCGGGCCTGGTCAGCCTGAGGCCGGGGACCGGCAGAACACATCAGTTGCGGGTGCATATGGCGCATCTGGGATACCCGATTCTGGGTGATCAGGAATATGGAAAACGCCGGGCGCATTTACCGGGCAGGGAGATCCCGCGGCAGATGCTGCATGCCTATAAACTAGCGTTCCATCACCCGGGCAAAGACGAGTGGCAGGAATTTACCGCACCGCTGCCGGAAGATATGGAGAGTGTGCTGGAATATTTGCGGGGGGAGACGGTACGATGAAATGTCCGTTACCGGAAAAGATAAGTAAAATAGTTGCTGTCGGCCTGAATTATACGGATCATGCCGGGGAAATGGGGATGGCCATACCGGCGGAGCCGGTTGTTTTTTTAAAAGCGCCAACTACTATTATTCATTCCGGCGATAATATTGTTTATCCATCCCAGAGTACCCGGGTGGATTATGAAGCGGAATTGGCGGTAGTGATAAAGAATAAAATTAAAAATATTTCGCCGGAGGAGGCGCGGGCGCATATTTTGGGCTATACCTGCGCTAATGACGTGACGGCGCGGGATCTGCAGCGGCGGGACGGGCAGTGGGCCCGGGCCAAATCATTTGATACATTTTGTCCCTTGGGGCCGATTGTCACCGATGAGATCGATCCTGATAATGTTGCCCTTAATCTCCGGGTAAATGGTCAATCAAGGCAGTCCGGGCATACCAGTAATTTTATTTTTAACGTCTATCAGCTGGTCAGTTTTATCTCTTCCGTGATGACCTTAATGCCGGGAGATGTTATTATTACCGGTACACCGGCCGGCGTGGGACCGTTAACGGTAGGGGATTTGGTGGAAGTGGAACTAGCCGGGATTGGTAAATTAACAAACAAAGTGGTGGGTTCATGAAAGCGCGAGTGACAAAACCGGTATTTGTGCAAAAGATCTGGGGCGGCCGCTCATTAAAACGGCTTTATAATAAACCTTTGCCCGCGGGTAAAAAAATTGGTGAGAGTTGGGAGCTGTGGAATAGGGCCGAAAACACGCCGTTTGTCATCAAGCTTCTTGATGTAAAAAAACCATTATCCGTGCAGGTGCATCCGAGCGGGAAAAAGGGTAAGAGTGAGGCCTGGTATTTTTTAGAAACAGGTAAAACTACCCGGACCGCAGCCGGCCTAGCTAAGAAGTTAAAGAAAAATGATATTAAACCGGCAGCTTGGTCCCGGTTATTGGCCAAGGGCAGAGTCAGGCCCGGAGATCTCGTTTATCTTCCCGGAGGGACGATCCATACTATTTATCCGCCGGCCGTTATCCTGGAAGTTTCCCAGCCCAAATTAATTACCTACCGGCTTTATGACTGGCGCCGCCAGCGCGGGAAATTGGATACGGAGCTTGGGCTAAAGACATTAAAAACAAATAATCGCCCGCGGATTTATCGCCGGGCCCGGTCCTTTCGCTGTCCGTTTTTTAAGTTAAGGGTAAGGGAATTAGAGCCTGGAAGGCAAGTTAATTTAAAAAGCCGCAAGCTGACAGCCCTATTTATTGTTCAGGGAAAGATTAGGATCAATCAGTTGGTTGCTGGGTCCGGTCAAACAGTAGTTATGCCGCGGGCGGCGACTGTAACAGCAATTGGTAAGACAAAATTATTAGAGATAACTAGATGAAACGTACGGGAACAATCGATTTACCCCTCCACGGCGGTAAATGCCCGCCCTGGCTCTTCCGTTACATGTCCCGCCTGTCCGCAGTGCTGCTAGAAGTGATTATCTATGAATACGGCACAGAGGAATTATTGCGGCGGCTAGCCGATCCTTACTTCTTTCAATCCTTAGGTTGCCTCCTGGGCTTTGACTGGCATTCCTCCGGCTTGACCACCACGGTTTGCGGGGCGCTGAAAGACGGGCTGAAAGGAAAGGAAAAAGCCTTCGGCCTATATATTGCCGGCGGTAAGGGGGCCACTTCCCGGAAAACACCCCGACAGATAGTGGATTTTCTGGAGAAGACGAACTGGAGCCTAGAACCGGAGAAATTGGTTTATACCAGCCGGATCACCGCCAAGGTAGATAATAATGCCGTTCAGGATGGTTATCAATTGTATCATCATAACCTATTATTTGATAAATCCGGCAGCTGGGCAGTAATTCAGCAGGGAATGCGCCAGGAAAACTCCTATGCCCGCCGTTATCACTGGTGGAGCGGTGGTGTGAAAAGTTTTGTTATTGATCCGCATCAGGCAATTTGCGGCAGTCAGGAACAGCTGGTGCTGGACCTGACCGCCCGGAAAAGTATTCCCGCCCAGGAAACATCTGTCGTCATTGCCCAGGATCATCCTATTAAAACACTAAAAGAAATAAAAAGGCTGAAGATATCCCGCCTGCCCCGTCACCACCAGGTTTTACTGCAGGACATTAATCCCCAGCGCTTAGAAAGAATATTAGTGCAGACCTATGAACAAAAATATCCGGATTACGAGCATTTATTGGCGGCACCCGGCGTTGGCCCTAAAACCATCCGCGCCCTGGCGCTTCTTTCCGATCTGGTGTACGGCAAATCTCCCAGCCGCCGGGACCCGGTGAGTTTTAGTTTTGCCCATGGCGGTAAAGACGGTCATCCCTATCCGGTAAACAGGAAAAACTACCAGCAATCCATAGATATTCTTTCCCGTGCCGTTAAAGAAGCCAAACTCGGCCGCAGTGACAAACTCCGTGCCCTGCGACGGCTGTCCCAGGCTTCGCCCCGCCCTTTTGGGTAAATTAATGAAATAAATTTGTATTGAAAAAAGTAATTAAAGAAATGAATATAAACTTTTTTGGTTCAGATATCCAAAAGGGCGGGGCTTCGCCTGGGACTGCTTTAGAGGAATGGATATAGACTGTCCCGCTAGTCTGTTATCTCTGGACAAATCAGTAGAACTTTGCTACAATATAGGAATAGAAAACAAATCTCTATCGAGATTTAATATATATAATCCACGCATTGCACCTACAACCTACAACCTACAAACTACAAACTAAGAAGCTACAAGCTAAAAAAAGGGGGAGGTATGAAGAGAATCTTTTTGTTGTCTTTTTCTGTTTTTTGTTTAGTTATTGCTACCAGCCTGGCTTCTGCCGCCACGCTTAATGTTCCTGGAGATTATGCTACAATCCAGGCAGCGATTGACGTAGCCAGTGCCGGGGATACGATAGCAGTAGCCGCCGGTACCTATGTCGAGAATCTTGATATAGCAGCTAGGTCAAATCTAACGATTCAAGGTGCCAGCGCCGAGACAACAATAATAAGCGGGGGGAATATTGCTCCTACCGTTACTATGCGCGATACCAGTGCCGGAATAGTTTTTTCTGCTGTCAAGATTACTAACGGGGAAAATTCTGTTGACTCTGGCGGCGGTGTAGCTGTTAGTGAAGCTTCAACATTTACTTTATCTAATTGTATCGTTTCAGATAATACAGCCGTAGACCATGGCGGCGGGTTGTATCTGGCTGATGGTTCCAGCGGTACGCTTACTGGGTGCGTAATAAAAGATAATAGTGCTTCTACCTTAAATGGCGGTGGGATAGAGGTTAATGACAGCGGATCCTCGCTTACTATGACAGATTGTATTGTTGTTGGTAATACTGCCTATGGTTGGGGTGGGGGAATAAATATCAGTGGAGGGGCGATAGGAACTATTACTAACAGTACCATTGCTAATAATACGGCAACTACTTCATCGGGAGGAGGGCTATGTGCAGCTTTGAGTACACTTACCGTTAACGGTTGCACTTTAGTAAATAATACGGCTGCTACTGGCGGCGGTGCTATCAGATCTGCAGATTGTGATCTTATGGTCAGAAGGTGTATTTTTGCTGATAATTCTGCCTCTCAAGCGGCGGGGATTGATTACGCGTCTCTTACCAATACGCAGACGTGCATTATAGAAAATAGTCTTTTTAAGAATAATACTGCTACTGAACTTCTTGCCCCATCAGCGCTAAGTATTTCTGGGGGAGCGAGTAAAAATGTTACCAATTGTACCTTTGTTGATAATGTTGACAGTCAAGGCGAAACGGTGCTGGTGACTTCTGCCGCAACATTCACCAATTGTATTTTTACCGGGGCCACTACCTTTGCTATCTTAGATGTTCCGAGTTCAATATCCACGATGTTAAATAATAATTTCTACAATAATGGCACGGGAGCATATGGGATCACTCCCGGCGGGGTTCCTCCTACCACTTACACAGTAGCTCAAATAAACACTCTTCCTGGTTCTTCCGGTAATATTGACAGTAAGCCGGAATTTCTTGGTGGTGGCAATTATCACCTGCAGAGTATCTCCGGGTGTATTAATGCCGGTCTTGCTACTGGAGCGCCCGCAGTTGATTTGGATAACGCTCCCCGGCCGCAAGGATCGGGTTATGATATTGGCTGCTACGAATTCCCCTTTACCTGGTACCTGGCCGAAGGCACTACTACCGGTACCTTTGATGAATATGTATTGATTCAGAATCCCAATGCCGCTACCGCTGATGTGACGGTAACCTTTATGCGGCCGGCGGGCAGTGACGGGACTGTTCCTGATCCGATAACCCAGACCCTGAATATCGGGCCGTCCAGCCGGCAGACAATCCATGTTAATAATGTGGATGGCCTGAGCAGTAGTGATGTTTCTACTAAAGTTCAATCCACTAATGATGTGGGTATTTATACGGAACGGGCGATGTACTGGACGGCAGGTGATGTGCCTTGGTATGGCGGCCATAACAGTATTGCCGTACCCGCGCCAGCCACCACCTGGTATCTGGCGGAAGGAACCACTAATGGTACCTTTGACACCTATGTTTTGATCCAAAACCCCCATAGTACTACCGCTAATGTTACCGCTACCTACATGCTGCCCGCCGATAGTGACGGCAATGCCCAG
>CAZIXI010000058.1:0-12907 GCA_964543115.1 uncultured bacterium
GCTGTATTCAGTCGGTGTAGAAAGCGGCTGGATGCCAATTGGCGAAAGAGCTGTAGTAACTCAATCGGACTACAACGTTGTTTACAGAATCGGCGAGCAGTCGGCGATGGATTTTTTCAAACATTATCTCGGTGAAGGCAATTGGTATCCTATTAGTGAATATCCGCTGGCGGTTTTCGATGAGGATAATGAAGACTTTTGTTTACGCTCTTCCTTAATGAGTGATGAGGAGAAAGGAAGCATCACGTATACCGGACCGATACGCGAGGGCACCGCCGTCCAGATTACCCATACAACAAGAGATAAAATCGTAGAGGCCGCTAGGAAGTCGGTCGATACCGCGATAGCGGAATACCCGGGGACCAACCCTATACTTGCGCTTTGTTTTTCATGCACGTGCCGGAAGCAATTATTAGGCACAAGGATCGGAGAAGAATACGAAATGTACCGGCTCCTGAACGTTAACCGGGCCGGGATCCGAGAGAATATGGATGGCCTACTGAATTCTTCCTACGAGCAGGGAGACGAGTATTATATGCTGACCTATCGCTCTAAGGCGTTTGCCGTGAGGAAGGTTACCCATAGCGGTGAGGAGATTATTTTTCCCTTACACCGGGACGGAGTCTTGCTTGATCACCGGCAGGTAAAGAGGGTGCTGAATGATTATTTGGATTTGAAAAAGGGAAAAGAAAAACCCTGGGTGGTTGAGTATAGCCATTTGCTGGCCGAAGATATCAAATTGGGAGGAACCAAGTGCGCCAAACTCGCCTGGGCCTTTAACCGTCAAATCCCGAATCCGCCGGGATTTAATATCTCCCAATACGGCCATTTGGGATACTTGCAACATAACCCGCGGCTCTTAGAAGCCCTGCAGGGGATCAAGGAACTGGATGTAATGGATGTGAAACAGCGGAAGCGGTTCTCCGAACGGGTAAAGAAACTGATGATGGAGGAGACTGAATTACCAAGCTTTTTCCTGCACAATATAAAACTCCTGATCACAAAATACAGCCGTGATTTGGGTTATGATGTGGATAACGGCGAATATGCCAGTTTTGCCTACCGCGGCTCCGGATTAATGGAAGATTTTGAAGGTAAGGTCCCCTGGTTTAAGAAGAGTATTGGAGCCCAGCCGGGGCAAGGGACAACGATATTGAACAAAAACGGTACCGATATCGCCGAAGAGGCGGTAATTGAGGCCCTGGCCGGATTATTTAATGATCAGTTGTTTATCTATCGTGATATTCAGGTATTTTTCGGTTTTGTCGGTAAAATGACCGAAGAACAAGGAGGAGAGGGAGAAGCGGAATACCGTAAATTCATCGCGGCGGTAAGAGATGTTGGTTTTGAAGAGGTGGCGCTGGCCCTGGAAACTGAAAATTCTCCCGGATATGTCAGATTGAGAGAGGCGCTGGCGGCCGTGGAAGAGCAAAAACCGGAATTAAACAGCTATCAATGGCTGGCAAAACTCGATGCCTGGGCAACACAGGTATTGGATCCGATGGAGTTATTAACCGGAGTTGCCATTCTAGAACAGCTTGATGTTTATGTCTCAGGAACATCATTTACCAGCAATCTGGCCAAGATGAGGGATGGTTCTACCTATGCCCGGAAACAGGGCAAGTTTCCCCAGCAGAAAGGCGATTCTTTCGCTGGGTATACCAGATGCATCAGACACAATATGGGACCGGGAACCGGCCCCGGTATTGTGGAAGGAAAGTTTGAACCGAATATTCTTGGTTTTTTCCTGCCGGATCCGGATGGACAGACCGCCGACGGGCACCGCTGGGCCTGTGAGGATTTTATTGTGGGTTCAAAACAAATGCGGATGGTCTATATGGAACATGGTTATCAGGCAATTGCCGATCGGTTTAGCGAAGAGGAGATTGACCGGATCGTCGCCGCCTACGGGGTATTTCGCGCCGCTCCCAGTGATGTGGGAAGGAATACGCTGCGAAACCGGGCAATGGATGATTTAACCACCTCTTTAGGTATCGAGATTGAGGACCTGGGGGATTGGATAAAGGCCATGCACGATGTCTGGTATTATTATGAAAAACCGGAACATCATAAGTGTTCCCCCGAACGGAAAGAGGAGCTCTTAAGCAAGGCAAATTTGAGTGAAGATCAGTTTTTTATTCTGGCCCATATTATTAAACACAAACACAAGATTGATACGGATTATGACACAATGACTTACCTGCCTAATCCGCCGCACATCCGCAGGAGCAGTTTGTTGCCGGCTGAGGCAATCGAGGTTTTAAATGAGATGATCGCTCAAATCGGCAATCTCAATGCCGAAGAAAGATATAACGAGGGCCGTGCTGATTGGGTGGACAGGCGTGATATCGAATGGGCCTTCGCCGTTTGCGCGGCAGATGATCCAACCCCGGATAAATATAAGTTCTGTCTTGCACCCGGTGAGGGTTTTGACCCAATAACCGGGAAACCGAATGAGGAAGAGATCTGGATAAAATTGTGCCATCTACAGAACCGGCCGATCAATCCGGAGAAGGAAGCGGAGAAACCGGATGATCTAATTCTGGAAAAGAAAAAGCTTGATGAGGATTATATCAAGGCACAGGGGATAAAACCATTGGCAACTGATGGCTTAGATGGTTTCAGCGCCGCGGAGGGGATCGCCTATATTGTTGATCCTTATAAAGATCTGGCGGTTCAGGAAGAAGAGATCCGAAAAATGGTGGCTGGCAAACAAAAGGTCATTCCAATATTAGAAGAAATGGGGCCGGAACATGATGTGATTGTGGCCGCTGCCGGAGCGGCGATTGTCTGGCGGGGTAATGATACCTCCCATGCCTATATATTCAGTCTGGAGCAACGAATTCCTATCTGTATCGGGGTAAAGATGGTAGCGGGGATGCCGCGCATCGAGCACGGACAGCCCCTGGTAGTCGATGGCGAGAACGGCACGGTCTGGCCGGCCGGAGTACCGCTGTTGGATGATGATTTAAAGATAAGGGTTGATCTGCTGCCGCGTGATTCCCGGGCAGGGGCCATTGCCAGTGACGCCGGAAGTTCTGAGGAAACGTCTAAATTGGGCTGGCGGAGTGTGCTCACCAGGTTGGAGTTCCTGATCAACCAGAAGGTAAAGATCTATCCGCAGACCGCGCTGGCCTATGACAATCTAATGCGAATTAGAGACGAGGCAACCACTATGGACCAGTTAACGGCAGAAGAACGCCGGGATGTGGAAATTCTGCAAGCGGCGCCGGAGGTAATCACGGCGGTAGAAGAGGCGATTGCCGGTTTTCCCACGGCCTGTATTTTTGTGGCCGAAAAGATGCGTTACATCGCCAATCTCTTTGGCGGTGTTTTCCCCTTAGGTAATAAAATGCGCGACTATGACAATAAAGAAAAAGAGGCGTTAATGTACGGCCTGATCGGCGCGTCATTGTATCTAAAATACGACGATCAAGATCCGCGCTTTGATTCTCCCCTGACCGGGATGCGTGGTTCGGCAATGATGAGTAATGACCATTTAGAAAAGTGTTTCCGGGCCCTAAGGCGGGGATTGTTAAAATCGCTAAAGGACGGCTACCGGCATAACAGCTTTTTCTTTGTTTTCTTAAGAACACCCTGGGAATTGAGAAAGCAGTTGGCAGACCTGGAAAGGCTCTGTAAAGAAGAAGGGGTATTTCCGCAAGAGCTGGGTGTAATGATCGAGGTACCCGGCAATGTCTGGATTATTGATGATATCCTTGATGAACTTGACGCGTTTCAAGAGAGAAACCCGCAGGTAAAAGAGACATTTATTTCTTTTGGCACCAATGACCTTACCAAACTTACCGCTAAGGTCAGCCGCGAGGACAAGGACTTTACCGAAAATGTAAGGGTAATGGATCCCTGTCTATTGACCGAGGACGGCGGCCGGATTGAGCTTGACGAAGGAGAGGTTTATGGTCCCGCAGTAGAAAACAAACCATGGATAATATCAATCGCTGACGAAATCGCTCCGGTGATCGGCAGAAGTATCGAACATGTGTCTTCAGTAGCAAGAAGGAGGGGAAAGAAGAGAAGTCTTTGCGGTCAGTATTTTCATAAACTCTATGCCAAGGCCAAGAAGGAATCCGATCCCCTGCGCCGCCGCCGGCTCATTGCTAAGGGACGCCGCGCCATGAGCAGCCTGGATTCATTCGGCACCCAGACGACGAATGTAGTACCCACAGAAATGATGGATTATGATGAACTGGTTTCCAGAAAAAAAGTTAACGAAGAGCAAAGAACGACAGCAGAGCAAGTGGCTGCCTTAGTAGACATAGAAGAAGTGGGCGCGCTTACCGGTCAGGTTGTTTTTATTAATGAAGACAGCGATGTGAAAAAGTTGCGGGAGGGAGAGATTAAAGATAAGGTGGTTATTCTTACCGGCACTTTGGGTGACACGGAGGCCTTTGAAGAAAACCTTATTCCCTGGGATTACTTGCGCTATGCCCGGGCAATTTTGGTCAGCAGTGACTTGGCTGAGCTAGGGGATATTTTCGCGGAAGATTCCGTCATTAACGACCGGGTGAAAGCAAGAATTACTTCATTTAGCGGGATCGAGGAAGGCGCGCTGGTTACCGTTGATTATAACAATGGCTGCCTTTATAGCGGCACCTTGGATTTGGTAGACGTACCGCTACACTTAGCAGAGATTGAATATGAAAGGGGCCGGCAGGTGAAAACGGAATGGCTAGTGGAACACTACGCCGCGGCGGTTTTTCATGGAGAAGGTGCCGCGGCAGCGATTCATCCCCTGGCCTTTGTCCTTTATGGTGAAGGAAAATTAACTAACGGGGAATTCCAGCGGGAAATCGAGGAATTGCTCGGCAAGATGAATGAAAAAGATGCCGCCAAATTTAAAGAAGAGGTTTTGGGCGGCAGGAGCATTGATGACAATGTTACGGATATCAGGAATGCGGTTGTGGCTGCGCTTGGCAATTCCTATCAGAAAGACGCGGAAGCGCAGGCGCGGCGGGGGCCCGCTATCGATGATTATCTGGAAAAGTTGTTTTATACCCAGATAACTACCAAGGCCCGGCAGGCGGGAAACCGGCTGGCGGTTCATACCACCTTCAGCCTGACCCGTAACCGGCTGCGCACCTTGCTGGGCGGTGAATTGATCGAGGTAACCAAGGGAGAAGAGGGAGTGCATTTTGATGATCCCGCCTACCGTCTGCAAGGAGGGGCCCGTAATATTAGTGATTTCTGGCGGGTGCACCGGGCAGAATTAAGGGCCTATAAACGCGCCCGGGAACAATATGACAATTTAAGGCTGCAGTTAAGCACAACGGGCACCAGGGCCCGGGAGATCCTGGAGTTACAATTAAAAGTGTTGGCGGATATAGGTATTAACAAAGAGACGGCAGAAGTGGGTTTAAAACTGGTGACCCCGGCGGATATTCATTATGTGCCTGATTATATTGAACAAGGGATAGGATTTTTTACCTACGACCGTTATCAACTAGCGGAGGGCCTGCTGGCCGCCAATTTCAATCATCCGGATCTCTTTCCGGATGATGAGTTAGAGCGGGCGGTAAACTATATTGTACGGAATCCTCTGGAATTTATCCGATATAAAATAAGCGAAAGCGGAGACAAACGTATCTGGTTAACAGAATTAAAACAGGTACCGGTGGAAGAACACATCCCCACGCGTCTCTTGCCCCCTGACCTCCATGACGCGGTTAAACATGATTTAATTATGGCTGGCGCAGCCGCCGATGATGAAGGTGCGGAGGCCTTACTGGAACAGGTTGCCTATCCTGGTGAGGAAGAGGTAAATCAGGAGGTAATTGCACTCATTGCCTCTACACTTAATGCGGATATGGGCTGGGGTCTGGATACCGGCACCCCGGCAGGCAAAGAGACTGCCGCTAAACGAGTGGCGGCCAGCTTAGAGATACGGAGAGATACGGATGAACTTCTTGCCGGCGGGTTAATAGAGCTTTTTGATTTCAGAGACAGGCTAATCGAGTATCTAAGCGGAGTGCAGGATGATTGGAGCCCCGCGTTTACGGCGATATTGGGCAAGGGAGATGGAGAAGATAGATTGGTAAGGCTGTTGACGGCCTTTTTAAATGATTATCCTGTTTATGAACAGCTAATCCAGAACGGATATGATCTTCAGGATCAGATTACCCAGATTGCCGTGCTTAAGGAAATGATCAAGCATCAGCTGATAGCTAATCTTTTTTCCCTAGACGCCGCGGCACATCTGTCCCTGACCCTAGCTGGAGTGGATTTCCCGCAAACTCTTACGAAGCTCGTAATTACATCTCTGGAGGTATTAGAAGAGAAAAATGCCTTAGCGAGGATCTATAGTTTTGAAAACGATAAAAATCTGGACATCAATTGTTCCGCCGGCGATTATACCGCCGCGCAGGCAGACGATAAACCAGATAGATTAGTTATTGGGGTTTTTGAAAACAGAGAAAATTTTTACCGAGCACGCCTCACTTATAGGAAAGAAAAATTAATCTTTTTAAGAGGAAAAGGTTTTAAGATTCCTTTCCCGGAGCATAGTTTTAGAAGGATTACCTGGCACAATGCCAGCTATGTCAACGTGGACCAAATGTTAAGATTAGCTCAACTCGGAGGATTTTTCTCTATCCATACGAGAAATCCAGAGGTGGCCACTTCTTTCGCGAGAAGATTCCAGCAATACGAGCAATTAGAGATGGTTTCCTTAACTCCTGACCAGGATGCCTGGGATTTCAGATCGGCGCGGGTAGAGAAAACTATACATGCAAAAGTTAAGACAAGAAGCAGGCATCCTTTATTTAAAAGTGTGCGGAGCGGCGGTCAGGTTGATATCTGGGAGGCGGAACTAAGGAAAGGACAATTAGCAAATCCCCGGGTATTAGATCCAGCATTAAGCGACCGGGTTGATCTGGAGTTACTAAATGAGGCCCTAATCGAAATAGAAAAAAGGCATCAAGGCCGCGGGATATTTAGCGGTATAGATATAATCCGGGTTGTTGATAACCTCAGCGAGGGAGCCGTAGACGGGAAGGTACCTTATACGATGATCACCCAGGAACACGGCCAACGGGTTTTACTGCTTGATGTGGATAGCTTTGCCGGATTAACGATAGAGAAAGGGGCAGAGAAAGAGAAAGAGGCAGCTGGGAAAGACCTTGTTTTGTCCCCCTTAGACAGCTTGGTTTTACTGCTGGACCATGAATTTACCGAAGGGATCATGACCTTGATTCCTTATAAGAGTGAAGTGATCCGGGAATTAGCCAGTAACCTAATGACGGTTAATTTGGCCTTAGAAATGGGAATTACCGATGTTGGCGAACTGAGCAATCTACACCCTGATTTCAGGTTCTTAGAAATTATCAGCTATATCCATAAACGGGAAATAACCGAGGATAAGGACAGAATTGCCTTGCTGGTGGATTATATGAGTACTACGCCTTACTATCGCGGTTTATTTGCCGATTTTAGTTTTGCCTCGGGGTGGAAAGACAGGATTGCGACCAAAATAGCAGAAGGGGAAGGTAGGTTCAGCGCCGCGGTTAGTGTTTTTAATCAGATCACGGCAGCCGAACAGATCGTGGCGCTGGTCAAGGAAACGGAGGCAAAGGCGAAAGACAAAATAGTGTCGGAGACTGAGAGACTGAACGAAATTATGACCGCGATGATGGCTATTGACATATCGGTCTAGCCTTTTATTCCCAAACCCCGTCAATCTTGGCCCCGCAAGAACTGCAGCGGCCATTCTCAACATTAACCAGTTCGGCACTGAAATAGGCCCGGCGAATCAATAACTTGCCGCACTGATAGCAATAAAGATCAGAGCCCTCCCGTACATTGCCCAAGTAAACGTAACGGAGACCAGCCTCTTGCCCGAGCTCTTTTGCGCGTTGCAGGATTTTTAGGGACGTGGGCCGATGGTCTGTAAATTGATAATCCGGGTGGAAGGCGCTGAGGTGCCAGGGAATCTCTTTACCCACACCGGCAATAAATCCGGCAATTTGTTTAAGTTCATTATCAGAATCATTTTCTCCAGGAATAACCAGGGTGGTTATTTCAATCCAGATACCCAATTCTTTCATTAACTTTATCGAATCCAATACCGGCCGTAATTTTCCCTTACAAATTCGCCTGTAAAAATCATCATTAAACGATTTTAAATCCACATTACAGGCATCCAGATAGGGATTAATCATTTCCAGCGCCTCAGGGGTCATAAAACCGTTAGTAACAAAACTATTATAAAGCCCTTGTTGTTTGGCCAGGCGGGCAGTCGAGAGAGCATATTCAAAAAAGACCGTTGGCTCGGTATAGGTATAGGAAATACTACGGCAGTTATTTTTCTTCGCTTCACTAACTACTTTTTCCGGCGGCAGGGAATAACTGCTGGCCAGCCCGCCCTTCTCTACCGACAGCTGGGATATCCGCCAGTTCTGACAAAAACCGCAATTGAAATTACAACCAACAGTAGCGATCGAATAGGCACTGGAACCGGGCAGGAAATGATAAAAAGGTTTCTTTTCAATCGGATCAACATGATTGGCAATGGCCTCGCCATAGACATAGGCATAGAGGATACCATCTATATTCTGTCGGACTCCGCAAATACCATACTTTGCTGGACTAATTTTACAGCGGTGGGCACAGAGAGAGCAATTAACCTTATTATCTGCTAATTTCTGATAGAGGAGTGCTTCTTTTTTCATATATTTTTTAGCCACGAATTTCACGGATTTCCACAGATTAAAATAATATAACAAAAAAAATCAGTGTAATCCGTGGCTAAAATCACCCAGCCAAATATTCTCGCATACCCGCTTCAATGCTATATTGTGCCTGGAAGCCGAGTTTCTTTTCGGCCAGGGTGGTATCGGCCTGGGTGTAGTCCTGGTAAAAACCGTAGGGATTATCGAAATATTCCGGCTGGTGATTTGTCTGCAACACATCGTTCAGCACTTCAATAATCCGGTTAAAGGTGGTCATTTTTCCCGTACCCACATTAAAGATACCACTCACCCGCGACTCCATTGCCCGGAGATTGGCGTTGACTATATCCTTAACAAATATAAAATCACGCGCCTGTTCACCGTACTTGAATATCCGTGGACGATGACCATCTTTGACTTGCAAACTCAACTGCCAGATCATACTGGCGGCATTATTCTTATAAATCTCCCGGGGTCCATAAACATTAAAATAACGCAGTCCGCTAACCGGTATTTCTCTTTCCTCCCGCAGAAAATGCTGCACTAATTCGTCCCCTTTGATTTTACTTTCCGCGTAAAGATTATGCGGAGATAATTTCTGGGATTCCTTCATCGGCACGGCACCGTTACCGTATACCCCGGCGGAAGAGGCATAAACAACCCCGGCTTTCTCCTTGCGCGCCAGGCGGAGAATATTACGCAAGCCACCCACATTAACATCCATCATTTTCTTGCGATCAGTAACAGTGGTATCAGTAATTGCCGCCTGATGAAAAATATAGTTAAACCCCTTTCCGGCCAGACTGCCGATTAGATCTTCATCCTCTACCCGGCCTTCAATTAATTCACCCTTGAAATCAACAATATTATGCAAATCTCCGGAAGAAAGATCATCCAGGATCGTCACCTCTACCCCGGAAAACTTTTCCAGCAGCGTAAAAGCCAGATTAGCACCAACAAATCCCGCCCCTCCTGTAACTAAAATTTTCATCTTACCTTAACCACCTTTCCCCGTTTGATCCCTTTGAGCACATCGCCCTGCCAATGCATGGATAACCGCCGGCGGCCCTTCCACCAGCCCTGCTGCAGCACCGAACCAACAATTAACGGCAGGGATACCGTGGGTTCAACAAAGGCCATCGCCCGCGTGGCCTGTTTGGCAATCTTTCCCCAGCTCTTGGCCTCATCCAGGGTGGAGCCGCTTAAACCTCCCCAGTGCGGCACATCCGTGGTTACCTGAAAAGCATAACTATGACCGCCAGTTTTTTTGCCGAAAATATAACTCATCACAACAGAATCATTAATGTAATTCTTGGGCACACCCCCGGCAACATAAACGGCCGCGGTTTTTTTCGATTGAACGACAATCTGCGTCAGTTCGTAATTATCTCTTATCGCGTCAATCGTTAATCCTGTCTTTTTTAATTTCTTGTGAATATGATAATAGTCGGTTAAACCAATACCGATACTGGAATCATTCATTGCCGGACAAAAAATCGGCACATTATGTTTATGCGCCGTATAGAGAATGGAATTTTCATCTTTCAGTTTGCCGCCTAAGTGATAAAGAAATTCCCGGCTGGAATAATTCCTCTTTTCCAGTTTTTCGGCAAACTTGGCAATCCAGCAGTCAGTAGCGACAAATTTCTCATCATCAACATAGGTATCATAAATACGATTAATCAACATATCGCGCAGTAAGCTATCATCGGCAGACGGCGATCCCTGATAATGATTATAGCCCACCGCCTGATAAAGATCCTGGTACATAATCGCGCCAGTAGCCACAATAACATCTACAATCCCATAGGCGATCAAATCACGAAAAAGCTTCCTTAAGCCGCCGGCGATCAGCGGTCCGGCAATTCCCACAAGAATAGTGGGCCGGGCCCGGTCAGTAAGCATATTTTTGTACACCTCGGCGCATTGACCGATCCGCCGCGCCTGAATGGACATCCCGCCATAGGCCTCCACCAGATCCGCCACTGAACGCACCTTTTCCAGGTTAACCGCCCTAACCGGCCGGGAGAGCAATTTCCGTTTGCGCGCCCGTAAGGGTCTTTTTACACCAGCACCCACATAAACCTTCTCCAATTCACTATAGCGGGTATAAGTATCTTTTTTCTTATTGCTCACGATAACTTCTCCTTAATTAACGGACGGTACTTTCTGTCTATGCGGCTGAGAACAAGAAAGTACCCGGCAAGGAAAGCAAATCCAGCCAAAATGGGGATCCCTTGAGAATCAATTAATAGACTAAAAATTGTGAAGCCAATGAGAAAAGCGATTATCGGCAGGGCAAAAATGAGGACTGAAGACCAGAGCGCCGCCTGCGGCGAAAACACAACCTTAACCTTTTCTCCCACCCCGGCCCCGATTTCGTTAACGGCCTCGATGTGCCTCTCCTCACCATGCACCTGACACATCCGTACCATAAAGCAATGCCCGCATTGAGGCTGCTGTTCCAGGGCCACTTTAGCCAACCGGCCGTCGACGGATACAACTTTACCCGTTTCTTCCATTAGTTATTCTTCTTTATCTTCTTTCTTTTCCTTAAACAGGTCCGGAAAGCGTTTGGTCATCTGTTCGGCCTTGTATTTGGGAATGACATAAACCCAGGGCGAGAATTCTTCTCCGGAAAGGGTAAGATAATACTTATCATCTTTTTGGGCAACCTTAGCGGTATAGGTAACATCAGCAAATAAAGTCACTCGGTATTGATTGGTAAACTGCAGATCCCTGACCGCCTCGTCATCAGCCGGAAAGACATCCTCTAAACTTATATTTTGCAGGGCATTGCTAACAGCCTGGACGGCATTTTGATCTATCTCTTCATCCTTAGGAACTTCACCCTGCAACTCCAGCTTATCTTCCTCTTTCTCCCGTGAAATGGTTATCTCCCCTTCCATGTATTCATGCCGGACCTGCACCTCTTTGATCTCATCTGTCTTAATCCCGATAATCTTCTTTTCCAGCCAGTTGTTGACATTGGCGTCAGCATTAATCTTATCTTTTATATAATAAACCCTGTCTTCGTCCGGTCTTCTAATGTATTGGCCCCGTTCTGGAGTAAAGCCCCGCTGATTTAGTTCCGCCTGTGATTTGCTGCCCCTCCCCAGGATCACTCCCGCTAATTCTTCTCCGCCTGCCCCCTGACAAAGAACAAGAATACTCCCTGTTGTGTCAGCAGCGGGAGTAAGCAGATTCAATTCCCGATGATGCTCAGGTTTAGCGGTCTTCTTTTCAGCCAAACCAATATCGCGAAGTGAATCAATGAGGGTAACTAATTTGGAAAATTTAATCGGGTAATTATACTTATTGGCCGCAACCCACTGTTCGCCGACTTCCGCCAGTACGGCTTTTTCCTGGCCATTATCAATAATAACTTCCTTCATCTCTTCCACATTGAACTCAGGGAAAAACCGCGCCGTACCGTCTTCCGTAACCACCCGGCGCCCGGCCCGCTGGTAAATCCGGTAAAAGACAACAGAAAGCGCGATTAAAACAACTAACAGGAGTGAAAACCCTTTACCACGCATGCGCTACCCCTTTTCGCCTCAACAGCCAGGCAATTATTCCAACAACAATAAGCAGTAATGGCACAAGGAATGTGTTTAAAATAAATAGCGTGTTGCCCAATTTTTCTTTATCCTGCCGCAGATTCTTGCGCACTTCTCTCAGGGCCCGTTTGGTCTCGGCTTTCTCTTGCTGAAACTTCTTAATCTCGTTAACCATCGCCTGATCAAATACCTGTTTACCCTCTTGATCCTGCGGGGCCCGCAGTTTGCGCAATCTCTCATTGGCCTCGTCCAGTTTACTCTGCAGTTCCTTCTCCCGGTCCTGCCAGGTCGCCGCGGCCAGCGCCTCAATCTCCTTCACCTTGGTAAAGGGACGCGCGGATTTTCCGCGTGACCGGATACTGATCAAGTCCGTGGACCCGGTCAGATTCTCCACCCCATTGGCCAGAAAAGAAATATTATCATTAATCATAAAAACCAGCCGCTGACCGAAAAAGTTCTGGGTCCGGGCGGAAAAATCGTCACTCAGACAATCTACATCAGCAACCACAATCAGATTAACCGCCTCCTTACTCATCTTTAAATAATCTCGTGACACGTCCTCCGCCGGCTCCTCTTTCTTTTCTTCTTCCTCGCCGGCAGGCTTTTCCTCCTTTGGCGCACCTTCAGAAAAAGCAGTTTTCAAGTTACCCTCTATCCTCACCG
>CAZIXI010000058.1:12917-14989 GCA_964543115.1 uncultured bacterium
CGGTCAAGCGGCCGCGCGCCAGCAACATAATCCTTTAACAAGCGTTCCGGATTACCGCCAAACATTACGTCACTGGCAGAGAGTTGCGCAGCTTCTTTATCCGTAAACATGAGCGGCGTTACCGTTACTCCTTCCTGCTTATCTATTCTGAACCGGCCGGCATCGACAAGCAGTATATGCTCCAGATTACCGGTAACCATATCGTTTTTGTCCAGGTTTTCCTCACCCAGAGTGAGCCAGACAATATTATTGGCCGTCATGCCCTGGGCGTAACCGACCTGTGTAGCGGCTTTCTTATCCGCCACCACCTTATCGATATTCATACTGATTCCCCAGGCAGAAAACAATTCCGGCAAATTAGAACTGCGTTTAGAGGTAAACCGGGCATAGGGATTGTTGGGATCCGCTTCCGGCTCATCCACTTCACACAGCGGATCGACAAATATAAAGGTATGCCCACCGCCAAGTATATACTGGTCAATGGCAAATTGTGTTTTCCGGGAAAGCTCTTTCGGATGGATTATTAAAAGCACATCTATATTCGCGGGAATCTCATTTATTTCTTTTCCCAGATCACTCAGCTGATAAAGCTTCTGCAGTTCCGCGATACAAACCCAGGGCTGCTCAAACTGCCCCTGATTCATCCGCATCATGTACTGGTTCTGCGGCATGGTGCCCATTACCGGCAATGAAGAAATAACCCCAATCCGCTGCTGACGGGGATTGGTAACGGAATAAATCCCCTTCGTTATATCATACTCCAGGAACTCCTCCCGGTTGGGATCGATAAAAGGGATTACTTCCTCATGGTCCAATTGATCGGAGATTACCAGGCCAAAATAAAGGTTACCCATATTAGTAGGAATCGCCTTAATACCGTAACGCAGGGCCCATTCTTCTGTTTCCGTATCCGGCCGCGGGTCAAACACCTCCAGCTTGATCTTTCCTTTAGCTTTAGCGGCATATTCCCGCAGCATATCCTCCACCCGGTCGCCGTACAAAACCAGGAAAGGAATATCCGCGGCATCGGTCTTGCTAAAATAAAATTTCAGGGTCACCTTATTGTCCGGGTCAATACTGTTAATAATATTCTCCGTGCCGGCAGTCAGGGTATATAAACTTTCATCGGTAACATCCAGTTTAACGTTCCGAAAGGCAAAATTCGCGATCAGATTAACCAGCACAATAATAACGGCAATAATAATGATCCCGGTTATTCCCTGCAGAATCCGCCAAAATGATTTTTTCGGTTTACCGGCCATTTTTATCCCATCCGTTTATTCTGAATAACAATTGAAGTCGCCATCAGAAAACCAATAATTAACGAACCAAAATAAATAAAATCGCGCAATTGCAAAATACCCTTCTGAATATTATTAAAATGCGTGACAAAACTGAAATTAATGATCTGATCGACAAACCAGACAGGCACAACAGCCTTGAGCATGGTGATAAACGGCGTAAACCCGATTAGCACCAGAAACAGGCAGAAAACCGTGGTGGTAATGAAACTGACAATCTGGTTGCGGGAACAGGCGGAAAAGAAACTACCCACCGCCAGGTAGGCGCCGGCCAGCAGAAAACTTCCCAAATAGCCGCAAGCAATTATTCCCCAGTCAGGACTTCCCAGATACCAGACCGTAAGCACCATCGGGAAGGTCAGCACCAGAGCCAGACCGGTAAAGATCCAGGCCGCGAGAAATTTCCCTAAAACCGCCTGGCCAATAGTTACCGGCAGGGTAAGAAGAATCTCTATCGTATCCGCGCGATACTCTTCCGACCAGAGACGCATAGAAACCGCCGGAATGAAAAAAAGATAAAGCCAGGTATGCCAGGTAAAAAACGGCCGCAGGTCCGCCTGCGACCGGGAATAAAAATTACCCAGCTTAAAAGTAAAGATCCCCGTTAAAACCAGGAAAATCACCAAAAAGACATAGGCCACCGGCGTATCGAAATACGACCTTAATTCTCGTTTAGTAACGGTCATAATATTCTTCATAACAAGATAACTCACTCCGCTGGTGAAGTTCAAGCAATAAAAACAAATAATTTTCTTAACGCAGAGATCGCAA
>CAZIXI010000059.1:0-14932 GCA_964543115.1 uncultured bacterium
TTTATCAGCGTACCTAAATGTTGATCATCCAGATAATCAAATTGTTGATTAGCGCCAAACATTCCCGCCTGCTGCAGCTGCGATTTCAATTCTGCCATATTTTCCAGCAGACTAATGGCTGTTTCTCTATTCACACCGTCAATACCGGAAACCGTTCCCGCAATCGCCCAAAAGGCCATGATACTGTTTGCTGCCTGCTGCTGACTGCTCACCCCTTGCTCATAATCCTCAAACTGAAAATCACGAAAGGTCTCACGGTCAATGGTTTGCGGCGCCATAATCTCCTGCAGATAAGGAATAAACTCATTCAGATTGTCCAAATAGGCGGCAATATCCTCATAGGTAAAGGAATGCACCATTCCCTGGGGATCAGTCCATTGCCGGCTGTTAATCAACCGGTAGTATTGCTGCACCAACTGCCAGTCAGCAGAACTACAGAGCGGCCGGCCCTGTTGCCAAACCAGGAAATCATCGGCAATAAGCTCTGCCAATAACGCCGCTATTCCTATATATATATGAAGGGCAGCGATTGCCTCTTCAGCATCCGCTGACAATGTTTTCATTATCCCGGCTAATTCCACCGCTGCCGCTGTTTCTGCGGATTGGGGATCAAGTAAGGCCTGCAAATCCGTTATTCCCAATAATTCTGTTAAAATGCCCTCTTCCACTAATTGCGTCATACTGGCAATCAATTCCTCTACCTCTGCTAATTCACAGCCACCATAGGTAACCAACCCGCTATAATAAGTAAGTAACCCGCGAAAGGCCGGGTCCAGCAGCCGTGCCCTTCTGCCAGTTACAGCAAGGTACAATTCCGCCACTGGGCTTTTTAATTTTTGTTCATTGCTTAAGGACCGTTCCACTAGTTCCAATCCGTCTTCACCCAGTAAATAGGCCATCAACACGCGGTCGGATAATTCTTTTTCTTCCGCCGCAGTTAAGCGGTAATTACCCGGATGGAGAAATTCCGCTACCGGCGCGTAAAGCTTTGCCCGCAATTTAAGTATTTCTTTAACCTCCTCTTCCGTGAATATTCCCTGCCTTACCGCCCGTGCCCAGCGCTGTGCCTGCTCCACGGTCAGTGACCTTGCCGAATCTGGTAAACGGCCCTGCACCGATGCCGGAATATGTCTTTTATAATATTCATTCAACTCCCTGATTAATAACAGTTCCGCATGCATTTCTGATTCATCCATTTCACGATAACTGCGCATATAATCCCAGAACTCTTCATTATCAGTATAATCCGCCAAACCGCGCATATTAATTTCAATTGATTGTCTGGTTAACTGCCAGCCGCGTTCATCCACTGCCTGCTCTCCCCGCCCGCGGAAACGAATATTGCTATCCACCTGCCGCCAGGCCGTATCCAGCCGGCGCAGCTGCCCAATCATCCTATTGGGCGTCATCTCTGCGGCAAACTGCTGGTAATACCCCATCATCGCCGCCACCGCCTGCTGGTTACCAAGATAACTCTGCTGCTGCTCTGCCGCCAATGTCTGATCAGCGGCAACTGCGGCTTTTGCCTGCACTAAACCCGCTAATTTAGCGGTAGTAGTTTCCTGCCAGCGGAAAAAAGGATCCATGGCCGACTGGTAACGATTAAACAACTGCTCGATCTCTATTTGAATCTGCGTAAATTCCTCTTCTCCTGCCTGCACTGCCTGCGCATAGTCTTCCATATCCCGCTGCAATTGCGTCAGTTCCTGATCTATATCTGCCAGTATTGCGCGCATCTCCCGCACAGAAGACTGAATATCTTCATCCAGCTGCTGCAACTCATCCCCGGATTCAGCCAGTAATTGTTCCAATTGCTGAGCCTTCTCATTTACCCGGGCACGAACATTATCAATCTGGCGGCTGGCTTGAATAAGCAGATCCGCTGCCTCCTCCACATCTACTAACCGCTCCCTTAACTGTGACAGTTCTCTCAAGTCTCCCTCTTCATTACTTATCCAGTTGCTGATATCTAAGAGCTGTTGCGTAATCTCCGCTGTTTGCCGGCTGGCCGGTAGACTTCTCCCGGCTGTTGTATCCGTTTCTCCACTGCGGGCTCCGCCCGTCATTGCCGCGGTTGCGGTTGCCAATTCACTGCCCCCGGCAGAAGATTCAGCCAACTGAATCACCGCCGCGGAATAACCTATTTCCCTGGCCCCATAACTATAAATATCTCCCTGGGCCGCGGACACCTGCTCACGTAAGGGATGATATTTCGGCGGCAGGACACGCAGCTGCCAGGTCAACTGTACCTGGGCGGTTAACTGTCCCTGCTCTAAAGACACTGCCGCTGACTGACTGCCGCCCAACTCACCCTCATGCCGCAGCTCCAGATACATCTGCAACCAGGCCAGTTCTTCCAAGCTAAAGCTGTCCAAATCAAAATTTAGCAGTGTAGTTAAAAACCATTCCTGATAGGAATTCCAGCTGGCCGCCACCCCGATTTCCCCTAATTCATCATCACTATCCCGCTGATACTGTGCCTGAATATAATCACCCTGCTGACTGAGATATTTGGTAAGCGCCGCGGAAAAATCAGCACTTAACTCACCGTCATCTTCCAGATTGCGCGCCAGTCCGGCCTGCACATCCAATTGCAGCCGCAGCCTTTCCAGTGATATACGTGTATAACCGTCAACCGCCTTGTCCGTTTCCTGCTGCCCGATTATTCCACCCACCTGCGGCCGCACACCCACCACCATACTGCCGCTGCCCGGCTGTGAAAATACCGTCAGTTCCCCGCTAGAGCTAACCTGCCACTGCACTTGGCCTTCCGCGTTTACTGAACGCTGCAGGTCAACGGACACCCGTCCCCGGTCCGCTGCATAACCCGCACCGGCCTGTAAATCACGGCCGTCGGCTTCACTGAAAGACGCACTGAATCCCTGCCGGTGATAATCTACAGCCACGGAATGCCCGGGATATTTGTCACCATAATAATTACGGTACATATTAAGTGCCAGGGACAAACCGCTAAGCGCCTCTGTCAAATTTCCCAGATCACCCGCCAGTGAAATTGACCAATCCATTTCACCGGTGGTATCCTTTTCATCAGCGCATTGTTCCGTTGTCTGCACCATGGTTGGCCGCAGATAAAAACTCAATTTCAGCACATCATCAGTATCACCAACCGTTACTGAATTTCCCCAACCAGCAGTATTGGTCAATCTGCCGTTACTAACCAGCCGGGAAAGATTACCATTAACATCCAGGTGCAAAAGAAGAGCGCTGGAAAATACCTGACTGAAGGAAAATCCGCCTTCCATTTCTTCCTGCCGGTCATCCCCGCCCAGATCATAGAACATCCGCCGCATGGAGGCGCTTGCGCCTTCTCCCTGCAGATATAATTCTTCCTCTTCACTGCCGTTAAATATATCTATTGTCTTCATACTAGTAACCAGCGTACCGCCGTGTTCTTCCACTGTCTCTACCTCCAGACAGAAATGATTACTGCTGCTGATGGAACTGAAAAGATCCGTGCCGCTGACACCGCTGCCGCTCAGTGACTGATTAAGATACTGCGGCGCATAATTAACAAAGCGGCGGATGGTATAACGTTTACCATCACGTATTTCTTCATAGATATATTCGGCAACCGGCAGCCGCACCTCGCCGCCGCCGATCTCAAAGGTAATTGTGCGTTCATTAATACCGGTAAGCAGAGCGGCCCTCTGCTCAATATAACTGCGGGCGGACTGCGTATCAGTATCAGCAAACTGCAACAACCGCAGCCGGCAGCGATAGAGGGCAATCCGCAGATCCGCCGGCACTTCCCCATCCGCGGCCAATTCTTCTGCCCGCACTTGATGCAGAAGAAGATCATACTCTGACAGTACGGTTCGCCTCTCTTGTTCCGCCCGCTGGCGAATTTCCACAGCATCAGCCGCCTGCTGATAAATAGGTACATATTCACGGATCAGCAGCGGATCAGCACTGAAAACAATTACCAGCAGCGGCAGATAATTGTGCCGGAACCAATCCAGCCACTGTTCTTCTGTTAGTTCCAGTTCCGCCGGCGTGGATAATCTCGGCAGCCTCTTATCAGTAAGAACTTCCGCTTGCAGCAATAGTGCCGCCGCCACCGGATCGGTGCGCCAGAATTCTGCCAGCAGCGGAGAACGCGGCAAGGCGTAAATCCGGATAAGCGCCTGTTCCAGTTTCTTAATTTCACCACTCTCCAGATCAGCAATCAACTCATTAAGTATCGCCAGTTCCTCCATTTCTTCTTCTTTATATCCCTGTTCAAGCAATGTGCCCCGAATATATTCCAGGCGCTGCTGGATCACCACTAACATCTGTTTTTCTGCTTTGCGATTAGAGAGAAAATGTGCCTGTAATACAGTATCTAATTGTGTTACCGCTGCAGTTAATGATTGTTCCTGCGGCAGTTCCGTTTGCCGCATAATCTCCAACTGTGCGTTCACCTCCACCAGTAAACTATCTAAGTTATCCGCACCGGCGCTAAACTGTAAATCGATCTGCTGATCATGATCACGCATTACCTTAGCCAGGGCATGCTCAATCACCTCTTCCTCTTCATCATACCAGCCGTCCAGCATAGCGGTAATTTCCGTTAAACCGGCAGCGAAAAAGGATAATTCCGCGTAAGTAACGGTTTCCTGGGCCGGCAGCCTTTTTGTTTCCGTTAATAAACCATCAATAACCGGCAGTGCCTCCTCATTAATCGCCCCGGCTGCCACCCGCAGGGTTTCCAGCCAGGTCACCAAATAATCCATATCATCTGCCGGTACAAAACCGTCATCTGCTTTTAATATTATCGTCTGAGAGATATTTTCAATTGCCGTTAATGCCGCAGTATAATTTTCCAGATCCCGTTGCAGCTGCCGCAGTACCGCATGACTTTCAATTAGCGTAATTCCCCGTACTATCTTTTCTTCTAAATCAATGCGGCTGTCTGTCAGTTCGTCTGCCTCTATACCCAGTTGCTCCAATAACCCTTCCAAGACAGCAAAGACAACAGCAAAATCCTCCGGCTGTGTCTCACCCCGGTTATAAATTAGTTCCAGCTCCGTTTCCAATTCGTCCAGTGATGCTGTTAATTCCGGAGCAAATAGCTCCACTTGCTCCCGCAGCTGGCCCAGCCAATGGATAAGCGATTGATAATCTTCCTCACTCACCGTCATATCTGCCGACATGGTTCTCACCGCCAGGGAAAGATTTTCAATTGTATCCAGAACCGTTATCAACTGCTGAAAACGGCCCGCCAATAAATTATAGGCCGCCTGATTATTACGCAAACTAATCTCCTGTCCCATCAACATCTGCAGCTGCGCCTCTAATTCCTCTTTCTCCTGCCAGAGTTCTACTTCCCGGCGGGAATCAGCATTAAAATCCAGTTGATAAAGCACATCTTTTAATCTATAGGCGGTATCCGCTAACTGAAAAAGCAATTCTTCCCGCACAGCGGTTTCCTGCCACGTATTAATCGCGCCCAACACCTCGGTCAGCGTGTCCAGCTGCTGTTTGTTACGCCCCAGGTCCAGCAAGGAAATCAATAATTCCGCTTCCATTAGCGGAGAAACAAGCTCTGGTGTACGGCTGTCAGCCGCAGCAGTGAGCACAGCAGTAATGGACTGTTGCTCCGCTTCATTACTGTGGGTTTCTCTTACCCTAACCGCCTGAAAACGAACATCACTATCCTCTACCTGCGGCAGCTGCCGCTCAACCAGCTGCGGCGTTTCCGGTTCACGAAAACTAACGGAAATCCCCAGATCCGCTATTAACCAGGACAACCATACCCGGTCCGTATCCCTCACGACCTGATAGGCATCTGCAATATCCACCCAGCGCGTGGCCTGCTGCCAGAAAGGATCAACCACCCGCAGCTCGTATCTATTTTCTGCCGGCAGAAAACGCGCCTCCAGCTGACTGAGAGGCTGGCCCTGTTCATTCACAAATGTATAACTATAGATATGAGTTGACTGTCCCTCCCCATAGGGTATATGCCGATAGATCTCTTGCTGCACCGAAGTACCGGCAAACGGTCCGTCTTTTACCCGGCGGCCGGCAAAATAGCGCATCTTTTCATCAATCGCCCTTACCTCCGGATGGTCATGGCCCACGGTATAACTCACCGCCAGTGCCGCGGCAAAATACCGCATTACTGTTTCATCGGTACTGCCGCTAGTGGTTAAATCCATTAATGCTGCCTGATAATTATTAAGCGCCATACGCCTCTGCTGCCGGCCCAGTTCATTATCCAGCTGTACACGCAGCTGCTGGCCGCGGATCATTTCCTCTAATTGCGCAATCATGGCTATCTGTTCTGCTGATCTATTGTGCATATTGGCCAGACTGACAATATTAAACAAACCAGCCATGGCAAACTGGATCAAATAACTCAGCGGCTCCTGCCCCGCCGGCAGCGGACATTGAATAGTAAAGGCGGTATGCTGCTCCAAATCCTCTTGCGCCGCGGTTAATTCACTAAGATAAACATGACTTTCCAGAAAAGCGGCTTGCTGCGGCGCCATTTCAATGATCTCCAGGCCCGCTAGCCGCTGCAGCAGATCCTGGACATTATCCAGATCAGCCTTATCTTGACCAGATCTTACCAACAAAGACAACTGCTGCAAAATAGCTTGTGCCTCCGCCAGCTCTTCCGCATCACCTTGGTTGTTTTCCCGCAGCCAGGAAATAATACTCTTCCAGGTTTCAATTTTATATTTAAGATGTGTCTGTTTGATTACCTGCTGTTTACCCAGCCGCGGCTTTTCCACGCGCAGAGCCGCCAGTTCCGCCGCATTCTGCTCAATCTCCGCCGGCAGGGAAATAGGCTGGGTGAGCGCCAATACACTATCAACAAATTCCCGGCTAAAATCTATGGGAATAAGATTACCCCTAAGCACATTTCCCAAGCTTCGCTTGGGACTGCCATCGGGGAAATTTATAGACTGTCCCTCTTCCATTAAAACACTATTCAATTCTTCCTGCAAAGTAGCATCCGGCGGCAGCATCTCCGCCTCCCAGGGATTGGCCGCATATTGAAAACGCAATTGTGCCAATAACAATCTCTGTTTTCCTCTTTCCAATTCCACCTGCTGCTGCCCAGCGGCCTGGGCTCCATGTCTGCGCACCAGTGCCTCATATTCCTCATTGGCCTCTAACAACTCCATATAAGAAAGAATAATAAACATCCTTATTTCCTGTTCCATTAACTGCCGCGCCGTTTTGGCCCAGACCATACGCATTCCCTCCGGCACCCCGGAATGATACTGGTACATAAAACTCAACATCGGCGTCATTAAGGTAACCTGCTGCTGCAATTCAGCGCCCAAGGGTGTGGCCCCTAAACCCGCTTCCAGTGAAACAGAGATATTTTGATTGATGCGCCGCAGCTGCAGAAACGCGTTTTCATATTCAGCATCTTCTATCTGCAGCAGAACATTATCTTCCGTGTCAGAAACTGCCGCTGCCATAATCTCTTCCAGATTGGCCAATACCAGTTCCTGCTCTTCCGGAACCAGGCGTACCGGTGTGGCACTAGCCAGCATTTCCGTCAATTCTGCTTCTGCCTGGGTAATGGCCCGGGCATAAAACCGCAGATTCTCCGTAAACACTTGATCAAGATACCCGCGGTAATCACGGTATAGCTTAGTTGTGCGAATAACATCACCATCCTCCAGTTCGCCGGTACCATCCCGCAACTGCTGATAAATATCCCCGTCCCAGGCCTGAAACTGCCGGCTGGTACCAGGAATCATTGCCCGTTGGCTCAATTGCTGATATTGCCTGACCAGTTCTGCCTGCCGGGCACGCAAATCCTGAATCTCCTTCTCTTTTTCCGCAATGCGTACGGAAAGCGGCCGGCGGGGATCAGCAGTCAGGTTGACAGAAAATCCAAGATTAAACTTCGTTCCCTCGCTAGTCAATCCGGACTGCGTCAGGCCGGCGGCAACCGCCGCGGAATCCAGCGGAATGGCGCCAAACCTGGCGGCCCGTAAAAGCGCTACCGCCAAATCCCTTTGTTTTTCATCCAGAGAAACATCTCCGGTTAGAACAGCACTATCACCGCTGCGGGCAATCACCTCATTTATTCCGCTTAATTCCGCCAACAGCGGCTCTTCGCGTATATCCGAGATTAACTGGGCAGCTGCCTGCTGCCGGGCAAAACGCATTAGTTCCGGCACATCACTTTCCCGCAACCGGCGTTGGGTTTTTCTGCCCGCGGCAATTTCCCTCTCCAGAAAAGCCGCCACTATACCTGTCTGGGCACCGCTCGGCACCGCATATCTCTCCCGGAAATCCGCCACCGCCAGTGAATGAGTATAGGTAGTGGTCAAACCAGTCAGCTCCACATCCGCTGCCAGCAATCCCAGGTTAAGGCCGCGATCCAGCGGCAGCAGCGGCTGTTCCAGTTCCACAATATTGTTGCGGCAGGCAAAATGGTGTCCTTCCGGACCAAGATACATAATCCCAAACAACCCGTGCGCAGCCATTATTTCCCGGAACCGTACCCAATGATAGGCATCTAATTCATCACCACTCAATTCTTCTCCGCGCGCAACCTTAGCCTTAAGATAGCGCTGCAGTTTATCCGCTGCGACCTGCAGGGAATCACCGCCTTCAACACCCACTAAACTATGAAACGCCTGCAATTCTTCACTAACACTAAAAAAAACTTCTTGCTCACTGTCACCGAATTCCGTTGTTACTTCCACGGCCTGTTGTTCCGCGGGCAGCGGTAACTCGCGAAGAAACCCGCTGCTGGTCATTGATAAATTAAAGCCGCCCTCTTCGCTCCATGTTCTGATGGCGCCATGCGCGCTAACCGTGCGGCCGCGGGCATTGGTATAACTGCTAAAACCCAGTAAGCGAGCAAAGGCGTCCTGGGAATTATCCTCGGTAACCAGGTCAAAGGCATAACCGTAATTATGTTTACTCTCTCCCGGTCGTGCGCTTAGTGCCGGATCATATCGATCCTGCGCCTCCGGATCAGCGGAACGATAAGCATCTATAACATATATCTGTTTACCCGTTTCCCGGTAAAAATCCTCGGCCGCCGTTGCTAATGTATCACTTGCCGATTTCAACGCCCGTCGTTTTTTGCCTTCATTATCGGGTTTGGGATTAACCCTCAAGACAACCTCACCCTTACTGTTTTCATGATCCTCCAGGTAAACCAGTGAACTAATACCCAGTTCCCGCCACTCTCCGTCTTCCTTTAGCCGCACAACAATCACACCCGCGCCATCGGTTTCCGTTTGTTCACCCAGTACCGACCGCCACTGCGCGCGGAAGCCAAGTTCACTGGCAATCCCCCGGTCAATTTCCGTGCGCGCCTCTAATAATACTAAATATAGGTATTCATTAATCAACTCTTCCCGCAACTGTGTGTGCAATTCATAATATCTGGCTACGGCCACTAAAAATGCCTGATAGAACGGTTCCACCTGCGGCCGCGCCTGCACTAAACTCATTAAATCCAATTGCGCACCGGCCGTGCCCTGTGGGGTAACAATAGTCTGACCAGCCTCATCTTTACCGATCACCACGCCCAGCTGCGTTGCCAACTCGCCGGCGGCAGAATATCTCACCAGCGCACTAAGTAGATTACTATAGGCCTCACTAATATCCCTTTCCGCCTCGCCTAGCACTTCCCTCGCCCGGGGAGAATTCTCCAAGGCATCCGCGATGGCTGTTTCCAAATCAATATTCTCATCACCCAAACGTAAAAACCGGCCGGATTGTTTGGCCGCATCATCAAGCAGGTAATGCAGTTTAACGGCAAACTCCGTATAAAACGGCAGCGCCAGCTCGCGCATGGCTGCATCCATTTCACTATGCGCGTAATAATCCGTTAACCAGGTTTCTGCTGCCTGCGGATCAGCAATCAGTATTTCAATAAAACCCCGCTGATTTTCATCACCCCGGATAATGGTTGTAATTTCCTCGTCACTTAGATCATACTGCGGCATGGCCAGGATACTCACCAGAATACCAATAAAGGATTCCGGCACCTTATTCAGCAATCCCCGCCGTCTCAATTCCCGCGTAATTTCCCGGTTAAACCGCTGGTAAACCTCCAGCAGCCGCTGCCGCTGGTCAATGGTTAGTGTCTGCCGGCGGAACCTTTCTGCCGGCGCCACCAGCGTCCCTTCAATTGAGGAAAAACTTATATATGGTACTCGCTCCTCTTGCTCCGCCTCAGGTCCGGGTAGTTCCACTTCCGGCTGATCTGCGGCAAGCAGGGCCAGCATTTCTCTGATAATAGCTATCCGTTGGTGCTGATCGCCGGTAATAAAATACTCCGTGATCCTTTCTCTCTCTGTATCAAGATGATTAATTTCCTCTAATACCTCCATTTCTTCACTTTCTGTCTCCCGGTAATAAGTAAGGGTATCGCTATAGATCTCACGCATCAGTTCCGGGCTCAAGGCAAAACCTTTGAAGAAAATAATGATAATATTCTCTACGGGCAGGCCAGAAACATCCTGGGTACGCTCATAATCGCGGATCAGTGCCGCCAGCGCACTTTCAATATCCGCTGCTGAAAATCCTCTCTCCTGCAGCAGCAGGTATTCTTCCTGTAGTAATATGAATAATTCATTCAATAATTCCGGCTCAACAAAACTCCACTCCCCACAAAGAATATGCGCCAACTCATTAAGATCAAGCTGTTGGTCGTCAGTGAAAATCCGTTCCTGTTCTCCTTCGCTAGGCTGCCAGCTCAGGTTATACCGCAAAAGAGCCATTACCAGGCTCGCGTCATACTGCGAAGAAAATTCCGTCCACTGCTGCACCAAACCCGCCTCCTCACTTAGATTATCCAGATACAGCTCCCGCCGGCGCGCATCTGCCTCCAACGGATATAACCGCTCCCTGCTTAACGGCACTAAGCCAGTGAGATCTGGCAGTGGATTTGACTGCAGCATGCCAATGTATTCCCTTTCTGTTTCATAGGGCAATCCCCGCGCATAAAGATCTATAATCGCCTGCTGACGAAAATCCGCAAGTATTTCCCGCTCCTGCAGGAAATAATGCTGCTGATAATAAAGCTCATGATCCATGGATACCAAATCAGTTGAAGACGTACCCGCTAATTCTTCTTCAATACTATTGATAATGGCGGAACGCCCATAAATCTCTTCCAGTACCTCCCGCTGACTGGCAGCAAACTGCAAATAAATCAGTTCGGCTGTTTCCCGCCGCAGGCTGGCCTCCAGCTCAACCAGATATTCATTCATTTCCGGAAATTTCTCTTGCAGCCCCTGATAAATAGCCGCCGCCCGTTCAATCTTTAAGCGGATAAGCTTTTCTTCCAGACGCTGTTTTCTTTCCGCATCCACGGTTAGCTCCATTTTCTCGTTTAACCGGCGGATCTTGCGGTCAAACCTCTTTTCCAGCCGCGGCACCGCCTCTTCATAAACCTGTTTGCGCTGCTGATTTTCCCGCATCTCCTCCAACTGCGGCAAAACAGTATTGGCAATATTATTGGTCTCGCTTTTCAGGGAAAAAAGATAGGCCATTTTCGGCGGATAAAGAGCGGTAAATTCTTTGCGCAATCTGGACAAATTATCTAAATCAATCTCTTCTTCCGCCAAGGCGTCTGTCATTTCCCGTAACAATTCCAGTCTCCGTTGATTATCTTCCCGTTCGCTGCCGCTAAATTCCTCTATCCGGTTAATTTCTTCCGCTAACCGCGTACTGGTAACTGCGGCAGTTTGGGTAAGCTGATCAGTCAGCAACCACTCCTGCAACTCAAAATAGATTTCCCGTTCCGCACTATCTGCTGCCAGTAATTGCATATTCTCTATTTGCTGACTGGAAGAAATAATCTGTTCCAAGCCGCCGGTCAATGACTGAAACTCTGCCCACATCTGTGCTTCCGCCTCGCTAAAATTCTCTTCGTACCCGCTCAATACCGTTTCATTCTGCTGCTGCAACTGCCGATAAAGATCAAGATAGGATTCAATCTGTTCCAATGGCTGATCAGCAGTAATCATTCCCCTCATTAATTGTCTGACGATTTTATTCTGCTCATCCAAATCATAGGCACTCTGCAGATAGGCATCAACCTCCCCTTCCATCCGCCAGAGACTGCCCGCCTGTGAGATAAGAAAATCCAGCGCTTCCATCATACTCTGCGGAACATCCAGCTGGGCCGTGCCTAAAGGAATACCGGCATACTGGCTCTGGCCAATAGCCATCGGCCCAGCAGCCAGCGCCATTGAACCGCCCATTAACGGTTTCACTACCTGGTTCATTGCCTTAATAAATTTTTCCGTTGTCAGATTCTCCGCCGCCTTCTTCTGCCAGTTTAACCGCGCCAGGTCCAGGGTTACCAGCGCCTGGGTCACTGCCTGCAAAAACGCCGGTTTCTGCATTTCAGATAATTCTCCCGTTACCGCATCGGCAATCCGGGCAATTTCTTCTTCCGCATAAAACATTCCATTCCCAGGCGGTGTTTCCCGTAATTGCTGATAAAAGGCCGCTAACAGTTCCTGTTCACTGAAATGCTCTTCTAAGATATCATAGGCCAGTTTTTTCGGATTTTCTTCCCCAGCCACACTCGCCTTAAATTCCTCTACCGTATTAAATAGTGCCGGACCCAACGCCCCTAATCCTACCGGCAAAAGATCCACAAACGCCCGCTGAAAATTTCCATCGTTGCGTTTGGCCAGCCAGCCAAAACCACGAAACTGCCGCACCCGCTGTATCCCGCGATAGAGACAATATCCCAGGCCGGCAGCAATAATCATTAGTCCCAAAACAGAAACAAACTGCGCCAACCAATAACCTACACCCCAGCCAGCTATTAAAGCAATAACCTTCCCCTTCAGCATTACCACCATTGTTACTGCCGAAACAGCCGCCAGCCAATGCAGATAGGCATTCTGCGCCAATGCCCGCAGCATAAATGCGAAGCGGGTAAGTTTTTCCCCTTCCGCCTTTCCTTCTACCAGTTCAGCGGCCTTTGCCGAGCCCCAATCAGTGACCAGTTTAAATGCCGCCTGCAGCATAAAGATAAAGCCCACCGCCAGACCCAACAGTTTTAACCCGCCCAATCCGCTGCCGGTTTGCACTGCGGTCAGCAGACCCTCGGCAATTATGCCAGCAGAGGCGGTATTAAGCACAATCAGGCCGGCACCAGCAGCCAATCCCAGGGTCCAAGATCTTTTACCCGCTTTTTTGCCGCTGGCGGCGCGAAAAATAATCGTCGCAACACCCAGACCAATAGCCAGCGCCAGCATACCCCAAATCACCGTCAGCGGCCCACCCAGATGAAAAAGCGCCAACCGGATATTAACCGCTAATACCGTGGCTGCCAAACTAATGGCAGCAATCAGTCCACCGGTAAAATTACGATAGAGTAATTTAGTAAAACTTGTGGGCACTAAACTTTTACCAAGATGCTCGCGGTTTAGATATATATACGTTAACTGCGCGGCCACGCCCAAAAGCCCCAGAACCGCAGCCGCAAAAAGAAACTGCACGCCGGAAATAAAAACACTCGCCGGCAGCGCAGCAGTGGTCACAAACGAGAAAAGAAATAAACCGGCAAAGAAAACAAAGATCATACCCATCCAGGTCAGGGTTTTCTCCCGCAGCCAGGCTGTCAGACTGCCATAATATTGTTTTTGCGTTAATTGTTCCGGATCGGTAATGGCCAGCGCAGCATTCTGCCCGGTTTCTTTAGCCGCCATTCCCACTTTCTGCACCAGCGCAGTTAAACCCCAGCCAACGGTAATGGTTAAGATACTGATAACCACCAGACCCACCGGCCCCAAACCAACTGCCAGCGGCGCGGCAATCTCGGCAAGCAATCCGCCGATAGAAATACCAGTTGACTGTGAAATAAAATGTAAAATAGCCACCAGCGACATAAGTATCCCGCCGCCAAAAACCATCTGTACATATTTATTAGTAAATAATCCCCTAATCCGCAATTTGGCGCGAGCGGGTTTTTCTTTTTCCTGAGTAAGCTTATCCAGCAATGCCTGGTTAACCATCCTCGTAGTCAGCCCAAATACACGGGCCAGGCCCACACCAATCTGTGCACTCAGTTCCTTGTCTATTTTTGTCTGCGTATCTTCATAGAGCCCCTTGGTCATCCGGCTGATATAGGCAAACAACAGTTCCTGAGAGCTTAATTGTTTCAGGGCCCCGCGGGCAAATAGATTCTGCAGCCGCCGTTTCTTCCAGCCCGCCTCGGAAAGAAACATGGTATAATGCTTATCAACTATCTGCAGGGCCTGTTCGGTAAAATATTCTTCGATCCAATCCAGCAGCACATACTCCATTTCCCGTTCATCAGCCTGATCAGTCAACCGCTGGATAAACTCCGCCGGTACATTCGTAAATCCTAGATATTTATACAGAATAGCCTCTATTTTATCCTGATCATCCCGGTAGCGGTAACAATCCTTTGCCGTTGCCGTTAGAGTAGTTTTGATCAGGTCCCGCCCCAAACTGCTCATCAATTCCCGAATATAATCTCTATTAAGCAAATTATGCCGGCGGCTGATCTGTTCTATATTGCAATCACTCATTAACCGGCTAAAATCCCGCTCCTTTTCCGCCTGCTGCGCGTTAATGCCCTCAACCTGGGCACGCATCTCTTCAATCAGCCCGCGGTTATGCCTGCGCTCAGCATTTTCATCCTCACTATCTATCAGCAGATAACCGTCTCCAGCAGCCTTGGCGGACAATTGATCAACATAAGCGGAAATATGTTCCCGGTATTTTACAAACACCGCGTCCTCCAGTGACCAGAATCCATACCAGGCACCAATCTGCCCCCGCCGGCCCACCCGGCCGCGAAACTGCGTGTCCGTGGCCTCAAAATCATCGCAATAAGTGGCCACGGCATTCATCCGCGCTCCCTTAAAGTCAATCCCCCGGCCGCCAAGATTTGTGGTTACAATAATCACCCGCGGATCACACGATATTTCTTCAACAATATCCTTTAAAT
>CAZIXI010000060.1:0-14834 GCA_964543115.1 uncultured bacterium
AAAAACACATTTGACTATGACCTGACCAATAAGTTGTCAAAATCCACCACCGATACGGTGGAGACAAGTTACCAGATTAAAGATGCTGAGACTGAAGGTGAATTAACAGTAGCAGAAAAAATATCTTTATTTAATTCGCTCAGTTTCGGACAGATCAAGGATTTACTGGGAATAGGCATAGTGGCTAAGGAAGTAGCTGGAGTTTATTCTGTAGCGCCTGTGCTAGAGGCGATGAGGTTAAAGCACGCGTTTACCACCATAGTTGAGAATAAATCCTATGATATTTATGACCGGGTGCTGGAATCCGTGAAGACAATAAAGGATGATTCCGCGGCAGCTGATAAGGTAAGTGTAGAGACCGTTATTAACGACTATTATACCCTGGCGGATATCGCGGCGGCGGGACAGGAATATACAGGTAAATATTCATATTTTAATAAGACAAAAGATACGGAGATAACCAGTGAGACTATGGACAAGGGAACGGTTGTCGATGTTTACGCGGGGCCGGTGCTGGCGGCAGATAATCTGCCGGGAGAGATTAAGCAGGATGTTGTTTATAATGAAGATGGTCAGATAGTCAGCTATTGGTACGAATACCATGGCGACAAGCACATAATCAAGGATGTTGTTTATGATGCCTTGGGGAACGCAACCAGCTATGATGACACTTCCGTTGATCAGTTAAGTGTAACTACGGTCACGAAACGAAGCGGTATGATTTACAATCAGTATGGCATGCTGCAGGAATACACGGAAGAATCACACAGTTCCGCGGCGCCGGCATTGGTTACCTATGTCGCGAAGCAGGATATTGAATATTCCGAAACATTACTTGAGCTTGGTTACACTATGAGTACCGCGAAGCTGGGGACAAAAGGTGAAGTTGTGGATACCGGGGAAGAGTATCTGGTGAAATTGAGCGATTTGAGTGCGGCGGAGGAGGCGGATCTATTTGCGGATGGTCAAGCGGTAATTGTTAGGGCGGGGAAACAAATAGCAGTAGCCCTGGAATTAAACGAGCAAACAAATGTTGACCGGGACAGCGGGACAGACGCTGATGGTAATTATAAAACACAATATGATGCTTTGGGTAGAGTAGTGGCCTATGAAGAGACAATCACAAATAATGTTACCCCAGGAGTGACAATCCAAAATGCCGTAAGTAATATGACCTATGACGATCAAAACAGGTTTTACAGCTCAGCTACTGTGAGCACTAAAAATGCTGACTGGGATGGGGACGGTACACCCGAAGGCATAATTATGAAAACAGAAAGAGAGTTTACAAACTATAATAGTTTGGGGCAGGAACATGACTATCGGGAAAATATTGTGAATGAGACTACCGCTCCCGGCGTCACCATTCATAACTGGGTAACGGCAATCAGCTATAACAAGAACGGTCAGTTGTATAACTCTAATACGGTAACAGCAAAGGTGGGTAACTTTGACGGTGTAGGAGAAACTGAGACCATTCAGGAATCTGTTAAGAAGCTTAGTACTGCCTATAATAAGTATGGCCAGATAGCCGGTTATGTAGATGAGATGCGGTCGATTACGACGGCACCCGGTGTTGTGGTGACAAATACTGTTACGGATATCGAGTACAATCTAAAGGGTCAACAGCTTAAGTCAGTTACTAATGTTGATAAGCAAGGAGACTTTGATGGCGATGGTCTTCATGATCAAATCTACAGCACTATTACTAGGCTGGATACGGATTATGACATAGGCACCGGTCAGGTAACCGGTTATACGGAAGAAATTGTCAATACAACCACCGCTCCCGGTGTTCTAACAACAAATACAGTTAGTGAAATTAAATACAATGCAAAAGGGCAGCAGGATAGCTCAATTACAGATGTAGATCAATTTGGTGATTGGGACGATGCCGGCGGAATGGAACATATTTACAGTCAGATCACAAGGGATAGTACGGAATACTATGCCGATACAGGCATGGTTAAAGGTTATGTGGAAACGGTAGTTAATGCAACAACAGCTCCTGATGTGGCAATCACAAGCACAGTATCTGATATTGCTTATAATACCAAGGGGCAGCAGGTAAGCTCGGTAACAATTGTAGATAAATACGGCAATTGGGACGCCAGCGGCGGCAGTGAACATATAATCACAAAAATAGCCAGACTTAATACTTCATATAACACGCAAACGGGATTAGCCCTTGGCTATACGGAAGAGGTTATTAATAAAACTTTAACTGAAGCAGGGAATGCCGATTGGGAAACCGATCCTAATGTAAAGACAACCAATACAGTAAGTGAAATAATCTATAATGCCGCGGGCCAACAATACGGTTCTGTTACAGTAGCCGATCAATATGGCGATTGGAATGGTGATGGTGTTAAGGAGCATATTCTGAGTGAGATTACGAGAATTAGCACTGATTATGACAGTGATACTGGACAGGTTGCCGGCTATGTTGAAGAGATAAAGAATTTAACTACAGCGGCAGATGTGCTTGTGACAAACACAGTTTCCGATATTGAATACAATGCCCAAGGTCAGCAAAAGGGATCAGTGACGGAAGTGGATAAATATGGCGATTGGGACGGGAATGGAGTTAAGGATCATTTGATATCTACAATCACCAGGAAGAGCACTGACTATTACGTGGGCACGGGACAGGTAAAGGGATATGAGGAGGATGTTGTTAATGAGACCTCCGCGCCTGAGGTTACGGTGACTAATACAGTCAGCGATATGACATATAATAGCAAAGGCCAGGAATACAGTTCCTTTACCTCTGTCGATAAGTATGGTAATTGGGATGGTGAGGGTGAGGAGGAACATATAATAACCACTATTAATAGGAGCAGCACTGAATATTCTGCAGACACCGGTAAGGTTGCCGGCTATGTAGAAATAATTGAGGATGTGACAGCGGCGCCGGATGTTACTGTAACAAATACGGTTACGGATATAGGCTATGATGTCAAAGGTCAGCAGTACAGTTCAGTAACGCTGGTGGATAAGTTTGGGAACTGGAACGGAGCGGGAGAAAAAGAACATATTATCAGCAGGATCGAAAGGACGCAGGCTTCCTATAGCAGTTCGACCGGGATGATGCTTTCCTATGAAGAAGAAATAATAAATAAAACATTAACGGAAGAGGGGAATGATGATTGGGAAACAGATCCTAATGTAAAGGCGGTAAATAATGTATCCGAAATAATCTATAACAATCAGGGGCAGCAATACGGTTCAATCACGCAAACGGCTAAATACGGCGACTGGGACGGTAACGGCGTTAAGGAGTATACATATAAAACCATTACCAGGACAAGCACGGAGTATTATGCCGCTACCGGGCAGGTTAAAGGATATGTTGAGGAAGTGAAGGATACGGCTAGTGCGGTGGCTGCCCAGGCGGTAACAACTAGTATGGTAAGCGATATTACGTATAACGCCAAGGGCCAGGAATACAGTTCCAGTACGGTGATTGACAAATACGGTGATTGGGATAGTGACGGGGTTAAGGAGCATATAGAGACTTCAATTGAGCGGGCAAGTACGGAATACTATTCTGCTACGGGCCAGCTAAAGGGTTACGTGGAAGTGATAATAAATACAACCACAGCACCTGAAGCTAGGGTGACTAATACGGTAACTAATATGACATATAACGCGAAAGGGCAGGAATTTAGTTCTGCCACCACTACGGATAGATACGGGGATTGGGACGGAGATGGCATTAGTGAGCATATATATTCATCTATAACCAGGACAAGTAGTGATTACTATGCTGACAATGGCCAGTTAAAAGGTTACGTGGAAACCGTGGAAAATACAACAACAGCGCCGGGCGTAACGGTGACTAATACGGTGACAGATATAGGCTATAACGTCAAGGGACAACAATATAGTTCAACAACCACTGTGGATAAATTGGGCGATTGGGATGGAGACGGTGCTAAGGAACACATTTACACAACAATTGTCAGGACCAGTACAGCATATCATTGGGACACAAATCAGGTTATCGGCTATGTTGAGGAAATAGTGAATACCACTGCTTCTCCGGATGTGACCGTAAAAAATACCGTTTATGATATGAAGTATAACGCCAAGGGTCAGGAATACAGCTCAGTGACCGAAGTTGATAAATATGGCAACTGGGATGATATTGGGGGTAAGGAGCATATCTATACTACGATTACCAGGAAAAGTACGGATTATGATGCCGCTAGTGGACAGATTGAGGGTTACGTAGAGGAGGTAGTGAACATAACAACTGCCAATGATGTGACCATAACCAATACAGTAAGCGGGATGACTTATAATGCCCAGGGGCAGGAATATGGTTCAACCACGGAGGTTGATAAATATGGTGATTGGAACGGGGATGGGACCAAGGACCATATATATACTACGGTTACCAGGGAAAGCACAAGTTATTACAGTGACACCGGCCAGATTAATGGTTATGTCGAAGAGGTGGTTAACATAACAACTGCCTATGATGTTACCATAACAAATACTGTAAGCGAGATGACCTATAATGCCCAGGGCCAGGAATACAGCTCGGTCACGGAAATTGATAAATACGGTAACTGGGATGGTGTTGGCGGCATGGATCATATATATACTACGATCAACAGGCAGAGCACGGATTATTACGCTGATACCGGTCAAATTAGTGGTTATGTTGAAGAGGTGGTTAATACAACAACGGCGCCTGAGGTTGCGATAACTAATACGGTTACCGAGATGAAATATAATTATAAGGGCCAGGAATTAAGTTCCAAAACAGAAGTGGATAAATTCGGCAATTGGGACGGTGTTGGAGAGAAAGAACACATTTATACTTCGATTGATAGAACTGCCACTTTCTATGATTATCAAACCGGCCAAATTACGGCATATAATGAAAAGATTGTGAATACAACTACGGCGCCGGATGTGGAAATAACAAATAATGTATCGCTGATAAAGTACAACGATAAGGGGCAGGACTATAGCTCGAAAACGGAGACTTACCAATATGGAGATTGGGATCATGATGGTGACAAGGACTATCTGATCACAAAATCAGAAAGATTAAGCACGATATATTATGCCGGTACGGGCTTGGTCCGAGGCTATACGGATGAACTGGTTGATATAACAGTATCGCCCAGTGTTACTACCACAAGCACAGTGACAAATATTGGCTATAATGCCAAGGGGCAAGAGTACAGCTCAATAACCAATATAGATAAATTCGGCAATTGGGATCTTAGCGGCGGAAAAGAGCATATTTATACCACGATTACCAAAACAAGCTCTGATTATGACGCGGATACGGGACAGTTAAGCGGCTATGTGGAAGAAGTGGTGAATACAACTACCGCTCCTGAAGTAACGATAACAAACACATTAAGCAATATAACCTATAATAGTACAGGGCAACAATATGCTTCTACTACAGTAACGGTACAAAATGGCAATTGGGATAATAGTGATGATGGATCAAAAGAGGATATTCAGACAACGGTAACCAGAAAGGGCACGGATTATGATGCGGAAAATGGAATGGTGATTGGTTATGAAGAAGATATTATTAATAACACCACTGCCCCAGATGTGACCACAACCAATACGGTAAGTGGGATAACCTACAATTACAAAGGGCAGCAGTTTAGCTCAATTACCGGGATGGATCAATTTGGCGATTGGGACGGGGATGGCGCGAAAGAGCATATTTATAGTACGATAACCAGAACAGAAACCTATTATTGGGCAATTGGCCTGGTGTATGGTTATTCTGAAGATATAGTAAATACCACAGTTGCACCTGATGTAAGCATAAATAATCAAGTTGCCAATATCAGGTATAATGCCAAGGGCCAGGAATATTCATCTGACACTACAACGGTACAGGTGGATGATTTTAATAAAGACGGCATAGCTACTGATCAGATTAGTACTACAGTGGAAAAGCTCAGCACAGATTATTATGCCGCTACAGGCCAGGTTAGCGGATATGTGGAGCACATAACAAATAATGATACAGCCCCGCTTGTAAAAATCGTAAATACCGTAGAATCAATAACATACAATGTCAAAGGCCAGCAATATGGGTCTTTGACAACAACAGAACAAACAGGTGCGCTAAAAACAGAAACAACCATAGAACGTATCTATACTAATTATAATGCCAGCACGGGACAGGTAAGTGGTTATCAGGAAGAAGTAGTTAATCTTACTACAGCCTCAGGGGTAACAATTACCAATACGGTAAGCAATATAAGTTATAATGAAAAAGGACAGCAGGATGGATCTATTACGGTAACTATACAAAACGGCAATTGGGATGAGAGCGCGGATGGTTCAAAAGAAGATATCCAGACAACGGTAATTAGGAAGAGTACGGATTATGACGGTGGGACCGGCTTGGTGATTGGCTATGAAGAGGATATTATCAATTATACCACCTCACCGGAAGTGACCATTACCAATAAGGTCAGCGATATTATCCACAATGAAAACGCGCAGGAATATTCATCCAAGACCGTGACAACGCAAAACGGCAACTGGGATGATAGTGACGATGGTTCTAAAGAAGATATTGTTATCGAGGTCTTGAAGTTGGAGACAGAGTATGACAATCAAACCGGCCTGGTCTTGGCCTATACCGAAGAAGTAGTCAACAAAACAGCCTCGCCAGACTTAAAAACGAAAAATATTTACACTGAACAGGGGTACGACGAGGCGGGCAGGCTGATGAGTTATCTGTTGGAATCTCAAATGACCGGATCCACGGAGCAGCTCGTATCACAGATTGAGTTTAAGGATGGTGAACCGGTTATTTTACCGGCAATGAAGCTGCAGGTTAAAGACGCGGACGGTATCATTTTGACAGATATAACCTTAGCTGATCTGGGATTAACCGCTGATGAATTAAGCCAGCTGCTGGGAGATGAATCAGTTACTAAGACAATTGCCTGGGACGGCGGCTATGAAGAGATTACTATTTTGCCGGTAGATCCGACAGGTTCAGGGATTGAGCTCAAGCATCTGCCGGATTTGACTGCCTTACCGGAAAAGGTCTGGCTTAATGAGGATGGCAGCTTAAAAGAGAATCCAGTAGTTGACTGGAGCTATCTGGCCCAGGATTCATTTAGTAATGTGTTAGCGGAATATATAGAGGCAAACGGCCTACCGGAGAAGGGGGTGGAAAGTTGGGCAGAGTATTGGCAGGATATGACTGGAAAACAGCGAAAGGAATTTCTGGAAGGCGTAAGTATTAATTTTTGGTGTGGTAGCGGCCCCAATGTCTGGGTCAACTTTGAAGATTTGGCTGAAGAGCACCAGAATGCCTTGCTTTCTGGTGAGACCGTTATTTCTTATTCACCGGAATGGACAGCCGCAAGCTACATAAATAACATATTTTCTTCCTATAGAAAGATAAGGAAAGAATTGATTGTTTCTACTGAAGTTGTTAAACAAGAGGATCTTGTGGTGGATGTTTCAATAAATACAACAACCATAACGCAGAGAGTAAATACCGTATATGACAATACGCTGGGCCGGATCATCGAAACAGAAGATCAAGAGTTGTCAAATGCGGCAAGTACAGGCCTAAAGAAAAAGATTGTTACGGAATTTACTGGTTGGGACGAAAAAGGCAGGCAGACACAGTGGAAAACCACAACCACTACGGTTGATCAGCAGTCTAGTTTTACTAATCCGAATGCTGAGCTTTATAATGAAACCTCTACGGTGACTAGAGAAAATACTGTTTATAATAATATTACAGGACAGGTGCTTGGCTACAGTGAAACGATCAATTCTGATGCCACCCCCAATCTGACAACGGAAATGGAGATGGCTAATATTAAATATAATGAAAAAGGACAGCAGAAAAGTTATGAAAGCAGCAGTCATTCCTCTGGATCATTGCTGACCGACATGGATCTGGCCATACATGATAGTATAATGGATAATAACTTTAACAATGATCTGGATATTAGTCAGCTCACCCCGGAGGTATATGAACAGCTGAAGACGTTTACCGCGGAAGATATATTGGCTATCTATAATAAGAATATGGGCACTGCTGAAGCCGGCATGCCCCTTTTCAGCGCGGAAGAGGTGATAGAATTTAATAATTTATATGAAGTGTACTTAATTGTTCAGCAGATGTTGTTTGAGTATGAATCCGCTTTAGGCTTTGACGTGCCGGAAGACGATCAGGAATGGGCAGCCTTAAAGAATAACTTGAGTGACGCGGAAAAAGATATCGAGGACTGGGTAAAAGATTTTAACGATCTGAATGATGATGAGATGTTAGAGAAGTATGCCTGGCTGGGCGATAAACTGCCAAATGAAATCTATTTGGGACTCAATAGCAATATTGCCGGAGCTGATTTAGACAAGAATAATATTGTCGATGACGATGATAAAGACGCTTTTAGGGATTTCCTAGATTCTACCTTTAATTATTTAGGTGTAACGTACACTGTTGGCGATTTGAATCTAAGGGATTATGACGGTAACGGTTATTTGGATTATGGGGATTACGTGCTCATGTATTCAATGTATTTGAATCCGGCGATGAGGGCGAGCCTGGGATATTCCGCGGCAGATCTGGATGTGAATGGAGATGGTTTTAATAACATAGATTTATCACTGTTTCATTTTGCCTTTAACAAGGCTCCGGACAAATTTGTGAGTGATATTGACGGAGATGGTGCAATCACGCCTGCTGATGATGAGGCAATGGAGTATCTGGCTAACGGGGTGTTTCTTAAGGAAGAAGATAAAGGGTCCGTTGATGTTGTTTCTGCTAAGTTGACAGATAATGACATGAAAAAGTATTTACATAAGACCGGTGAAAGCGCTATCGGGCTGTTAGATGGCAATATGGATGTGGAATCATTTACCTATAGGGAGTATACAATATATAATGGGCTGGGGCAGATTTCAGCGTATAAAGATGTGGCGAGTAATTCTGTTGCCCCGGCGCAGACTATAACTACCACCAAATCTCAGATTACCTACAATCTTAATGGCCAGCAGGACAGCTATGTGTCCTTAACCCAGACAAAGGCCCTGGACTTTGGTTTTACCGGCCTTGAAGATTTAACAAGCAGCCTGCCTTTCCCGCCCGATCAATCCTCACTTGCTGACGCGGACTGGCTTGCGGGTTTTAAGGAGGATCTGATTGCTTTATTTGTTAATCCCGAAGGTAATCCGGCAGAGCAATTTGCCGGAAAACAGGTACTTAATTATCTGCTGGGAGAGTATTTATTCGCGCAGGCGGATGTGGATAAGGATGGGGCAATAAGCGTGAAAGATGCTCTATTGATGTTTGAATCTACCTACACAAATGCTTCACAAAATAAGCTGGATAAGATGATAGGTAAAATTATCTGGGATGAGCTTAAAGCAACAGCTATCGGTGATATTACCTTTGACGGGAGTGTCAGTTCAGCTGACGCAACTGAGCTTTTAGCTATGATAGAAGAGGGAATTGCCTCGAAGGAGGATCTTAACGCCTCAATCGATGTATTAGCTGATGATAATACCTTGCAGTTGTTCGCCAAGATGCTTTACAAAATTGAGCAGTTAGCGCCTGCTGAATCAGAGCAGGAGTTAGCCGCGCTCTATAATCAATTAACAAATCATCTGGATATAACCGCCAATACGGTTCGGACGGGGACAGAATATGACAGTGACACCGGTTTTATCAGCGGCTACACGGAGTATAGCACTTCCAGTTCCACTCCTGCCTTATTGGTGAAGACAGAAAAATCAGCTATTGGTTATAACGCCAAAGGACAGGAAAACAGTTATTCTACGAAGAATACGAATATTGGTTCTTTGTTTACTTTGACCGGGGTGGAAGAGTTATATGAGCTGGCCCTGGATTCGCTCATTGGACCCTGGGACGGGTATAATCCGGCTGCCGGCGACATCAACGGAGATGATAAGTTTACCAAGGCGGATTGGGATATTCTTGTGGATTATCTAGCAGACGGTGATGTGGATAACTCTGGCGCTAAAAACCTGTATTATACAAATTTGCTTGCTGATAAGAAAATGGGTGATATTAATACGGACGGTAACATTGATAATGCTGATCGGGATGCCTTATTTACAATTATAAAAGCTGATATAAATGAAGATGGCAGCGTGAACGGAGCGGACGTGCTGATATTGCAAAAATACTATAATAATCATTATGATCCCAGTATAGCTGAATACAAAAATAAGCTTGATTGGGGCGAAGTGGGTGATGTTGACTGGTCAGAGATGAGTGCGGCTGCTTCAGCGAATTACTCAAATACCTGGCAGCATTTTAATAAGGTAAAGTACAGTGATTTAAAGCAGTTAAGTTATATCGTGGCCAGTTTAAATAGTTATGAGGGATGTGATATTGATGGTGATGACGCGATTACGCTAATGGATGTCTGTGTTCTAGAAGCGTATGTATCGGGATCAGACGGCGGTGCTAGTTTTAGTTATGATGGAGTCGAGTATACTGTGGAGAGGCTGGGAGATTCGAACTTGATAATAATTAATGGTGTTACTTTTGATGTAGGAGATTCATTTGATAAGCTTGATCTTGGAGTAGTAGGCGATGTTAATCATACGGGAACCATTGATTCCAAAGATACTGCAGTATTACGGACTAAGATCCTTCCGGCGATGGAAGGCGTGTTGGAATTTAAGGCCTATTATAATACTCTCTCCCCGAGCCAAAAACAGCTTTTGGAAAAAGCGGCGCTTGATTATTACTTAAAAACGGGATCCCAGGCCGCGGAGGTTGCCGCGCAGTGTGATGTGGACGGGGACGGCAAGATAACCCAGCTGGATCAGGATATCTTAGAGGATTATCTGGCTGTTTATGAAGAGGAAATGGGAGATTCCTCGGTGCAGAAGACTCATAAGATTCATACCCAGGAGATAATTGATCAGATAGCAGATAAAAACGGCAACGGCACAAATGAAGATGAAATTGAAGAAATCGAGAATAACCTCAACGCCAAATCCGTTGGTGATGCTAATCTAAGTGGAGAAGTGGATGCGGGCGATGTGGATTCTATCTGGCAGATAATCGGTGAATTAGGAGAGCATGATATTGCGGCCAATACGGAAACCGTGACGGATTTCCTGGCGGCAGAGCACGCGGAGGAAAACACTGCTGCCGGTAACCTGCCGGAAGTGAACTGGTTTGTTGTGCTGCAGTATATCCAGGCCCAGATCGCGCCTGATGCCGCCGGCAGGGATGATGAACTTAGCGGGTTCGCGGCGTTTAAGCAGGATGCTTTTGTGGAAGAGAATTACTGGACGGAGGTAAACAGGCAGTATACGAGCTATAATTCTCTGGGGCAGGTGACGGGTAACCAGGATATTACCACCTTTCAGTCATCGCCATATCTGCAGACAACAACTACCGTAAGCGGTATTACCTATAATGCAAACAATTCTCAGATTGGCAGCAGGACAGTCAGCAAAAATGAAAGCCTGCTGATAACAGCTGATTTGATTAATGAAATGGTAGTTAATTATAATAGTATGACGGCTGAAGAATTTGATGAGTACATTGAAGATAATTTTACTGCTGAGCAGAAAGAATTTTTAAAGGCCAAAGTGCTGGCGCAATGGAAAGAGCAGGCGGATCTGAATTCTGACGGGGTGGTAAATGACATGGATTATTACTTGCTGCTGGATTACGTTGAAGAAGACGCTAGTCCAGGGGTGGCGAATAATATTGACGGTACGGTCTATGACGCGCAAAAACAGCAAACGTTTGAGAACGTGAATTATGGAGTTGATTTAAATAAAAACGGCGTGTTTGATGAAGAAGCAGACTGGAATATGCTGGAAGAAAAGCTTGCTGATGCCGAAATAGGGGATATGAATTTTAATGGCGATGTTGATTCCTGGGATTGGTCAGTAATGCTGCTCAGGAAAGGCAATATCTATACAAATCCGCCGGCGGATAGTGAAAAGGAAGAAATAAATAATTGGTGGATCTGGCAGATCTTTGGTTATGAGCTGGCGCAGGGAGAAAGTAATGTTCTCACTTGGGCGGGTGAGGATCTACTGGAAGAGGTGCACACCACAAAGTCTCATATCCAGTACAATATCTTGGGCCAGCAGACAGGGTATCAGGAAACTACTAGAAATATTACTCAGTCACCCAATCTGGAGGTGAAGACGGTAATGAGTAATATTTTGTATAACACAAAATCCCAGCAGCTCAGTTATTACAAGACTACCTATATTAACGGTAAAGGCCAGGGCTTCACTGTCTGGCAGGATTTAGTGGGAATAGTCGGTGGTGCGGGCAATAATTGGGTAATGTCCGATTATACATATTCCTATGTTGAATTTGGAACTAAAACAATAGAGTATGATATGGGACCGTTTGGTACTGTCGAAATTAATGTTCCCACAGTTGAGAAAAAGACGAAAGAGGTACAGTTGCCCAGCACTTCTTTTACTGGATACGCGGCAATTGATGAATATCTTGATTCTTTGCCGGAATTTATCAAGACCAGTATAATTGATAGTGTGACAGATTTTATTATGGCCTCTTTTGATGTGGCACACAAAACCGAAGATGGAGACGTAGAATACGGGCCGGATGGTGTACTTGATTGGAATGATATGCAGCTTATTTTTGCTGCGGCCAAACAGTTAGATGGAGAGGATAAAGGGCTTGATCCCGCTGTTGTGGCCAAGATCAAGGATAAGGCGGACTTAAATGAAAGCGGGATATTGAGTTCTATTTTAGAATACATCTATCTCGATGAAGGTGAGTTTAAACAGAAGGATGACGCCTTCCTCTTAGGGATAGTAGCGGATGTGCTGGATATTAAAGATGAGTTTGGTAATCCTCTGACAGTTACTTCCAGCCTGGCGGCAAGATTCATCTATCATTTTGTTAAGCAGGGCCAGGGTGAGAAATTACAGGAATTAATTGGTGGTGCCTTACAGGAAGTGAAATACGCCTTCCAGGAAAAGACTATTTATAACGAGTTGGGGCACATTTTATCTTATATCCAGACCATTAAGAGCAGCGCCACGCCCAATCTGACCACTAAGACCATGGAAAGCCACAATGTTTATAACCAGTTTGGGCAGAAAGAGGGAAGCATCTCGCAGACCTGGCAGAACGGGAAACAATTCGGCGTGATTGCCCAGATCCTCTTTGAAGCGATTCAGAGCGGCGATCCGGAAAAGGTGAAAAAGGCAATAGATATGCTTGATGAAGAGGAAAAAGAGATCCTCAAGGCCCTAATCGGCGAAAGTATCTTCCTGGAGCTGCAGGGCCTGCTGGAGCAGATTGCTGAGGCAGAAAATCAGATAGAAGAGCTGAAAAAGAAATTAGATGAAGCTGAAGGATTACTGAATGTCCTTGGCCTGATATCGATTATGGCGCTTGTTGCCGCCAATCTCGACAATTTGTTAAAGCAATATTTTAGCCTGTTGGTGGCCAACGGTCTGCTGAGCGCGGAGGATGCTGAGTTCAGCGGGATAGAGGAGGGCTTGCAGAAGGCCAAGGCGGTGAAATTAAGCGACCTATTGATAATGTTGACTGAAGATAAAGTGGCCGCGGTGTTAATAGAGAAATACCAGGACCTGAGCCTTGCCGGGTTCACGGAGGAGCTGGGTGGTAATATCGATACAAAAGATATAACGATTTCCATGGATCTTCAGTATAACCTGGCTGGCCAGATAATCAGTGAAACCATGTATAAGTGGAGTAGTGAGACGCCGAATTTAGGTACGATGATCAAGACAACGGATATCGTCTATAACGAAAAGGGACAACGGGCATCGTGGACCACAACCACAAAGATGAACGGCGTGATGTTTGATGATGAGGATCTAAAGCTGCTGAAAGAGGCGATGAAGAACCTCTACAAATTCAAAGAGGCCTGGGAGGACATGTCCATTGCTCAGAAGAGCGTTATCAAGAAAGTACTTGCCGATATGGTCTGGAACAAGTTCCTCCAGCTGGATGAAGACGCGAAAAAAGCGGCTGATCTTACCGGTGATGGAAAGCTTGATAAAAACGATCTAGCGCTTTGGGAGGGAATTGTAGAGGTTTTGTTCACAGATGCATATACTGCTGATGTTACGCTTACCGTGGATGGAGAAGATATAACATTCACAATCCATCAGCAAGAAGCCGCTGAGATCATGGCCGGGAAGAAGGTAGAGCTGACCAAGGAAGAAAATGGTGAGGTGATTGCCAGTATTGAAATAGGTATTGATGCTGATATTTTTGCTCAATATGCCAGCAGTGAAAGTGCGGAAGTAGAGGATTTTGCTCCTGGCCCCTGGGGTGAGCAGATAGCTGTTTATAATTATGACAAGGCGCAAGCTGCCCTAGAGGGTTTCTTCAGCAATTTTGGTTTATCTGTTGATGGTTTTGTCAATAATTTAAAGGATTATGTTGATCCTGATTTTAATGATCTGGATGAAGTTAGGATCTACCTTCTGGACGTGGACGTTGCCGGCAAGACGCAGTCTTCCGCGGGTGTGTTTGACCTGGCCGAGGTCTTGGAATTGCTGGGGGACAGTGAAGATATGCAGGAATACCAGAAGGTATACCTGGAGCTTTCCAAATTAAGCGATAAAGAGCTTAACGCCTTTAGTCAGAAGTTGACGAAGCTGCATCAGGTTAGTCAGGAAAGCAAGCGGATCAGCACCACGTATGATGATCTTGGCATGGTGGTGGGTTATGAAGAGACGTTCAAATCTAATGCCGCTCCTAATACAAATAAATATATGAAGGTAACTAGTATTACCTATGATCTGTTCGGCAGAAGAAAAAGTTATCAGCAGAAGTCCTGGACGGTTTATGA
>CAZIXI010000061.1:0-14744 GCA_964543115.1 uncultured bacterium
AAGAGGGCGGAGAAGGGGGAGAGGAGCTGGGGATTGAAGGGTTAACCAGAATTGCTGAAGAAGCACCGGTTGTGAAGTTGGTTAACCGTCTAATTATGCAGGCCGTGCGAGAAGAGGCCAGTGATATTCATATTGAGCCGGAAGGAGAAGTTTTGCGGGTCAGGTACAGGGTTGACGGTATCTTGCATGAGGTAACCACCCCGCCAAAACACCTGCAGAATGCCGTTATTTCCCGCATAAAGATCCTTTCGCAGATGGATATCGCAGAAAAACGCCGTCCGCAGGACGGTCGGATAATAATGAATATAGAAAATAAAGACGTTGATCTGCGGGTATCTGTTTTTCCGACGGTACACGGGGAGAATGTTGTTATGAGGATTCTGGACCGCTCGGCGGCTATCCGGCAGTTAGCGGATCTGGGCATGAATCCTGTCAGTTTGAAAATGTATGATGGCCTGGTCAGGCGGCCGCATGGAATTATTCTGGTTACCGGCCCGACTGGCAGCGGCAAGACAACTACTCTTTATGCCGCTTTGACAACCGTTAATTCCATGGAGAAGGATATTGTTACTATTGAGGATCCGGTGGAATATGAGATCCCGCTTATTCGTCAGACCCAGGTAAATCCGAAGATCGGGCTTACTTTTGCTAATGGACTGCGTAACATTGTTCGTCAGGATCCGGACATTATTATGGTTGGTGAGGTCAGGGACAAAGAAACGGCTGACATTGCCATTCAGGCTTCCTTAACCGGGCATCTGGTTTTTTCCACCCTGCATACCAATGACGCGGCCAGTTCGTTGACCAGGCTGGAGGATATGGGGGTGGAGCCGTTTCTTATTTCCAGTACGGTAATTGGTATTCTCGCCCAGCGTTTGGTCAGGGTTATTTGCAGTAAGTGTAAGGAATCTTATACCCCAGCCAAGGAGGTATTGGATCATCTCGGGCTGGGAGAAACAACCACGTTTTATCGCGGTAAGGGGTGTAAGGAATGCGGTGAACGGGGTTATCGCGGCCGGCGGGGGATATTTGAATTGCTGGTGATGGATGAGGAGATAAGACGGATGGTAGTTGCGAAGGCCTCTAGTGATCAGATAGCCAAGGTGGCGATTGAAAAAGGGATGATTACACTCTATTACGATGGCTTGGAAAAAGTAACCCAGGGAATAACTACATTGGAGGAGGTATTGCGGGTTACGGAATCCGTATAACAATTTTGGACAGATTCTTTGCCGTCCCGACTTGTCGGGATTTTGCGTGAAACGTGCGGATTTATCCTTTGCGCGATCCGCAATTGAAAAAGGAGGTAATATGAGGGAATTGTTAGCTATTATAGGTCTTGTTTCTTTGGTCTTTGGTATCACAATGCTTTTTTTCCCCAAGCAGTTAGCCGAACTGGCCGATAAAGTTAATAAGGTAGTCGGTCAGATTGATGAAGGGATGCTGCGCCTGCGCATTGGTTTAGGGGTGTCTTTGTTGGCGATAGGGGCGGTGTGTTTTTTCCTTGTTTACTATATTGCCTCTAAATAATTTTTCAATTGAAATATGCCAAAATTCAAATATAAAATCCGTGATAAATATGGGAAACGGGCCAGTGGTGTTATTGAAGGGGAAACCAGGGAATTGGTAGCCAAACACCTGGAAGAGAAGGGGTACATTCCTGTTGAGATTACTGCTGACAGGGATGTCGGCAGCGCAAGTGTGTTGGGCCGGTTTCAGTTTGGTAAGTTAAAGGCCGTCGGCTTGTTTACCCGGCAGTTTGCTACTCTAACCAAGTCAGGATTGCCGCTTGTCCGTAGTCTGACAACCTTAGAGCGGCAGGTGGAACAGCCATTCTTCAAACAGGCGCTCGCGGATGTGACCCGGCGGGTGGAAGGGGGAGAGGATTTACATACCGCTATGGCGCAGCATCCGTTGATTTTTAATCAACTCTATGTAAGCATGGTTAGTGTGGGTGAGGCCAGTGGTACGCTGGATGAGGTTCTGGCCAAATTGGCTGATCTCATTGAATATGAAATAGAAACCAGGGCTAAGATGTTAACTGTACTTCTTTATCCGGCGATGGCGATTCTTGCCATGATCGCCGGGTTTACCATTTTATCTATAGTCGTCCTGCCTAAGATCGTTACTATTTTTAAGGACTTGAAAGGGTCCTTACCGCTGCCCACATTGATCTTAATTAAGACTAATTATATTATGCAGAATTACTGGTATTTGATCTTTGGCGGGGCCATTGCCGCAGGTATTGCTTTTGTCAGATATATTAATACAAAACCGGGACGGAAGGTCTGGGACCGGATTAAATTGAGAATACCGTTTATCGGCACAATTATATTTAAATTGATAATGTCTCGTTTTGCCCGGGTGACGTCGATTCTGGTGCGCAGCGGCGTGCCTATTCTCAATGTTTTGGATCTAACCAGCAAAAGTGCCGGTAATGTGATTATCGGTGAAGCGATTGAGAATATTAAAGAGGATGTTAAAGAAGGAAAGGGAATGGCCGAACCGATGCGCAAGGCGAAGGTCTTTTCCCCGATTGTACTGCAAATGGTGGCCATCGGGGAAGAAACCGGCAGATTAGACGAACTGCTTTATGAAGTATCCGGGCACTACGACCGGGAGGCGTCCTACGCGGTGGAGTACCTGGCCACAATTATTGAGCCGATTATTATTGTTCTTATCGCGTGTGGAGTGCTGGTCATGGCCCTGGGGATTTTCCTGCCGATGTGGAACGCCTACACCCTGATAATCCAGGGGGGGACGACTGGGGTGTTCTGATTGCGGATTTCAAAAGAAAAGGTTGCAAAAATATTTAGGGTATAATATAATATACTAAAATAAGGATAAACAAAACTACTGGCTAATAGTAAAAAGGAGGGAGATATGGGTAAAGGTTTTACGTTGATTGAATTGATTATGATTATTGTTATTCTCGGGATTTTAGCCATTGTTGCTATTCCCCGTTATATTGATTTGCGCAGTGATGCTTTAGAAGCAGCCGCTGATGGCGTGGTTGGCGCGGGTAATGCCGGCGGTATGGTTTGGCGTTCCCGTTATTTGGTGGATTCCACCGGTTCTTACAGTGTGGAATGGCCGGCTGCCGCGGATTCTGCCTGCTGTTTTGAAGATGGCACAGTACCCGTAGTGACCGGGATCACCTTCGCGTTTGATAATGCTACCGGTGCTTGGAGTTATAGTTCCTAAACATTGATGCTAAGTTAACGCTTCTTTTATGCCTCGTTTCTTAACCAATAAGGGACGAGGCATAATTTTATCTAATGAAGGTCTAACAGCTAGTTTTGTAAACTTTGCTCGTGCCCTATGGCCTAAAATGGACAGATTAAAGAAATATTTCATTGGTAAAGATTTACATATATTGTCATTGCTGGCTATCCTTGTCGTGCTTTGGTTCGCCAATATAATTTTCAGTAATAATATTTTCATCCACCGGGACCTGAGCAGATATTTTTACCCATTGCGGCATTTTGGCGCTTTGGCCGTCAAAGATTTCAGACTGCCGTTATGGAACCCCTATGTTTCCTGTGGCAAGCCTTTTTTAGCCGTCCTGCAGACCACAGTTCTTTATCCCCTAAATTTAATTTATTATTTTTTCCCTTCCTTTGACCTGGCCTTTAACTGGTACATTATCAGCCACTTTTTTTTGGCCGGTATATTTATGTATTTCCTTATGCGTTATTGGGGGTATTGCCGGCCGGCTGGTCTTATTTCCGCTATTATCTTTACTTTTGGCGGATATCTTTCCTCAGTAATCAGTATGAACACTTCAATGAGTTCAGCAATCTGGATTCCGGTAGTGCTGCTCTTTTATGATCGGGCACTGAAAACAGGAAAGATTAAATTTCTATTGGTAACGGGAATTCTGCTGGGATTTCAGTTCCTGGGCGGCATCCCTACACCCAGTTATTGCACCTTCTGGTTGCTGTTCTTTTATACTTTGCTCAATATTGATTCCGCCCGGAGCCGGTTATCTTCCGCCGGGCGGTCTTTTGGGGTTTTTATAGCGGTTTATATTGTTTTCATTTTATTGTTTGCTGTGCAGATCCTGCCCTTTAAAGAAATGCTCTTAAATTCCAACCTTGCCGCCGGCCGGAGTATTGGTGCCGCGGCTAAATGGTCATTGCGTCCGTTGGAGCTGTTGGGCTTTTTTGTCCCCTATATTTACGGAGATATTAATATCCCCAGCGGCCACCTTAACCCGCAGGAATGGATGATCAGTTATTACCTGGGAGTTCCCGCCCTGATTTTAGCGGTTATTGCCTTTTATTTAAGGCCGGCGAAAAAGGTGTTTTTTTTCGGGGTGGCCTTTCTCGGGGCCCTTTTGCTGGCCCTGGGTAAATATACGCCGGTTTATCCTTTTCTCTACAAGTTCCTGCCGGGGATTAGCAGTATCCGGTACCCGGTGAAGTTCCTTTTTCTGGCCACCTTCTCTTTGAGTGTTCTGGCGGGGATGGGCTTTGACGCGGTTTTCCGGGAACGGATACAGGCAAAGAAAAAAAAGCTCTATCGTGGTCTATTGTATATAAATCTGTTCCTGACGCTGATATTTGGCGCCTTTATTTTATACTGGCGCAAAATCGGCTACTATTTGCTGGGTTGTTTCTTGGATACCCAAAAAATCGATATTGATTTATTCAACAGGTGTGTCGTTGTCTTTTTAAACGACAGCAGATATTTTTGTCAGTTCTTTATTGTTTTTACGCTTGCCGTGATTTTAATCATTCTCTATCTGCGTGAAAAATTGTCGCATACTGTTTTTGCCTGTTTATTTTGTCTGTTGATTATTGGTGATCTGGCGGCAGTGAATATGGGTATTAACAAGACCATGGACCGGCGCTGGTTTGCCCAGGTGCCGGAATCGGTTAGAGCGTTGCAGCGGGATGATTCATTGTACCGCACATTTCAGACAGGGGACGTCTGGGAATTGAACCGGGTTATTTTTGGACTTAATTATGATGAGGGCATCTGGGAACGGAAGAAAACACTGGCCTCTAATGGGGCAATGGAATACGGCATTTATGCCTTGAAAGGGTATGGCTCGATGGCCGTAGGTGATTATTATAATTTTATGCTTTTCCTGCAGGAGCAATCACCGGCCAGGCAGTTGAAACTGCTGAGTATGTTGAATGCCAAATATATTCTCAGTTTGGAACCAATGCCTGTTGGGGATCTGAGTGTTTTTTATCAGGATAAGGCCCTGCATACAACCGTAGTTGACGGCAAAAAGATATACAAGAATTTCTATATCCTGAAAAATCCCCATTGCCTGGAGCGGGCCTTTCTTGTTCCCTCTGCGGTTTTTGTTGATGATCCGGCGGTGGCCTTGGGGATTTTGCAGAACGAGAACTTTGATCCAGAGAAAGTTGTCATTGTTGAAGGAGAAGAGTGTTTTAAAAAGCCGCAATCCGCAATCCGCAATCCGCAATATGATTCGAAATATATTACTATTATTAGTTATAAGCCTGAAGAAGTAATTGTTGATGTAGAGGTAGGAGAGCCACAGTGGCTGGTTTTGAGTGATACGTATTATCCGGGGTGGGAGGTGTTTGTTGACGGCCAAAGGGAAAAGATCTATAAAGCGAACTACTTCCTGCGGGCAGTGCCGCTGCCGCCCGGGAAACACACGGTGCGGTTTGTTTATAATCCGCGATCGTTTAAGGTCGGGGCAGGGATCAGCCTGGTGACGTTATTAGCCATTGTTGTTGCGGCCTTTGGCCATGGAAAGAGGTTAGTTAAAAGAAATTGTATTTGACCACGAAGAACACGAAGGTCACGAAGAATTTATAAAATGTAATTAGTGTTTTATCTTCGTGTTCTTCGTGTGCTTCGTGGTTAATGAATGCTTTGGATAAACTATTTGCTGACAAGGCCGAAGGCCGAGAGAATTGTCCGTTTAGATTATAAATTATGAAAAATTTCTTGATTTTTTTGCTTATTGCCGTAATTTTTGTGCTCGTGCGTTTCCCGTTCCTGGATGAACCGTTTGAGCGTGATGAAGGGGGGTACGCCTATATGGGTTGGCGGATAGCTGAGGGGGAGGTCATGTACCGCGACCTGTGGGAATTGATGCCGCCGGGCCTGCCGTTTTTTTATGCCTTTATCTTTAAAATGTATGGAGTGAATTTTTTTACGGTTAAATTTGCCGCGGTTCTTTGGGGCCTAATTGGTTTGCTGTTTCTGTATCTGCTGGCGGAAAAACTATGGGGCAGGCAGACGGCGTTTTGCAGTGCCTTTCTTTACGCGGTTTTTTCCGGGTTGCCGCTTATCCAGGGGGCCAGTTGTAATACCGAACCGGTAATGCTGGTGTTTCTTATCAGTAGTATTTATTTCTTCCTTCTTGCTGAAAGGCGGGAAAGGGTGTTTTATCTAGTGCTGGCGGGTATTGCCGGGGGTACAGCAATCTTTATTAAACAGGCGGCCTGGCTGAATTTAGCGGCCTTAGGGGTTTACCTGCTTTTTCGATTCCGAATACGCCGACTGTTGATTTTATCTTTTGGTGTACTCCTGGCTGGAGTTCCCTGGGCTATTTACTTTACCAGATACAGGATCTGGCCGGACTTTATCTATACCTATTTTACCTGGCATTTTACCCAGGGGCAATCGTTTCTGAGCGCGGATTTTTTTACCCGCTTGAGCAGAAGCCTGCAGTATCTTATGCGGGAGAATTCCCTGCTCTGGCTGTTGGCCCTAATGGCAATTATCGCCATTTTAATCAATAAAAGGTCAAGGGAGAATATCCTTATTGTCCTCTGGGGGCTATTTTCTTTCTTGGGTGTTTGTTTAGGCGGGGCCTTCTATCCGCATTATTATATCCAGGTTATGCCGGCTCTGTGCCTGCTGTCCGGTTGGGGATTGTGGCAGATCATTGCCGGTATTGCGGGGAGGGATTATTGGCGGCGGGCGGCAAATGTTTTTAGTTTAACCGTGATTATAGTTCTGGCAGTGTTTATTTTTATTTTTGAATACCGGTTTTTCTTTATCTATACGCCGGCAGAGGTGAATGCCGCGAAATATAATACGCAGATGTTTGTTGCCGCCAGAGCGCTAGGCAGATATTTAAAGAAGCAGACGGCTGAAAACGATTATATTTTTGTCTGGGGCATCGAACCGGAAATCTATTTTTACGCCCGGAGAAAATGCCCGACCCGCTTTATCCATAATTATAGCATTAGAGGAGATGATCAATTTTCGCGGGCGGGGCGGCAGGAAGTGTTGCGGGAGATTATCGCGAAAAAGCCGGCCTATATTGTGGTTGCCTATACTTTATCAAACTTCCCGGAATTAGAAGAGTACCTAAATGCAGAATATCTCGAAGGTCAATATCAAGGGATGATTCTCTGGCAGCGTGAGAGATGAAAACTGAATTTTTTAGGGAAAATATCCGGATTGTTCTGCTTTTTGCCGTCTTGGCCTTCCTCTTCACCCTGCCTATTTTTAGAAATTTCAGTAATTGGGGTATTCAGGATTGGGATGCCTATTTCTTTAATCAGGCGGTTATCAGGTCTTCAGTCTTGGAGTACCGGCAATTTCCTCTCTGGAATCCCTATTATTGCGGGGGAGCGGTTTCGCTGGCCAATCCCCAGTTCAGGTTTTTGTCCCCATTTTTTCTCCTGACGGTAATATTCGGCGTCATCCAGGCGGCCAAGATTGAAATCTGGCTGCATCTGGTTATCGGGATGTGGGGGATGTACCGTCTGGTTCGTTATTGGCAGGGCGGTATTTCCGCGGCGCTGGTTTCCGCTTTTGTGTTTATGCTTAACAGTATGTATGCCCTTAACCTGACCGTGGGTATGCCCTGGTTTTTTTCTGTTGCCTATTTGCCCTGGGCCTTTCTGTTTTTCCTGCGGTCGTTTTCGGAGCTGAAATATGCTGTTTTAGCCGGTTTTTGTATTCTGCTGATGTTTTTTGGCGGGGGTACCTATGTTTTTGCGATAACAACATTGTTTTTGGCCTTTTATTCTTTTTTCCTGGTTTGTTCGCGTCAGCAGACGATTAAAATAACTGCCCGGGTGTTGTTGGTTATTGTATTTGTTATAATTGGCTTGGGAGCGGTTAAGTTGTTTCCCTGCCTGGAATTTTTTCAGCGCAATCCCCGCCAGATCTTGGATTTTTCCGGTTATAGCCTGGGGTCATTAATCTATAGCTGGTTTGGCCGGGATCAGTCAATTGGGGTGATTGAAAGATTGTCCCAGGGCGGTACAGGGTTTCTTTCCGGGATGAGCTATGCCTTTGATGAAAACGGCATGTATATCGGTATTCTGCCGTTTATGTTGTTTTTATTGGGAATAATATTCTATTTTCGACGGCGGCTGGGTTTGGCCTTGAGTTTCATTTTCTTTCTCTGGCTGGGGCTTGGTCACCGGGTGCCGGTTAGTTTGTGGCTGATTTTACGGGAAATGCCGGTATATGGGTTTATGCGCGTAGCCCAGCGGTTTCGGATCATTTTCATGCTCTGTCTGGCTGTTTTTGCCGGGCTGGGATTTCAACGGATAATAGATTATTTGAGTGAGAAATGTAAAAATAAACTGCTTGTGCAGTTGTTTGTTGCTGCCTGTCTATTGTTTATTGCCGCTGATCTTTGTTTGGTTAATTCTTCCGTCTGGCAGGATGCCTTTACCATTGCGCCGCTGAAAACCACTCGCAGCGATGTTTTTTTTCAGACCCTGGAAAGTCCGGCCCTGACCAAAGACGGATTGATTGATCCAAACGAGAGGTATATGTACGGCAGCTGGGGTTCGTTGTACCCGTGTTTTTTGTCTAACGTGGGAGTGATCATGGCGGAAGAGGCGGCCCACGTTCCCCGAAAGACACTGCATGTGGATTCTCCGTATTACCGGGGTGAGATATTTATTCTGGATACCCTGGGTAGGGCTGATTTTAAGTATTGGTCCCCCAATAAGTTTATAATCGAACTGCAAACGGAAGGTGACGGTTATCTGATTATTAATCAGAACTATTATCCGGGCTGGCACGTTAAAGGTGACCGAAAACGTAGAGTAGAGAACCTGCAGGGATTGTTGGCCCTAAAGGTGACTGCCGGAGATAAAGAACTGGTATTGTATTATTTACCGACAAGCTTTATAATAGGTGCTTGGATAACACTGATTACTGCTATTCTTCTTATTGTTTTCTGGTTAAGGTGGTTAGCAAAACGCCAGCATGAATAAAAACCACAAACTATTATTTTATTGCTAAAATTTTGTTAATAAAACTATGAGAGTCCTGCTCATCAATCCTCCCTTCTTTTTGAAAGATGCGGTCAGCGGTAATCCCAGCATGATGAAGGTGCTTAATATTGTTCCTCCGCTGGGGCTGGCTTATTTGGCTGCTGTTTTGCGTTCTCAGGGTCACAAGGTAAGTATTGTTGATGGCAGTTTGTTTGATTCATTTTCCCCGCTGGCTGCAAGGCTGCGGCGGGAAGGACCGGAGCTGGTAGGGATTACGGCAACAACACCGGTTTTGGAGAATGCCAAAGAAACGGCCCGGATAGTGCGCCGGCATTGTGCCGGGGCGAAGATTGTTATTGGTGGTCCGCATGTTACCGCCCTGCCAGAAGAAACTATGGCGGATGGGTGTTTTGATGTTGGGGTTTTGGGCGAGGGTGAGGAAACATTGCTGGAGTTAGTATCTGCGGGGGCGGATCTTAATAAGATTAATGGTATCGCCTATCGCTGCAATGGCGCGGTAGTGGTTAACAAAAAAAGAGAATTTATTAAAGATTTGGATACTATTCCTTTTCCCACCCGCGATTTATTGCCTCCGCTTAGTCAATATTCACCAACCCCGGCTTCTTACCGCCAACTGCCGCTGGGAGTGGTGATGACCAGCCGCGGCTGCCCGCTGAAATGTACTTTTTGTGACCGGGCGATTTTCGGCACTACTCACCGTTGCCGTAGTATTGATAATGTGCTGGCGGAACTGGAAGAATTGATAAGCGGTCAGGGTGCGCGCGAGGTGAGGTTTTTTGATGATACGTTTACCCTGAAGAAGGATTATGTGCTGGAGCTGTGCCGGAAAATACAGGAAAGGAAAATCAATATTTCCTGGACCTGCCTTTCCAGCGCGGCGACAGCGGACCTGGATGTGTTTCGGCAGATGCGCAAGGCGGGCTGCTGGCAGATACTTTTTGGCCTGGAATCCGGAGATGACCGAATGCTGAAGCTGTTAGGTAAGGGCAATACCGTTTCGCAGAATGAACGCGCGGTTAGGCTGGCCAAGCAGGCCGGCCTGGAGGTGAGGGCGGATTTTATTGTGGGTACACCGGGAGAAACGAAAGAGAGCCTGCAGCGCACACTGGATTTTGCCTTAGGCAGCCGGATAGATTACGCGCATTTTAATAAATTTGTGCCGTATCCGGGAACGGAGCTTTACAAAACACTTATTAGTAAAGGGTATAAATTTGATTTTTCCCAGCCCTGCAGTATTGTGGATTGGGACGCCATCCATTATGTGCCGGAATCAATGACCAAGGAAGAGTTCCGCCATTTTCTGGATATCGCGGAGAAAAGTTTCTATTTGCGCCCGGGATACATTATGAAGAGAATTTTAGCGCTGAGAACATGGACACAGTTAAAAGGACACGTACGGGGGTTTTGGGCAATGTATAACTCGTAGTTCGTACATCGTACTTCGTACTTCGTATCGAGTAAATCCTTAAAATAATTAGGGTTACGGCTCTAAGTCTCTTATTTGCAAAAAACAAACATATTTTTACTAATTACAAAATACGAAGTACGATGTGCGAAATACGAAGTACGAAGTACGAAAATGAAGACAACCGTAGTTATACCAACTTATAACGAAAGAGAAAATATCCAGAAACTTGTTAGTGAGATTCTTACCTTGCCATTGGATATTAAGGTGCTGGTGGTGGATGATGATTCTCCGGACGGGACCTGGGAAGTGGCTGAAGAACTGGGCCGGATGGACTGTCGGGTAAGTGTCTTGCGGCGCATCGGCCGGAAGGGATTAACAACCGCCATTGCTGAAGGAGTAGCGGCAATAGACACGGAGGCGGTTGTCTGGCTGGATGCCGATTGTTCACATCCGCCGGAGGTGATCCAGAGCATGGTAAGAAAATTGACTGATTATGATATTGTTGTTGCCTCTCGCTATGTTCAAGGCGGCAGTGATAAACGGCAATTGCCCCTGCGGGTCCTGGCCAGCCGCTGGCTCAATCTTTTCGCGCGCTTTTTTCTTTCCACTAAGGTAATGGATCTGACCAGCGGTTTTGTGGCCGCCAAAAAAGATGTGTTTACCAGGGTGCGGATCAGCGGTGATTACGGGGAATATTGTATTCGCTTTATTTCTGACGCGGAACGGCGGGGGTTTAAAACGACAGAGGTGCCCTATAGTAATATCCCGCGGTTCCGGGGGATGACAAAAACAGACGCTAGCTTGCTAAAATTTTTTCAGTATGGAATTCAGTATATAGTAACCATTTTCAGCCTGCGATTCCAACAGGTTCCCCTCAGGGGGATATTCAGACTGATCATTAATTTACGTACTGCCCGCGGGAGGAAGATAGTTTATTCAATGTTGAGGAAGCGCTGGCTCTGGTATTTTCGCAGAAGATACGTTCTTCGGCAATTGGCGGCAAGAAAAGGTTCCTGTGATGATTGTCCGGGTGAGTGTTGTAAGGAAACATTACCCTGGCAGTGTCCGTACCTTACCGCCGGTGGCTTGTGCGCGATCTACGAGGACTGCGGGCAACGCGAGAAAATGCCTCTCTTTTGCCGAATTTATCCAATAGACGAGAAAGATATCGAGCTTACGGGAATGAGGGGGAAATGCAGGTATCATTGGCAGACAGGAACTTGAACTTTGAGCTTGACAGTAAATGTTCAATGTGCTATAATGTTCATGATAAATTGAACATATATGCCGCAGTCGGCAGCAATGAACAATGGATATATTAGTTCTTATTAAGTAGATACTTAGGTCATGAATAAGCGGATTGAACAAGCACTATTCAAGGATAAAACTACGATTATATTGCGAGAGCTCTTAGCGCAGCCAGAGCATAAATGGGTTGTGAGAGAGTTGGTGGAGCGGTGTCAAGTAAGTTTGGGTTTAGTAGCCAGAACCCTTACTTTTTTAGATCAGTTGGGTATTATAGAAAAAAATAGTCGAGGGCGGGGTGGTTATTCGAAGCTGATAAAAACAGATGAGTTAATGGCTTTGTGGGTGCGAAACTATGATATCTCTTTGGCTAAATTCGAGAGTTTTTACAGTCCTGATTCAAAGATCATTGAAAAAATTATAAAATTCCTTAGGGGCAAAAAGTCGGGAGATAGTTATGCGCTTACCCTGCACACAGGAGCTAATTTAATAACTAATTATGTGCTGACTGATAATCTCTATATTTACCTGAATGAAGAATCGTTTAAGAAGTACATTCAGGAAATGTGTGACCGCATGATAATAAAAAAAGTGATAACTGGTGGGAATCTGCATTTTATTATGCCATATTATAAGAAATCAGTTTTTCACCGTTGCCGGATGATTGGTAAGTACCGTGTGGTTTCGAATTTGCAGCTGTATTTAGATCTGTATAACTTTGTTCCTCGCGGAAAGCAGCAGGCGGTATATTTGAAGAATATGTTAGGTCCGGGAGAGTTGTTTGTTTGAAAACATTAAGCCAGCAAGAGAAGGCGTTTTTTAAGTTAATCACCGATATAGAAGAATATCTTCCCTATTTTGTCTTGGTGGGAGGTTGGGTGCCTTATGTTTACACGGTCAGGGAGTACTTTTGGTAGAGCAGGAAATGAATAGTAACATTTTTGGTAATGATTTCAGGGAGGATATTTACGGAAGGTTTAAGGAATTCCAGGAAGTACTTAAAGGATGATATGAAGCCTAAAGTTATTGTCATCATGCCGGCGTATAATGCGGAGAAGACGTTGGAGCGCACGTATCGGGATATTCCCAAGGATTGTGTGGATGAGATTATCCTGGGTGATGACTGCAGTCAGGATAATACGGTAGAGATTGCCCAGCGGCTGGGTTTAGTAGTTCTGCGGCACGCGCAAAACAGGGGCTATGGCGCTAATCAGAAGACCTGTTACCGGGAGGCGCTGAAAAGGGGGGCGGATATTGTGGTAATGATCCATCCGGATTACCAGTATGATGCCACCAGGGTGCCGGAAATGATAGAACCGATAGCGGCCGGAAAGGCGGATAGTGTGTTTGGTTCCCGCATCCTAGGCGGCGGCGCGCTTAAGGGCGGGATGCCGGTATATAAATATATTTCCAATAAATTCCTCACTTTTTGCGAAAATATGGTGTTAAGGCTGGGGCTTTCCGAATACCATACAGGGTTGCGCGCCTATAGCCGGAAGGTGCTGGAAACTGTTTCCTGGCAGGAATTATCTGAGGGATTTATATTTGACTCGGAAATAATTGTGCAGCTGTGTGTTCATGGCTTCCGGGTCAGGGAAATACCCATTGAAACCCGCTATTTCCAGGAGGCCTCGGAAGTGAAGTTCTGGGCAGGGTGTAAATACGGTTTAGGAACGTTATTTTTATTGGTTAAATATATAGCTGATAAGATGTTAAAATGAATGGTGTGTAACCAGAATATTTGCTATAATAGAATTGTGAAAGATAGGTCGGGTTTTACACTAACGGAATTATTAATAATCGTTGCTATTGTAGGTATCCTGGCGATAACGGCGGTGATTCCTATTTTAGAGACCCGGGCCCTCAGGCTCGACGCGGCGGCCCAGCGGTTGGTGTATGATATTCGTTACGCGCAGCAATTGGCAATCAACCGTCAGGTTGATTGCGGAGTCTCTTTTAGTATCATAAACAACAGCTATTTTGTTTATATCGGCACTACGGCGACTAAGGCCACCGATCCGCTGACCAAAGGTGATCTGGAAATTGATTATGATACCGATAGTAATTATCAGGGTGTGGATTTGATAAGTACGAATTTAAGCGGTAATCAATTGGCCTTTATGGCGCCGTACCTGGGTGCTCCTTCTGATGGGGCGGGCAGTGCCCTTGCTTCTCAGGGAACGGTTTCCTTGCAGATGGGTTCAGAAACTGAAACAGTGACTATTCAGCCGGATACCGGTGAGGTTAAAATATGAATAAAAATTGCCGCGGCTTGACATTAGTGGAATTAATATTAACGATTATTATTATTGCTATTTGTTTTATCCCGGTCTCGGTGATTTATCAGCAGGTACTGGGTAATGCTCACCGCACCAGGGTAATTGCCGTTGCCGAGTCGCTGGCCAGTTCAAAGCTGGATGAGGTTTTAGGGGATGGTTTTGCCTCTGTTAGCGATGAAAGTTCCACCAGTTTTAGCAGTCCGTTTACTGATTACAGTTATGAGGTGGAGGTGGATTATGTGGCGGCCGCTGATTTAACCACCGCAGTTGTCGGGCCAACGGAATATAAGCGGATAGAGGTTAAGGTAACCCATAGCGAAATAGGCACGATGACTTTAACTTCGTTACTGACCAGTCATTAGTTTTTGCTGCCGGGAGAAGGGTTTTTATGATAAGAAATAAACGCGGGTTTACTCTGATCGAGTTGATTATGGTGATTGTGCTGGTGGGTATTATCGCCGGGGTGATTGCTCCCTTTATGGGTAATGCCTTTACTTATTGGGCGCTGGTACGTAATGAACGCGAGGCGATTGCCACGGCGCGCATGGCCCTGGCCCGGATGACGCGGGAAATTAGGCATATAGAAGAAGTGAGTTCCATTGATAC
>CAZIXI010000062.1:0-14323 GCA_964543115.1 uncultured bacterium
CGCGTAGTTTACCTCTCCGCGATAATCCTGCGCCCTTGTCCTTCCATGAACACTTATCGCGCTTACTCCGGCATCTTCGGCGCAAACCGCCAGATCAGCAGCCCGGGAAACGGTATCCCAGCCCAGCCGCAACTTAACGGTAACCTTGCGCGGGGAACGTTTTACAAGAATTCTAAGCAAATGAGACAGTTTCTTAGGGTCCTTAAGCAAACTGGCTCCCTGCCCTTTTCTGGTTACTTTATGTTTCGGGCAGGCGGCGTTAAAATCTAGGACATCATATTCAATGTCCCCTAAGCGCTCTAAACCTCTCAGCATATCATCAGCATCACTGCCCACAATCTGAACACCTAAAGGTTTATCCAAGAGATTATTAGAAAGCATTTCTTTGGTCCTTTTGCTGTTATAGATCAAGGACCTGACATCAATCATTTCCGTAAAGGCAAATTCGCAGCCATAGCGGCGGCTTAAGACACGAAACGGCAACGAGGTCACTCCCGCCATTGGCGCCATCACAACCGGTAAAGATAGTTTGAAATCAGTTAAAAATGACATATTTGTCTCCAATAATAATCTACCCGGCGCTTATTATATAATACATTCAATTATACATCAACGCGTTATGAGAAAGCTCTAATTACATGAACAGGGAAATACTGCCTTAAATATTTGTTTATGATATAATCACCGGATTAGACAAGTATGATTATGCAAACGTGCCCATTATGTGAAGCCAAAACAGTCAGCGGTTATTTTAGCGATAAAAGACGCAGCTACCTAAATTGCCGGCGCTGCCGGCTGATATTTGTCCCTCGGGAACAATTCTTGAGCGAGGATGAAGAGAAGTCACGCTACGACCTGCACCAAAACAGTCCGGCGGACGAGGCCTACCGGCAATTCCTGAGTCGTATATTTAACCCGCTGCTAGAACGTCTGCCGGCCGGTGCCCAAGGATTGGATTTTGGTTCAGGGCCGGGACCCACTCTTTCGGTGATGTTTGCGGAAGCAGGCTACCCCATGGATATTTATGATTACTACTACGCGAAAAACCCCGAAACGCTGGAAAGAGAATATGATTTCATTACCGCCACTGAAGTGCTGGAACACCTGAAAAATCCCAGACAAGAATTAGACAGATTATGGGGCTGCTTAAAAAAGGGCGGCAACCTGGGGATAATGACACAATGCCCGCCTGTCAACCTGCCGTTCGCGAAGTGGCGCTATAAAGACGATCCCACGCATATCTGTTTCTTTTCAGCAAAAACGCTACAGTGGCTCTCGGACATATGGCAGGCAGAACTTAACTTTTTTGGTAAGGACGCAGCTATTTTTTATAAAAAGGAGCAGCCGCAACGTTAACTGAATACCTACCGTAATTCAGGATTGCTTAACTGCCTGATTGATATTCCTTTCGAAATAAAATTGTGGTTTCAATTTTACCGGCTGTCCGCCAACCTCCAAAACAGGATAAGCAAGAAAATTGATTGGTCCGGAAACGGGACCCGGCTTAAACACCAAATCCCGGCCGCGGCTGAATTCCAGCCGGTTCGCGGGATGATGGCCAAAATAATAGGTCGAAAGACTTGAATACTTATCGGCCTCTGAAATATCAATCGGCCACCACTTACCTTCGGCATAAAACTCCACCCAGCAATGATAGCCGTCTACACCCCCGTCATCGCGTTCCGAGGGAATTGCCGCCCCGATAGCGAAACGCGCCGGAATACCGGCGGCCCTGGCCAGAGAGATAAAATAAGCATGAAAATCAGTACAATTACCCGTGCGGGCATTGCAGGCGTAAACAGCATCTCCCTTCCCCCAGCCGGAGCCATATTTGATGTAGCGCATGCGGTCAATAACATGATCATAAATGGCGCGGGCACGCACAAGATCCCCTTTCTTATCTTTAACGACCTCAGCAGCTATCTTCTTAAAATTATCATCAACCGGATTAAGGCTAGATGGCGCAAGATACAGTTCCCAATCAGCGGACCGCGGAGTGTAGGCGGCCTTTTCCTCGCGCTCTACCCGATAACGGATATCAATAGTCTTGCCGCTGTCCTCAACACCTAATTCTATGAAAAAAGCTTTATTGCCGTGTTTGGCCTCTTTGATTATCCGGTGCTTCTTGGGAGAACTAACACTTTTTAACTCAATCTTCTGGAAGGCGTCGGTTTGCGGCAGCGGAATCCACATACGGGCGGATTCTGTTATGTCAGGGAGCTTTACTCTGTAGAGGAACTCAAATTCATCCTGACCGGTGAGTACGCCAAGCAGCTTTGGCGCCGCGCCTTCCAGCGGTACGCGTTCCCACAGGCCTTGCTTGTTTTGTTGCCAGAGATAAAAGGGAACGCCGTTTAACTTGTGGAGGGTAGTTTCGGTAACGCTCATCGCGCCCGGATCACCGAAGAGAAAGAAATCTACGTCATATACATCACCGGCAGAATCAACCAGGTCCACACAGGCAAAATAGCGGCGCGAACCAAGATCCGCCAGATATTCCGTATGAACGCGCACGAGTTTAAACAAATATTCCTTACCAGCTGAGGAAAACTTGAAATATCCCCCGCCGCGTTTGGTCTGATCCTCGATATACTTCTCTATCCCGGCTTGTATATCAGCTGTAACAACCTTAGGTAAAGTCATATCTGCCTGTCCCTGAGTGCAAAGTGTAAGGGCGAGATAAAGAATGATCACTCCAAAATATGTAACAGACATCTGCGGTTTCAACTGATATCTTTCCTTTTTTCTTGGGATCCAATGTTAAGATATCATTCTGGATGTTCTGACTTTGGGTGTTCTGACTTTGGGTGTTCTGAAACCGGCTTTTCAGACTTAAGATCCTTAGCAGCTGGATGTTCTGATTTAAGATCCTTGGTTGATGGCTTTTCTGACTTAAGATCCTTTACGGCGGGATGCTCTGACTTAAGATCCTTTACGGCCGGATGCTCTGACTTAGGATGCTCTGAAGTTGGATGTTCCGACTTTACCTGCTTTATCGTCGGATGTTCCGATTTTGACTGCTCAGAGGTCGGATGCTCCGAAGTGGGATGTTCAGATATCGCCTGTTTTTGCAGAACAAAAACCGCCAAGCCAACAACCGCGACAACAAGCACAAGCACAAACAACTTCTTCATGCCTACCTCCTTCAGTAATTATTTGCTAACTAAAAATGGATTAAGCTGACCATTACCTTTTAAACATTATTATAGAGCATTGCGGATTAAAATCAACTCATTCTTTTGATTCACCGACAACCTCAAACGTAAAAAAAGCACTGGCACTTTTTTCAGCGCCGATTACATGCACCAATGACCAGGAATAAGTCTGTCCCGCTTTAAAAAGATCCGCGCTTACCGCAGTCCTAAACGTGCGCGCCGGAACCTGCTTTTGATAAATCTGCGTTTCCGAGGTCATTGCCGTTCCTTGATAAACCCGGAAATCATAGTATTCCTCTAGGACCGAATGCCCGAGCCCATTACTCCACTGGAACTTCAATGTTGCTTGGCCGGCAAGATCAACCTTTCCCGTGGGCTGGAGCAAAGTGGGCATGGCAACATCAGGATTAGCAGCAGCCGTTGTAATCAAACCCGCCTGCACAAAAAGCAGTCCGGCGAAGCCTAAAAACGCCACAATAAACAACACTCTCTTCATGACTCCCCTCCTTTAACCAGAAACGGTTATGGTTCCGCTTATTGATAAAAAAACCGCGTTATATTTTTTTTACCTGTCTTTGGACTTTTCGCTCCGCCCCCAGATTAGCACTCGCAGTCAATAGTAATGACGATTCGGCTTCGCCAGCCAAGCCTCGTACGGCTCCCTGCCCAAGTCCGGCCGGAACTGCTGAATCTTAATCCGCCTTTCTTCATATGGCCTGGTAAAATCTTCGTACTGAAAGGCATCGTCAAACCCTATCCTGCAGGTCTCTTCCAGGGAGCAGGCAAAATAAACCGCGTCCAGACGGGACCAATATATCGCGCTCATACACATCGGACAGGGAGCGCCGCTTACATAAATCTCCATGCCCATCAACATCCTGGACCTTTCCGGAACAAGATCAGAGGAATTTTTCGGTTTAGGCACCAACTGCAGATGTGACTCATTTTGCTGTTTTTCCGATATGGACGGCGCGTAGGGATTAATTTCCCGACAGGCATTACGAATCGCCTGAATTTCCGCGTGCGCGGTAATGTCTCCGGTTAGCAGGACCCGGTTTTGCCCGCGCGCGATGATCTCACCCTTGCGCACAATCACGGCGCCAAAAGGCCCGCCCCAGCCGTTCGCTACCGATTCCCCGGCCAGCCGGCAGGCCTCTTTCATAAAATCGTCCCGTGTCATTTTCCGTCCTCTCGTGAAATTTGAATATATCACATTATTAATAAAAACTCAATCCAGCATTATCTCATCTGCTAACTTTAATCTTTAGCCTTCTCCAAATCGTATTTCTATAAACCATATCAGCCATAAAGGGGTTACACCGCTTTATTAAAAAAAATAAAGGGGGTGTGACCCCATTTTTGTTTTGTGTTTTGTGTGGGTGTGTTCTAGATCAAGCCGTTTAACTTTGCGAACGGATCCCAGTCGGCGTCACGATGCCAGTCGTATTCGGCCCGGACCGCGGCCTGCTCGGCAATCTCCCGGCCCAATAACTTAGCGATCACGGCCAATGACATATCCATACCGGCCGATACTCCGGAAGATGTAAAGAACCTGCCGTCTTCCACCCAGCGCGCATGCTTCTGCCAGATCACTTTAGCGCTCTGCGAGGCAACCCACTGGAAAGCCATTTTATTTGTCGTCGCCTGAACTCCGTCCAATACACCCGCTCTGGCCAGAAGCGCGCTGCCCGTACAGACAGAAGTTACGTACTCCGCTTTCGCGGATTGGATCCGTAACCATTCCAGCATTACCCGGTTATCCACTTCCCTGCGCGTACCCCTGCCCCCCGGCACAAGCAGGAGATCGTATTGGCGATCTTCTCCAAACAGATGTTCAACCACCAACTTTGGCCCCGGCGAACTCGCAACTTCACCGGATTTCTCCGCCACTATAGAAATATCGAAATCCTCCGGCGCCATTCCATACATCTCCAGCGGGCCAAAGACATCCAACAGCTCGAAATCCTGAAACAGAACAACACCAACTGACCGTTTGCTTTTCATTTTATCCTTTCCCCGTTAAGACCTATAACAGACAAACTCTTCTTCATATTGTTCCTGCCATATTGCTGAATAATTCTAACATATGCTTTAACGACCGACAACCTCACAAAAAAAACCATTTTGTTTTTGGCAAACATTGATCTTGCAATCCTAAGCAATAGAACAGTTGTCGGCACCTGACACAATATGATAAGATTATTTATTAAAAATAAAAAACAATCAACAAATACAAATTTCGCCTATTAATTGTTATCTGTAAATAAAGTTTACCAGAAAAAGGATAAGGCTCGGTGTATGAATGAGCAACAGGCCAAAAATCCGTTACACGGAATTACCCTGGAACAAATCGTTAATAAACTGGTTGAGCATTACGGCTGGAGCAAGCTGGGCAAACGCATTAACATCCGGTGCTTCAATAATGACCCGTCAGTGAAATCCAGCCTGAAATTCCTGCGCAAGACCCCTTGGGCAAGAAAAAAAGTCGAGAACTTATACATAGCCACAAAGAAGAATTAATCATTACAAATTGTGGGGTTACAGAATGCGGGGTCAAGATTCGGGATCGGGCCAAGGTAAATCGTTCATTTTCTTGTGAATACACTTCACAACAAGCCTGTTTCTCGAATATAACGCGCTTTTTCCCTTAGAAAAACGCCTTATCAGGCTGGCTGTTAGAAATTAAAAACAAAAAGGAGGGAATTATGGAAAATCAAAGCTGTGTTAGTTTCATTATATCTATAGTACTGATATTGTCTTTTGTATCAGTTTCTGTAGACAGTCATGCGTGTACAGGCATCTTTGTTAAGACAGAAGACGGTAATTATATTCAAGCACGCACAATGGAGTTTGGTTATGATCAAGCGAAATTTGATCTGCTTTCTGTTCCGCGGAATTATAGTTATACAGGACAGACTCCCTCCGGCAAACCGGGTTTGAAATGGAAAACGAAATATGCTTATGTCGGTTTTAACCCCTACGGAGCGGATCTTGTTGCGGACGGTTTAAATGAAAAGGGTGTGGCCTGCGGTATTTTTTATTTCCCGGGATACGCAAAGTACCAGGATTTGCCTGAGAATGATTATTCCCGTGCGGTATCCTGCTATGGTTTAGCGTCGTGGATTTTAAGTAATTGCGCAAACGTCTCTGAGGTGCGTGAGCAATTGCCGAAAATCATTGTTTGCGGCGTAGAGATACCGCAAATGGGAGGTATTCCTCCTTTTCATTATCTTGTGTCAGACGCAGCAGGTGATTCCATAATTATTGAATATGTTAACGGTGAGCTTAATATCCATGATAATGAGGTTGGTGCTCTTACAAATTCTCCTGTTTATGACTGGCACATAACAAATTTGAGGAACTATATCGGCTTAAAAACCTTAAACGATCCTTCGATTAAGATTGACGGAAAAGAGTTCGCGGGCTTTGGTCAGGGCACGGGCGGGATCGGCCTTCCCGGAGATTTTACGCCGCCGTCAAGGTTTGTGCGGGCGGTATTTCTTAATAATACGGTCTATAAAGGTAAGAACGTGGATGAAGGGATCGCTATTGCCTTTCATATCCTGAATCAGTTTGATATTCCCGTAGGATCTGTTAGGGCCGATGAAAATGATAAAATTGTCTCTGATAGTACTCTCTGGACCAGTGCTTCGGATTTAACAAACCGCAGATACTTTTATCATACCTATAATGACAGGAGTGTCCGCGTGCTGGCCTTTGAGGATCTTGATTTGAACGCGCCGGGCATTAAGATGATTAAAGATGTTCAAAAACCGGGTAAAATTGAAAATGTTGCGGATCAATTGAAGTAAAATGATAAAAGATCAGATAGCCATTAAAAAACTGCAGCATAGTTTGTGGAGAAAAGTATGCTGTCACATAGACGGTATCGCTGTCGGTTCGACTGTTTACGCTTTAGCAAAAAAAGGCGTGCTGGAGTCCCGCATCTGTTTTCTTCCGGGATACCGGCAATCCGCCAGCTATTGCCAAGGACCTTTTACATAACGGTATAGATCCCGTCAATGTTCTTCGTTCCGGAAAACAGCTGACTAAAGAAAGCGGGGACGACTCAAATACTCGTTGCTCTTCTAGTTTAACAATCAACCAGAATTGTCCGCCAGAGTTCCCGTATCCCCGCTTAAGGCGCTTTGCGGACACCTTGACAAGATCATCTGTTTTTTTATAAAATCAGGAATCGATGATGAACTGCCGCAAACAACGCAAGCAAAAAAAAGGAGGGAGAGCATGAAAAAGTGTAAATGTGTCAGTTTTATTGTATCTGCAGTATTGATATTGAGTTTTGTTTTAACCCTAACGGAATGCCGGGCGTGTACAGGTATTCGGCTTGAGACAAAAGACGGTAATCATATTCTTGCGCGTACGTTAGAATTTGGCGCCGCCTTTATGCCCTTTGACATGATTTTTGTGCCGCGCAACCATGAATACACGGGACAGACTCCTTCGGGAAAACCTGGTCTGAAATGGGAAACAAAGTATGCGCATGTCGGTTTTAATCCGGTTGGTCAGACTGTGGTGTCGGATGGCTTAAACGAAATGGGCCTTGCCTGCGGAGCGTTCTATATCCCGGGATATGTAGAGTACCAGAAACCTACGGAAGATGATTATTCCAGGACAGTATCATGCGTTGATCTGAGTTCCTGGATGCTGAGTACCTGCGCAAGTGTTTCAGAAGTGCGCGAACAATTGCCGAAAATCCTTGTTTGCGGCGTTAAAATACCTTCATTGGATTCTATCCCTCCGCTGCATTATATAGTCGCAGATGAAACAGGAGACACCATAATCATTGAATATACCGATGAAAAGCTTAAGATTTACGATAACAAAGTTAATGTTATCACCAATTCTCCTACTTACCCCTGGCACGTCACAAATCAAAACAATTATTTTGGCTTAAAAGCAACTAATAATCCGGCAATTAAAATCAACAATAATGAGTTCACGCAATTCGGCCAGGGTTCAGGCGCAATCGGTCTTCCCGGAAATTTTACCCCCCCCTCGCGGTTTGTCCAAGCGGCGTTTTTTGTCAGAACAGCCTTCCAGGGCAAGGATCCGGATGAAGGTATAAATATAGCCTTTCATATCCTAAATCAATTTGATATCCCGAAAGGATCCATAAGAGGCGAGGAAGAAGGTAAAATGGTTGCTGATACTACGCAATGGACCAGTGCTTCTGATTTAAAAAATCGGAGATATTACTTTCATACTTACAGTGACAGAACCGTACGGATGATAGACTTAAATGAACTTGACCTGAACGCGAAGGAAACAAAACTCTATACGGATGTACAGAAACCTGGCCAAGCCATAAACTTTTCGGATAAATTTAAGTAAGAGTGTATGTTGTGACCTTTTAATCACCTTATTGAAGAAAATCTCTGCTGGTACCGGCAATACGCCCCGAAGTCGTAGATGAAAGCGCCGTGGCTGACGTGACCCTTTTCCTGCCGGGCTGCGTTTTGCGCGTTAAACACACCTAACTAAAATAGTTTGCCAGAGAATTTTATTTAATATATAATTACATTAATTAAATAAAGAGGCAAAAAAACTATTTTATAAAAGGTGTTTTTTAAAAAAGGATGGTGATTATGTTTACAAATATTTTGAAAAAAGCGGCATTTATAACAGTGTTAGTACTTGTCGGGACAGTCTCTCTGTCCGCCCTTGCAGACAGCAAACAGACGGCGACAATGAAAAAGCACGGCGCCGCCGGCATGACGGCGCAGGAACTGCATATCTGGGTTGATGCTTTTGCCGTCAGGTTACCGGGCGCCATTGAAGAAGCGGCAAACGAAGTAATGGATAACAACAACGATATCAAAGTCATCAAAAACGCGATTAAGTTCCAGCTTTACGGTATAAACGCGTTTCAAAAAGCGATATTTCACAGTGACCCTTTTGTAGCGCTGGTGGACATGTGGGTCTTAACTTCCCAGATGATAGATTTCTATCAAACAGGAGCGGGTAAAGAGTATTTTGGCAACCGCCAGGGCCTAGTAATAGATGAGTTAAATGACCTCAGGGGCAGGCTTGAATCTATGCTCTCCGCTGTATTCGGCAAAGAGGATATAAAAAGCGATCTCGCCTGGATGAATGATTGGGTTGACGAACACCCTCTCACCGGCAATCTATTCGTAAGGGATTCAGTAATTACCGTTGTCGCCAAAATACAGGCCAGCGCTAAAAAGAAAGGAGTTTTCAGCAGTATCCAGAACGTCGGGGAGAACGTGGAAAGGCTGCAGACACGAATCGCCCTTTTTGCCGAAATCATCCCGCAGATGATGATCTGGCAGATAGAACTCATATTTCTGGATTTACAGGACGAAGAAAGCCAATATTCCCTGAAGGCCATTGATGATTTCGTGGCCGGACTCATTGAGAAAAGCTTCGAGGCGTTCGAAAAACAGCGGATAGAAGCGCTGGAGGATATGGAGCGCATTCTGGCCGACGGCATAAAACTCGCCTCAAGCGACGCTAAAAACATAATCGATTACATTGTTTTGCGCATGATCCTTCTTATTGTAATAACATTTATTTTCGCGCTTATTTTCTTCCTTATCTACAAGAAGGCAAAAAGACCTTAATAGTAATAGAAATGGGGTCGGACCAAGTTAAGTTATTTATTCGCAAGCATTAATCTCCACAAGATTATAGTTTTTAATGCTTAAACAAACCTTTTCGACCCCATTATACTATCCATTATTCCACCCATTATACCTCAGTATACCGCAAGTTAAGTTAATGAATTTTAACAAAATAACCATCCACCATTGACAAATGGCATTTTATATGCTATATTCTTATATAATACACATTGTGCCGCTAAAAAACATGCAAACAAAAACTCCCATTAAAGAATTAGTTAAAACTATTATCATTACGATAATAATATCATGTCTTTGTCAAAACATAATATTGGCAGGCAATAACAGTCTCTCCAATAATCATCTTGCTCCTGAGCCTTTTACAGAAAGATTAAAAGGAAGAAATGGTTTGATACATAGATTTTTCTTTGACGTAGTTTCTGATGAGACAGTTGCCTGGCAATTATATGAGGCCTGGGAAGCAAGAGGCGGAAATGAGAATTATAGTAGAGGAATAATGCTGGCAAGAAAATACCGCCTTGCCGAAGGCTTGCGAACAGCAATCGGGGAAGAAGATGTTTCACGCACTCCCACAGAGCTGCTCCTCAATTGGATACTCATGGCGATATATATGCTGGACAGAGATATCCTTACAGTAAAGCAATATGGATTAGGAGAAGCCGCTGTCTATAGGAGTAAACATATTGAACGGGACAGATTCAAGGAAGAATTATTTCAATTAAGCGGTAAGTATAAAATAATAGATTTAACTCAAACAACAGCATTACATAGTCCAAGGCTATCAGCAGAGGGGGATCCTTGTGAAGATATTGTCACTGTATTTCGAAAAATACACGACTGCCTTGATGACGACGGCGTTTTGACCTTATCCCTGAAAAATAAACATCCCGCGATGATCAAAGCTCTTCAAGTTGCCGGTTTTGAACACAGGATTGATAAATATAGCATTGTTGATAACGGAGAAACATTGGTTCCGTTTGAGTCGATTGGCACTGATGCATCCTGTGACAATGAGGAACATGTATTTACCGGGTCAAGGCTGGATTTAAATAAATTCCTTATTATACTGGAAAACTTATCTGAAATTTCCCGGAAATATGGCATAGCGACATATGTAAGGTTTCTATATCTTAATGTTGGTGTTCCTTTTGTGTCCCAAAGAAATATTGGGCCGGAAATACTGTTGAGAAAAGATATATTCGAAGAAGCCTGCGCTATTCTTGATCAGTCTCATATTGTGGACATATCTTCCTGGCTAAAGATTGCTGAGATGTCATTAGCTAAATTACCGGACAGCGGGCCCGATGTCTTGCCATTATCTAACAGGCAAATAGCCTTGCAGGAAAGAAGATATTATCCGGCGTTAGAACTTATGGTACGGGAGATTAATCCCGACCAGGATATCCGCGCCTTTAATGAACTTATGGCAATAGTGGATGATGAGGGAGTAGATGACAGCGCCAGGAAGGCTGCGGCTGTTGCTTTAGGATGCCTGGGAGGCTATGCTCAAGAATTAAGGCCCGCGATACAAGTTGCCCTGAGCAGCATAAAACAAAAAGGAGTATCCACAATCTTAAACAGGGGATTGGAAGAGGCCTTGTCTATATTAAATGATCCTCCCGCAATACTATTATCCGCTTGCAGACAGATGTATGATCAAGCATTAAAGAATGCTGGATTTTTTATCCCTGCGGGAAGGAATACAAATACTTTGTTGGACGTCGCTAGTGCGGGTGTATTAGAGCTGCCTGAAGCAGCAACAGAAAGGACGACTGTGGATTATAGTGAATCCAGCAGGCAAAGGCTATTTGAGGAATTAGAAATACACGGCGGATGCTCATTGGAGGATGTTGAAACAGTCCAGTTATTTCTAACATATAAATGTCAATTGCATTGCCGTCATTGTTACTTGGGAAAGGCTAAAAATTCAATAGCAGATATGGATGCATATTTACATGATACTATAATTGCTCAACTGAGCAGAAATAAGCATATCGTTAACGTGACCTATAATGGGGGAGAAACAACGCTGAGGCGCATCCGCAGTGAACTGCTCAAAGGATTATCGAAATTGGACAATAAATGGATTGCCCTAATGACAAACCTGTACTGGGCAAAATCGCCTGAAACAGTTGCGCGCTTGCTTAGTGAATTGTTTCAGACATACCAGCGCCCTATAACGTTCAACGTATCATTAAATGATTTTGTATTTGAACAAACCAATATGAGCGGGAAACAAAGAATCCCTATTTCGAATTTTATAAATACGGTAAAAGCCCTATCTACCAGTAAATACGCCTCCAGGATAAATCTAACAATGGGCATATTTGACAGTTTCGTAAATAGAAAAGATACCGCATTATCTCAAGCATTAGAGGCACTCAGCAGAGAAGGACTTTTAGCAGTAGACGATGCCGAACTAAAACAGTTCATTAAAAACAACCAATTACCGATCCTTTGTGAAGACGGCACCGTAAAGATGATAACCTTAACAAGAGGAGTTTTAGATTTTATCGGGGACGCAGATAGATTAGATGAAGAATTGTATGAACAAGATGAGGGTTTTTCCCTAGGATTAGACACTGTAGAAGTTTCACCATGGGGTGAGGTTTCTCTTGGAAGCATGCTCTTTGGCATATTGCCTTTGGGCACAATTGAGGAGCATAGACCTCTTGAGCGCATTTTACAAAACGCCAGAAAAGATCCATTAGTATACTTTCTTGCGCACAGATTTTACGGCATTAGATATTTAATAGCATTAGCACAATTACTGGAACCAGATATTGCCTATCAATTTAAAGGGGCATATTCTGACGAAGCAAAGGCGGCAAAATTATTGGCAGATTCCAGGCTAAAATATTTTCTCACAAAAATGACCTTACGCGTTATGCTGACCGACCTTAGAGTCGTTAAAAATGAAGATGCTCAGCAGTTTAAAGAAATAACCGGCTCCTCCGATATCGAATTTATGAGAGCTATTAAGAAAGAATATATGGAAGCAAAAAATAAGCGTGCTGGAACGGGATCTGGCATAGAACATCTGGCAGAATTGGAAGGAGCAATATAGAACGACACTCCCAGTTTTCAAAACTTATATTGTTTTATTAGTGTACTTACCAAGGGAGATATATGGATTATAGAAAAATGATGAAGAAGATGACAGTTTTAGCGATTATTATGCTTTTAATCTGCCAGCATAGCACCTGGTCCGAGAAAGAAGTCAGCAATTGTTATTTGGCCTCTAAATCTAAGTGGGCGCCTTTAACAGAAAGGGTTAAAATGGCCTTAGCTGAGAGGAACGCAAAAGGACAAAGCAATTTCCCCCCTGATATTTTAAGAGAAGACGAAGCCTTATTCTTGCAGGTACGCCAATTGCAGCTGCCAATATATTCAAAACAGGATGATACTATTTATGTCTGGAGCGCTGATTGTTTGATGCAGGCGTTAAGGGACGAATATAAAAAAGGAATAAATGATGAGATAATGATGTCTATAATCACTATTGATAGGAATGGAAGGCCCGCATATCGACTTGCTGAAGGCGGAGCGGTCCTTGATGTAAACTTTAGGAAGGATAGACAGATGCAATGGGTGAGTGCTGTTTCAGACCCAGAATTTAATGATTTTACTGTCTGTGAAGAAGCACAAAGAATAGCTGTTAGCGGAATGACGAGATATGTTCCGGAATTAGCGGAAGAAATGGCAATCCTTGATGATTTAAATGTAAAGAATGGTCTGGCTGAAGTTTTGGCCAGTGAAGAAGTTGATATGGTCTATGTATTCAGTGCTGAAAAGGGTAAATTTATTCCCGCATACAGAGGCGGAAAAACTGAGCCATATGAAAAAGAGGATTTGACCTACGGTTCTGTTTCTATGCCCGTATTAATGACTCAGGAACAAGTCGAGATGTTTCAGCCTGATATATGTAAACAATTAGATGAAAGTAGATATGTAGGCTGGTTTTATGGCGGTGTTCCGCAGGGCCTAAAACAAATACCGAATAAAAAGTACCGTCAGTTCCCAGGATTAAGTATGTTCAGGTTGGCTGAAGCTGATGTTGAAATGATTGGAAATGCAAAACCAGGCACGGTAGGACTTACCAATTTGGATGGTCCGGATTTAATTGGCCATGTTGCCGCAAAAGAAACAGAAAAAATAATGGACCTTTTTGTGGAAAAGGCAGATGGGGAATTTGAATTGAGAAAAGGAGATGGCTGGGCAGCTGTAATGGCTTGTCTTGAAGTCGCGGATCAAAGTATAAAAATGATCTACGATGCGGTAAAAGCCAGAAACGGTGTTTTCATTATGGTTGGAGATCATGGTTCGGTAGATGATATGAGTCAACCCAGCCACAGTTTTAATGATGTGCCTATATTTATTATTGATTTTGAAAATGAAGATATTGAACTCGTAAAAGCGCGAGGAACCCAGAAAAATACTCAGGCGGATGTTGCCGTTACTGTTCTGCATATTTTAGGGATAGAGAAGCCTGATGAGATGACTGGCAGAAGCCTATTACCCAGCAGTTATACAGGAAGAAAGGAT
>CAZIXI010000063.1:0-11296 GCA_964543115.1 uncultured bacterium
CAGTTGAAGCAGGTACTGCAAGAGCTGAAATTAGTGCCTGATCCTGACCGTTTTTTCAGCCGCTGTCTTCTTTGTAGTAACCTGATCCAGCCGATTGCCAAAAAAGATGTTGCCTTAAGGGTGCCGCCCTATACGTTTAAGACCCATAATGATTTTTTCACTTGCCCGCACTGTAATAAGATATACTGGGAAGGGACGCACAGTGGGATGATCCACAAGAAATTAAAGGAGTTAGGAATTTATGAAAAACAGGGAAATAGCTGATATTTTTGAACAAATGGCAGATATGCTGGAATTCAAGAATGATAACGTCTTTCGGATTAGCAGCTATCGTAAAGCGGCGCGCGCGCTTAAGGATTTAGCAGAGGATGTAGCTTTATTAGCTAAAGAAGGCAGATTAGCCGGGGTCCCGGGCATAGGTACGGGAATGGCTGAGAATATTAACCAGTATTTAAAAAGTGGGAAAATCGCCAAATATGCGGAGATAAAAAAGGGTGTTCCCGTTGGTATATTAAAAATATTGACTATTCCGGGAATGGGGCCGAAAACTGCTGCCTTGCTTTTTAAGGAAAAAGGCATTAAGGATATTAATCAGCTGGAGCGGGCGGTTAAAGCAGGGGCCTTGCGCGAATTACCGGGAATGGGAAAGAAGAAGGAAGAGAATATTCTTCGCGGGATCAGGCTTCAGCAAGAGATGAAGGGGCGCATTCTGCTGGGAGTTGCCGTTCCGGTTGTAGAGGAAATGATCGCTTCTTTGAAGAAAAAAGGCCTTCCCCTGGTTTCTCCGGCGGGGAGTTTGCGGCGGATGAAGGAAAGTTTAGGAGATATTGATATTCTGGTTGGGGCGAAGGGCGGTAAAAAGATAATTGCTGATTTTGTCAGACAGGCGGGGGTTAAAGAAGTTCTGGCCAGTGGTGATACCAAAGGCAGTGTTATTATGGAAGGTGATTTGCAGGTGGATATTCGGGTGGTGCAGCCATCTTCTTTTGGGGCAGCGTTGCAGTATTTTACCGGCTCCAAAGCCCATAATATACGTCTAAGGGAAATTGCCAAGGGCCGGGGCTTAAAGATAAACGAATATGGAATATTTAAGGGGCAAAAAAAGATTGGCGGCAAAAGGGAAGAAGATATTTATCGTATTCTTAAGTTGGATTGGATTCCGCCGGTCTTGCGGGAGGACAGGGGTGAAATAGAAGCGGCGCGCAGTTCAGGATTGCCGCGGTTGGTTCAATTAAAAGATATTAAGGGAGATTTACACGGACATTCAAATTGGAGTGACGGGACGGCGACTTTGGCTGAGATTGCAGAAGCGGGGAAGAAGATGGGTTATCAATATATTGTTGTTTCTGATCATTCTCAATCATTGAAAATCGCCGGAGGTCTTAGTCCGGGTGAACTTGAAGAACAGATTCGCCGGATTAAAGAGTTGAACAAGCGGTTAAAGGGGATCACTCTTTTAAGCGCGAGTGAGGTGGATATCAAAAATGACGGTTCTTTGGATTTCCCTGATAAGCTTTTGGCAAAGCTGGATCTGGTAATTGGCGCCATTCATAGCGGTTTCAAGCAGGATGAGAAAACAATAACCTCCAGGATAATCAAGGCGATGCAGAATCCTAATCTGGATATTATTGCTCATCCCACTGGCAGGCTTATCGGGGCTAGAGAAGCTTATCAGATTAATCTGGAAGAGGTATTTAAGGCCGCGCGAGACACGCAAACCGCGATGGAAATAAATTCTTACTATGACCGGTTGGATCTTAATGATGTCTTTTGCCGGCAGGCAAAAGAAAAAGGAGTAAAGCTGGCTTTAGGTACAGACAGCCATCATCCGGATCAATTATGGATGATACAACTTGGTTTGGCAACAGCCCAGCGCGGTTGGCTAGAAAAAAATGACATTCTCAATACAATGAGTATTAATGAGTTACGTAAGTGGCGGAGCATTCGAAGAAGATGATATTTTCTAAAAGAAAAAAAATTACTTGACAAATATATGTTGTAGTGTTAAAATTAATATTGACAAAAACAGATAGGTCTCTTTTAAATTAGTTATCAATGTTTAAAATGTCAATTAACTGATGGAGGGTGTTATGCCAATATCAATAAAATCCAAGATTAAATTAGCTGAACAGTTGTTGCAGGTTGACTTTCTGACGGACAGAGAGAAAGATATCTTGAAGATGCGATTAGGCATAGGCGGATATCATTGTTGTACGCTCCAGGAAATTGGTGATAAATATGGAATCACCAGAGAACGGGTTCGGCAGATTGGTTCAGCTATTGCCAGGCGGACAAAAAAACATATACCTGACCAGGCAATTACCGCCAGTAAATTATTTTCTAAGGCCTGGGAACCAAAGTATATGGCGCGTAAAAAACAGATAGCCCTGCGCAAAGCAGTAATCAGGAGGAACAGGTCCCTGGTCAGGAAAAAATATCAAAAGCTGGTGGAGAGTATTGTAGAGTTCTCCAAAAGCGGGGAAGGTAAGCAGAAAATAGATGCCCTATTCAAAGAATTACGAATTAAATATCGGAGGAATAAAAGTCTCTTTGATGATTATCTTGTTGATGAATTAAAGCGTTGGCGGCAGCGTTATATCGAAATTAAGCGTAAGGGAGTTGCCCCTTCTGCTCCGATAATAGAGCCGGCGGCACCTGTTGTGTCGCCGGAAGCGCCGGTCGAACAGCAGGAAGAAAAACCTCAGGAACAACCGCCTCAGGAACAGCCGCCGACGGAAGGACCGGAACAGATACAATAAGAAAATCACACGCAAGTTAACGCAGATTTTCGTCTTGGTCAAACAGGGGAAGATCTGCGTTTTTTTGTATAAAAATTAAACACTTAATTCTGATGTTTTTAGAATAGGAAATACCGGATAACCTTTATCTTCCAGGAATTTTACCCCGCCCTCTTCCCGGTCCACAAGGATAAGTACCTTGGTAATCTTTGCCCCGAATTTTTCTACATGTTCTATTGCCTTGTAGATAGAATTACCGGTAGTAATTACATCTTCGATAATAGCGACCTTGGCGCCCGGGACGAGCGGCCCTTCAATCATTTGTTGGGTGCCGTGTTTCTTCGGCTGTTTTCTGACAATGAAGGCATTTAGCGGTATTTTTTGTTGCCAGCACTCATAGAGGACGGCACCCAGGAAAGGGTCCGCGCCCATTGTTGGACCGCCGATACTGTCAATATCTTGGAGTTGCTGGGTGAATAGTTTGGCGGCTAAGACAATTCCGTCACGGTCAAGAGTCGTTCTTTTTGCGTCTATATAATAAGAACTTTTTTTCCCGCTGGCCAAGGTAATCGGCCCGCGGATAATAGATTTTTCATTAACTATTTTTAACAATTTTTGCTTTAGATCTGTGTCATAAGCCATAATCTCACTCCTTTTTTTAACTAGGGACAGCGACTAGTTATTAAGAATTAAAACATCGTAAATAGTTAAGAAAATTTTTATGGGCAATAATATCTTACCCTTACTATAAAGCTTTAATAACTAGTCGCTGTCCCTAGTTAAAAAGAATATTGTTGTCTAAGTTACTTTTTGTGTTATAATTATAATCTAACTAAACTAACAGAGCAATAACTTTAATCGCGGATTGTTCTTAAATCCGAAATCCGAAATCCGAAATCCGAAATCGGTAAAGGGGGTCAATATGACAGAAGAAGAAAAAACTCCGGCGACACCACCAGAGAAACCGGCAGAAGAAAAAGAAGCCAAAGCCCAACCGGCAGAGCAGGCTAGCCCGGCGCCGGAGCAGGCGCCCGCTCCGGAAAAGAAAAAAGAGGAAAAGCCGGCAGAACCGGAAAAACAGGAAGAGAAGCCCCAGGCGGAAGAGAAACCAGCACCGGTAAAAGAACCGGCTGAGCCGGTCGCTGAAGCACCAAAGGAAGAAGTAGCTGCACCGGCAAAAGAAGCGCCGGCAGAACAACCTAAGCCAGAGAAAAAAGTACCGGAAAAGCCTAAGGCCACAAGCTGCACACAGTGTAATAAGCCGTTGAAGCATAGAATGTGGTATTACCGGAACGGGAAATTCTACTGTAATAAACGCTGCTGGAAAAAAACCACAGAAAAAGTAGCGGAGTAGAAGTAAGTCAAATATTTGATTATCCGAGTTTTAATCTTTAATCCCTGGCGTATAAATGTTAACTTTAGCGGAACAGCGGGGCGTCCTGGAAGGCCTTCCTCAGTGATTCATCATGCGCGGCAGCTTTTTTAAAGAGATCCTGCTTCTGTATCGTTAAAATCTCTTCGGCGTTTCCGTCAATAACCTTTAACTGAAAAAAATCAAAGAAATCATATTTTTCGCAGCGATTCTTTATTGCCCATAAGGAAAGATTGAGGAGACGGTTCATAGTCGTCTCATCTTCTATGTCTGAGGTAATTGATAATTCCAGCGTGTTTTCGCTGGGCTCAGACATCTTTTTATCCGGCCGTATTTTATCCTCTACCAGCAGTTTTGCGTCAACCTTAATTTCCGGCACATTCAGGTCCGCTTCCTTATCCGGGTAAAGAATGTTATAGGCCTTGTTAATATCCTGGACCAGTTTGCTGATTATTACTTTTACAACAAGAGAAATCTGTTCAGCAAAAAAATCCTGAAAATCAATATCTTTGATGTAGAGATCATCCGTTTGCCAAAGAGATATGTCTCTATATTGGGCCAGTTCCGCCGGTAATTTATCTATTGTATATATCTCTTCAATCCCCGGTTTTTCCAGTCCGGTATTAATCAGGACAAAAAGTCCCTTAGCGGTCACTGCCTCATTGTCAGGTTTCGCGGTTTGCAGGTAATAAAGCCGTTTATTTTCGCCTACCTGTACAGATTTTAATTCAGCGTTGAGGGTAAGCAGATTTAGGTTTTTTTCCTTGAAGCTGAGGAGAAAAAGCGCCTTCTGGATAAGTTCATTGCCGATCTTTTTACTGTCCATAATAACACCGCCGACATCCCGGAAATAGCTGAAATCAATACCGCTGACCCAGTTGGCGGACGTTTTTTTAAGGTCAACGATGGAAAAAATGACCTGGTTGATTATGCCCATGTCCGGGTCACGAAGATTAATTACACAAAAATCCAGCGGGGCATCGAGGGAAACGCATAACCGGCGAACGGCCTGGAGAAATCTGCGGACAATCGGTTTGGCCTTCTCGGTGATGCAAAGTGGGCATTTGAGTTCCGGAACATATTCCTCTAAATCTCCCCGGAGATTAAGTCCTTCTTCCACGGCCGGCTGTTGTAGTTTTACCCAGGTAGTCTTAGACTGAGAATCAAAGTCCACTTCACAGACATTGATAATTCGGTTTAGTAATGTTTTGGCCTTTTCCTTGTTCTCTTTTCTTTCCGGCGGCCCGAAAAGGCCTTCAATGGTTATTTGAGCCCCCAGAGTTTTATTGACTATTTTTGCCTGGATGGGGTCTTTAATGCCATAGTCGCGGCGGCAGATTTCCTGCAGTGTCTGCTCGACATTCTCTGGAGAGTAGCAGGGCCGCAGCAGGCCCCGGCCCACAATGTAGAGCCCATAGAATAGACCGATCACCAGCGAAACTGCAACAAGAATGCCTAAGGGGATAAAAAAACGTTTTAAATTCATATTATTGATCTTTTATTTCCTTTTTTTTATCCTCCGCCATTTTTTCCTGGGCGGGGAGTTTTTCACCAAGCGGCCCGATGGTTTCCCGGAACTGTTTCAATAGTCCTTCTTCCTCAATTTTGCGGACTGGGGTATGACCGTATTTCTGGCAGATGGAGTCGATTTCTTCGTATTCCAACTCATCTTTAGTCAGCAGGGCCTCGGCCAGCTTGTCCATCAGCTCGGTTTCTTTCACCAAAAGCTGTTCTACTTCCTGATAACAGGTTTTAAGGAGTTGGGCCACTTCTTGATTTAACCTTTCTTTTGTCGAGTCAGAGAGATGTGTCAGCATACCTTCCAGGCTGTTGGTTCGGCCGAGAGGTGTGGCAAAATCGCCCACTATTCCTTCACCGCTCATGCCCAGGCGCCAAACCATCATTTGAGCAATATAGGTGGCGTTACGAAAATCAGATGTTACCCCGCTGGAGGTTGCCCCAAACTTCAGTTTTTCAGCCACATAACCGCCAAAGGAGGTCTTGATCTGGGCCAGGTGGTATTCCCTGTCCTTGGCGATGATTTCCTCCAGTGGTTGGGTATGACAAACTCCCAGGGTTTCACTCCTGGTAACAATAGAGAGTTTAAAGACATCGTCAAGCGGATGCAGGTAATAGGCGACAATCGCATGACCGGCTTCGTGGTAAGCGGTATTTGTTCTTTCTTTGGGCGCGATTTTGCGTTTTCTTTTTAATCCCAGATCGATCCGTTCCATGGCCCCGGAGATATCTTCATGTTCCACTTTTTCCCGGCCATTACGGGTAGCAATCAGGGCGGCTTCTTTAACAATATTTTCAATATCCGCCGGGCTCTTAGCGACGGTATAATTAGCCAGCCGGCGGCAATCAATATTGGCCGCGTGAGTTACTTTACCCAGGTAGAAACGGAATAATTTTTCTCTGTCCTCTACCAGGGGTTTATCTATATGGATTTTCCGGTCGAATCTTCCCGGCCGCAGTAATGCCGGATCTATCGAGCTCATATCGGCATTAGTTGCCCCGATAACGATAATATTCTCAGTGCTGCTGCGGAGCCCGTCCATTTCCGAAAGGAGCTGGTTCTGGGTGCTGTTGGTTTCCATACCGCCGCCGCCCCATTGGTTGAAACTACGTGCTGATCCAATAACGTCCAATTCATCTATAAAGACAATACAGGCCCCTTCAGCTTTGGCATATTGCCGGGCTTTCTTAAATAGTTTTCTTACCCGGCTGGCGCCAACCCCGACGAATACCTCGACAAATTCACTTCCCACCATGGAGATAAAGGGAATATCAGCTTCGGTGGCAATGGCCTTGGCCAAAAGTGTTTTTCCGCAGCCCGGAGCGCCGATCATCAAAATACCTTTAATGATTTTTCCGCCGATATGTTTAATTCTTTTGTGGTCCTTAATCAGATTGACCACTTCCATTGCTTCTTCTTTTGGCTCTTCCAGGCCGATAACGTCGTTAAAGCTGACATTTACCCGTTTGCCTTTGATCCGGCTTTTGCGTAAACGGCTGAATCCGCCCCTGAGTACCAGGGTATACATACTGACGAAAATTACCGCCTGGACGGCTCCCATGGGGAGATAAATCAAGGTTTGCGCCAATGCCGCTTTACGCATATAACTGTCCACGGAAATAAAGGCCAGGACACCCCAGAAGATAACAGCCAGTATTACTGCGGCAAAAATAACAATAATTAGTTTTAGCCAATGAAACTGGAAAAAAAGATTTATTTTCTGCACTATACTTCTTCTCATTATGGTATTCCTCCTTTTTCTTTAACTGAAGCTACAACCTCCCTAAATATATATAATAGTATAACATATAAAGAGGCACTTGTCAAGATCTGAGCGTCTATTCGGTTAACGCCTTAAGGGGGAAGTGATTAACTGGATTACAGAATTAAAACTACAAAACTAAAAACGTTGGATTAAGTAATGGCTGGATTGTGTTGTCTGGAGGAAAAGCTTACGGGTCCGCGGTTAATACCCGCGGACCCGTAAGAAGGGACTATTTTTATAGATCTTCTACCCGGAGAATAAGGGTTTGTTCGATGTGGTCCTTTTTATTTTCAGCGGCAGTAGCAATTACCTTAGCCGCTTTCAGGGTAGTTAATATGGGAATAACATTGTCCTTGATGGTGGTAATGGTAGCCTCTGCCTGGGCCTTGCGTTGATTAAAGGCCTTGGCCTCATCAGGATCCTCTGGGGGCGGTCCCTGCGGGATACTCAGCTGCTGAAAACTGATGATCCAGTTACAGATATCAACGCCGATTTCCATCAGTCTTTCCATATTAATATAACTGGCCTGATTATTTTCCTTGGGCAGGTCAGCGGCTATTTGCTGGTAGAGCGGATCCTGCGTTAATGGTTTTTTCTTGCCTTTCTTAACGTCAATTATCTCCTGCAGGGTCTTAGTGGTGGCGCCGATAATCAGGAAATTATCCAGATAGGTGTAGCCGGGGGCCAGGCCGGTACCCATTAGCGGCAGCTGAACGGCGGTAATTGGCTGCTCTTCATAGGTCTCTTCTGTCAGATTGATCTGCATCCGCAGGCCGGGAGTAGGCCGGTCAGCTATGTCCTCTTCCAGCTCGGCGGCAGCGGTTTCTGTTACTCCCTCTTCTGCTGGTTTCGGTACCTGAGCGGCAGCGGTCTCTGTTGTTGCCTTCTCGTTGTTTTTCGCAACCAGATCAGCGATCAGTTTACTGGTTTTTTCTTGATCCTTTATTTTGAGGATCAGCCCGAGTTTCGGAATGGGGACCAGTCCTTCGGTGATGATATCGGAAAAGACAAAGGCAGCCTCATTGCCAAGCAGCGGGAAAACGTCGGTCTCCAGATCAATTCCCCAGGCCGTTTCAAAGTTGGTGATTCCATCCAGGATAGGCTGTGTTTGTTCGGGTGTCTGGGCCTTAATCAGAGTTTCCTGCCATAGTTTCCACATGGAGGCCAGGTCCAGAGAACCGGAAACAAAATAAAGCATGGCCTTTTCCGGTATCAAACGCAGGCTCTCCGGTACAGCGGGCGCGGTTTCCCACATCTTCTTCATTTCTGGATCAAGTCCCTCGGTATTAGGATAAATATAGATCTTGGTAATCAAACCCTCTTTAATCTCTGTCCAGCCGCCCATATAGTTGATTGTTTCCAGACCGGTGGCCGTTGTGGCCGGGGTGCCGGCAGGGCCGGGCAGGGTCAGGGCCTGGAAATAATCTTTCATTTTGGTAAAGTCAATGAAGAATAAGCCGGCCAGATTTTTCTTGGTAGCAGCCTTGGCGGCGATGTCTTTAAATCTTGCTGTGTTGGCCAGCGAAGCATCTTTTGAACCAGCGGCCAGAGCAAGTGTTTTTTGCACACAGGCCAGAGAATCTCCCAGGCCGATAATCAAAGTGGATTTATGGATGGTCAGATAGACATCCGGTTGATCGGCGGTCAAGGCCTTGATTTTGGTAATAGTTGATTTTTCGTGAGCTATTTCTTCAACTCTTGTTGGGTCATCTTCTTTGATTTTAGCAATTATTGGGTCAATTATTGTGCTTAATGCCTGTTTGCTTTTTCCCTGGCAAAGAAGTTCTATTTGTGGGGGTACGTTAGCATCGGTACCCGGAGTGAGGGCGATAATTAGTTGTTGCCCGGCCAGGTTCATCAGGTTTTCTTCGCTTAATTCAATGCCAATGTTTTGTTTAAATTGATTTTTTAGATCTTGGATCCCGCTGGCTACCTGGAGGTCGGTCCAGGTGCTTAAACTGGTTAATTCGCCCCAGAAACGGCTGGTTTTGATATCGTCCCAGATTGTTTCTAGGTTCTCCAGGGAATAGTAAAAGGCCACGTCTTGTGGGACAAGCTCCGTTAAGGCTGCCTTTTCCGGCTTGACTACGGTGTCTTTCAGGAACCAGACTGCCGCGCCAACAATTAGCAAAACCAAAACAACAATAAGCAGTTTCTTCATAGTCCACTCCTCCCTTATAAGTTCTGAAACGGTGATTTCCGAAAATTTGACAAATAGAGTTAATCATAAATGTACCCTAAAAGTCAAGGGAAAAAAATGACTTTTAATCATTGTCGTTCAGGGGGCTTTTTGATAAAGTATTTAGTAAATTATGAAGATTATTCCATTATTCTTAGTGTTTTCTATTCTTGCCTGTTTCCTTTTCCTGCTTTCTGCTTTAGCTACGGAAGAAAACGAACAACAAGCGGCCTTTCTTATTGATGTCCAGGGGGTGATTGACTTGGGCTTAAGCGGTTTTATTGAACGGGCGCTGGCTGAAGCCCAGAAAACGGAAGCGGAACTGATAATCCTTGATATTGATACATTTGGCGGCCGGGTGGACGCGGCTACTGATATTTGTGACTCTCTGGCCCGGGTATCAACTGTGCCCACAGTTGCTTTTATTACCGGGGAGGCCTGGAGTGCCGGTGCGCTGATCAGTTTGGCCTGCAAAAAAATAGTTATGGTGCCGGGAAGTTCGATTGGTTCTGCCGAACCACGCAGTGGAGCGATGAGTAATATGGAGCACACGGATGAAAAGATGATTTCCGCCCTGCGCGCGAAATTTAAGGCTGTTGCTGAACAAAACGGCCATTCCGTTAATTTGGCGCAGGCGATGGTGGATAAGGACATTGAATTGCGCCTGGTTAACACGAATAAAGGACAGGAGATTTTAACGGAAGAAGAGTGGCTGGCAAAATCTGAACGTTATCGGAAAAGAACAAAGGCACGTGTTCTGGTAGCTAAGGATAAATTGCTTAATTTAACCGCCCAGGAGGCGAAAGAATTGGGATTGGCAGATGCTGTTTTAGCGACAAAAGAGGAATTGTTAGAATTTGTTTCTTTGCCAAAGGCCAGGATCCTTTCCTGCCGCTTGAACTGGTCGGAAGTACTTGTCCGCTGGTTGACCCATCCGCTGCTCAGTTCATTTCTCCTGACCATTGGTTTTCTCGGGCTATTGTTCGAGTTGAGGATCCCGGGCTGGGGGATTTCCGGAACCATTGGTTTATTGGCCCTGGCCCTATTTTTTTGGGGCCACTATCTTATTGGTCTGGCTAACTGGCTGGAGATTTTTCTCTTTCTGTTAGGAGTTGGTCTCTTGGCGTTAGAAATATTTGTTATTCCCGGATTTGGCCTTGCCGGCCTGGGCGGGATTATTTTAATAGTAATCAGCCTCTTTCTCGCCCTGATCAAACATCCTTTTGAGATTCCGCGCCGGGAACTGCTGGGAGCATTTTATATTATTGGCTATTCTTTCATTGTCAGTGTGCTGCTTGCCTATCTGGGATTGCGCTGGCTGCCGAAGAGTAAACTTTGGCAGCGATTGGTTCTTGAAGAAGAGGAGCAGGCAGCAAGCGGTTATAGTCAAACGCGGCAGTGGGAACAATATCTGGGCAGGCAAGGCGTGAGCATCACTGCCTTGCACCCAACGGGAAAAGTAGAAATTTCCGGGCAGATACTTGATGTAGTGACTGAAGGGGATTTTTTAGCTCAAGGGGACAAAGTGCAGATCGTTAAAGTGGAAGGCAATCGAATAGTTGTGCGAGGTGTTTAATGCCGGATTGGATAATTATTTTACTGTTAATTTTGCTGGGCTTTATTTTTTTGATGTTGGAACTTTTTGTCATTCCGGGATTCGGTTTTATGGGAATCTTAGGGTTGTTGTGCCTGGGAGGGGCCTCTTTTTTGGCCTACATTAAAT
>CAZIXI010000063.1:11306-14274 GCA_964543115.1 uncultured bacterium
TATTTGGTGCACAACCCAATCATGGTCCCTTACGGCCTATTTTTTAAAAAAAAATAAAAAAATTTACATAAAAATGGCCCCAACGATTACCAGTATCACCAGAATTTATAATGCCTACATTAAATTAAGTTTAGCGGCTGGCATTATTGTTACTGTTTTTTCGCTGCTGTTAGTAGTGATAGCTATCAGGACTTTTTTCAGGTCAAAGTTCTGGCAGAAGATTCGTTTAGAAAAGAGTATTTCCCGGGAAGCAGGTTATTCCGCGACCCGGAAAGGCCTGGACGAATTGCTTGGTAAAACCGGTGTTACTTTAACTGTTTTAAGGCCCGTGGGTAAGGCGCAGATTGGAAGGTTACGGGTGGATGTAGTTACAGAAATGGAAATGATTGGAAAAGGAAAGCAGATTGAAGTAATTAAAGTAGAAGGCAACCGGGTTGTGGTTAAAGAAATAACCTAGAGTCTCAAAGTTTTCTCTTATATCCACTTTGTCACTCTGTCACCCCAATGCTTCGCATTGGGGCTGCTATTATTGGAATGGATATAACCTGCCATTATAGGAATGGTTATAGACTGCTCTGTCACTTTAAAAGGAGGTTAGTATGCCCTTAGTAATCCTGATTATTGGTATTGTAGCGTTTTTGTTTGTTTTCGTTTATTTGATTCCTGTACGGCTCTGGGTGGCGGCTCTGGCTGCCGGGGTAAAGATTGGGATGTTTCCCCTGATCGGGATGCGTCTGCGGAATGTTTCTCCCCGAGTGATTGTCCCTTGTTTAATTATGCTGCACAAGGCCGGGATTTCAATTAGCACCGATGCCATGGAGGCGCATTATCTGGCCGGCGGCCGGGTACTCAATGTGGTGAATGCCCTGATTGCCGCTGATAAAGCGACTATCGCCCTGGCCTTTGAACGGGCCTGCGCCATTGATTTGGCCGGCCGTGATGTGCTGGATGCGGTCAGGACAAGTGTTAATCCCAAGGTGATTGACGCGCCGAAGGAAGGGGTGTTAGCGGCGGTGGCTAAAGACGGGATAGAAGTAAAGGCCAAGGCCCGGGTAACGGTGAGGGCCAATATTGATCGTCTGGTTGGCGGGGCCACGGAAGAAACCATTATTGCGCGTGTGGGTGAGGGGATTGTTACCACCATTGGTTCTGCGGAAAGCTATAAAAAAGTCCTGGAGAATCCGGATATTATTTCTAAGAATGTTTTGGCCAAAGGGTTGGATTCCGGTACGGCCTTTGAAATTCTATCGATTGATATTGGTGATGTGGATGTCGGCAAAAACATTGGTGCCCAGCTGCAGGCGCATCAGGCGGAAGCGGATTTAAAAGTGGCCCAGGCGAAAGCGGAAACACGCCGGGCCATGGCCGTTGCCCAGGAACAGGAAATGAAGGCCCGGACCCAGGAGATGCGCGCCAAGGTCGTGGAGGCGGAAAGTGAAGTGCCCAGGGCCATTTCCCAGGCTTTTCGGGAAGGTAAGCTGGGGGTGATGGATTATTATAATTTGCGTAATATCCAGGCCGATACCAAGATGCGCGACAAAATCGGCGGCGAGGAGAAAAGGAAGAAAGAATAAATTTTGGATTGCGGATTGCGGACGTTTCACGAAAAATCCGCAATCCGAAATCTGAAATCAGAAATTGAATTATGGAAGATTTGATTGAAAGCCTCATAGTTATTATTTTTATCGGCATAGCGGTGGCCGTTAAGTTGACGGAAGCGGCGAAGAAAAGAGCGGCGGCCAAGGCCTTTCCCCCGCAAGCGCCGCGGCAGCCGGCAACGGACTGGTTTGCTCCGGAAACCTTGAGTGAATATGATGAGCGCCGTCGTAAAGGAGAAAAAGTAGAGCCGGAAATTCTCTCGCCGGTTACTCCGCCGACCAAGCAAAAAACTGAAACAGCAACAACTCCAACAACTCCAGAAATCTCCGCTTACCCGGGGCTTCTCCCTGAAGACCTTTCGGCCCAGGATATTGAGCGAGGCATTGTTCTGGCCGCAATTCTTGGCCCACCACGTTCCCTCGCCAAATGGCGCCGGTCACAATATTAATTATCGTCCTCCTATTGACAGAGCCCTCTGCCAGTGTTATATACCAACTGGTTAGATTATCAGTAATTTAATATCTTAATAAATATGCGGGGGGCTATGTCTTTTGCTAGGAGATCAATATCTTTATTATTAGTTATAATTTTTCTAAGTAACGGTTTAATTTATGCGGAAAGTGTTTCCTGCCTCGCGCCAGCCGCTGCCCAGAGATGGTCAGATCTGCAGACTGTCGGACCTCAAGGGGAATCCTCCTGGCCTGATTATTCAGAATCCTCAGAAATTACTGCCCCCAAGGCTGCTTTTCCCGCTCTGTTTGCTGAAGATACCTTAACAGATTTCCGTGAACGTTACGGTGATTTTGGCACGATCGTGGGTTTTCTTGATGAGGGGGAATTCAACTATAAGGTCAGTAAACAGGATGAAGCAAAGCTTAGTTTAATCACAACTGACAATTTCCAACAGCTTGTCGGTCGTTTGAATTCTCTCCTTCCTGCATTGACCGCCTTTCCCGATGGCACAACAATTAAGTTAACCACAAGTTCACATTATCCACTTCTTTACAACAAAAATGATAATATTCTGGAGATTCATGCTCTGCTTCTGGCCGATAAAGCAGATGGTAGTTCATTTGTTTCAGATGACACACTATTTTTTGTTGCCCAGCATGATGAAAGACATCTGTTATTAAAAAAAAATTTGCCGGTTAGGGAAGAATTGCTCAATATTTATATTGATCTGCTAATTTTGAGTATGATGGAAGAGGAAGAGATAGAAGAAATAATTAGTGATTTACAAAAAATTGAAGGTCCCCGAGGATATTGGCATATTCTACGTCAATATTCACGTATTTTCTCCTCAGCTGTTGAACAAGAGAAATTTTTACGCGATATTATCCAGCATATTCTTAATTATCATCCGGTCTTT
>CAZIXI010000064.1:0-14173 GCA_964543115.1 uncultured bacterium
CTGAGGGTGTGCTGGCCTTGTGGAAAGAAGTTCTTAAACCAGCAGGGTTGCGGGAATTTATCCAAGAGCGGAGGGAAGTAGTAAAAGCAATGGGAGAAAGAAAAGGCGAGGTATTACGGACGAAATATTTAGGTGAAAGAGTTTTGACGAACAAAGAAGTGGTTTCAGAACTAGATATAGATATATGGGAGCAGGCAGTAGGTACAGCAGAACGGGAAGGTTTTATCGAGCTGTTAAAAAGAAAGCAGATTGAGAGGGGAATAAGAGGGTTTGTCCTAGAAAATAGAGAGATAGCAGAAAAGATGTTTTGGCGAAGAGGAGAAGTTTTGCGGCTAATGTTTTTGGCTGAAGAAATGTTGTCCAGTCGGCAGGTAGCGGAAAGTATGCGAACGTCGGTAGATAGAGTGCGGGTGTTGAAGTTGGCCGGTCTGGTTGATTTGTGGGAAGAAGTACAGGCGTCCGGGGCAGTACAGACATTAATTTTAGCATATGAGGAATTAGTGGAATTAATGCGAGGAAGGAAAGGTAAAGTTTTGCGATTGAGATATTGCGGCGAAAGATTATTGTCTCCAGAAGAGGTGGCGGTAGAGGTAGGGGTAGCAGAGTCAGCGGTATATGAAGCAGAAAAAGCAGGTTTTGAAGAATTATTAAAACAAATCCAGATGAAAAATATTCTGCGGGATTTTGTTTTAAAACATAAAGAGCTGCTGGAGGGAATGGAAGAAAGAAAAGAAAAAGTTTTACGGGTAAGGTATTTAAGGGAGAAGTTGTTGTCCTATACAGAGGTAGGCGTGGAGCTGGGGATAAGAGGACAAGGGGTAAGAGTGATTGAGTGCTCGGCCCTGCTGGAATTATGGAAACGCTCTGAGCAACAAAGAAAAATACGGGAATTTGTTGTTAGTCATAAAGATTTAGTAAATGATATGAAAGGATTAAGCAGAAAAGTCCTCCGGCTTAGATATTTGGGTAGAAGAGTTCTGAGTGCTAAAAAGGTAGCTAGGCAACTAAAAGAATATTTGTCTGTTATACATAAAGCTGAAAGGGAAGGATTGCTTAGGTTATTAGATAAGGTTGGTTATGTGTTTAATGAAGAGGATGAGCCGTGTGAGAATAAAGACGGAACGGATTTAGAAGAAAGTTTGTAGTGATTTGGGACATGTGCGCGGTCGAACTATGTTCGCCTCGCACATGTTTGATAATTGTACATTTATTATGAAATTTTTTCCATCGCCACTTGACAAGTGCTGTTTTATGCGCTATATTATTGAAGCAGGGCGTTATGATATTGATTTGAGTTAAAACCGGCTATAACCGAATATTTTAAAAAGGGCATATTCCCCCAGAGGGGTGGTAATATGTAGAATTTAAATGTTAATAAAAAGAAACTATTATTTTAGAATAGTTTGTGCATTAGTGTTTATACTAATAAGTAATTTGTTAGGAATAAACATTTCCTGGACCCTTCCTCAATCTTCAAATAATACGCTTCATCCCGGATCCCGCTTTAGCGGAAATATCCAAGAGAAGGCTGTTTTAAGTGCCGAGCGCCGGTTTGCTGTTCCCGGTGCTAATGTGCCTCAGCATGTTGATACAGAGAGGATAAAAAGAGTAGGTATCCAGTCTAATTTCTATCCCGGATCATTATATACTGCTAGTCAGGGGGAAACTGTGACTTTTCGGGTAAGACTTGAAGGTCTCACTACAGAGGAACTTAAGGGATTTCGCGTTTTGGTGCGCACCGATGCCCGTTCTTTTGATGCGGCGGGAGAATATATAGAACATGATATTGAGCTAAAGGAAAAGGAGTCGGAAAGGGATATTGAATTAAGGCCTGCTGCCGACGGTTCCTGGATGGCTGAGATAACAGCGGAACATTGCGGTGCGTTTTATGTTACTGCCTATATTGTTGATCCGGTTACTAATGCCCGCAAATGGCTGGGCGGCAGTAACGCTTTTCTTACTGTTTTACCTGCCTGGGGTCGCGGGGCCAGTATTGCCGTATCTTCGCTGCGGATGATGCGGGAGCATGATCCGGAAAATACGGAACGATTAGGTACTTTTACTGATTTAATTTGGGATATTAAGGAAAAGGCAAAACTGGGTTTTAATGCCTTGTTGTTATTGCCGCTTACCGCACCAATTAAGCATGGTCCCTATGAGCAATTAAGTCCTTATGCCTTAAATCCAGAACATATTGATTGGGGTAAGGTTTCCTCTTGGCCCTGGGCGGTGCCGGAAAGAGCAGGAGAAGACAGAGAGGTCCTGCGGGTGCTGGGTGAACATACTGGATTTCAGAATTGGTTTAGGGAGCAGGAAGAGAAGGGTGTTGCGGAGTATTTTGAAGAATATGCTATTTTAAGGGCAATTAATTTAATTACTGAACAAATGCAGGTTAATACGGCAAAGGTGTATGCAAAGTTTCTGGCATTAAATAAATTAGTAGAAAGGGGAATCATTAAGCTTGAAAAGGAGGAAGTGGAATTTGTTCGGCAAATGGTGAGAAATATCGGGGATTATCAGGCGGATACGTTTGCTCGCGATGCCCTCTGGTTAGAGTCACGGATTGTACCTGCTCAGGCAGATAGATTAAAGGAAATAATAAAAGCAGCTCTTGCCCGTAGTGATAAGCCGGATATGGTACAGGCAAGATTAGGTGCTGATGCTTGTATTATTGCCGGTGGTTTCAAGCGGCAGCTTTGGGATATGTTTTGTGATTCTGAGCTAGCTGCTTATGTAGAAAGTCTTAAGTGTTTTTTTATCTATGAACAATATATCGCGCAGCAGCAGTTGGGTGAGGCTTTGGCTATTGCCGCAGAAAGCGGAGTAAATGTATTATTTGATCAACCGTTTTTTCCCTGTTTGGCTGGTACCATTGGTGTTTTTCACCCTGATTGGTTGGAATGGGAAAATGAAGAAACAGTGCGTTACGCGGGTTGGACCCCACCCGGGGAAGACCAATACAAGGTTCATTGGGGTAATCTCGGTTGTTGGCGGTATCGTCCCGGACTAGAGCAGGAACATATTGTTGGTTCTTTCCGCTATTGGCTCAGGTTTGGTTTTAGTGGATTTCGTTGGGATGCCCTGCATTTTGGTAATGAAAGATTATGGCGTTATCTAAGTGATTGCTGTATTCAGGGAAAGGCGGTTTTGCCTATCGGAGAACAGTTGGGAGGAACAGATGAGGTGCAGCAAAAACTGCTGGAATTAGGCTATGTCTTGTATCAGGGTACGGAATTTAGAAAAGAGAGTATTAGACGCTTGGAAGATACTTTAATTGGTGCCAACGAGTATATTTGGTTTGTAACCAGCGATACCCATGATTCACCTAGGTTATATGACTTATTTAAAGAATATTTTTTAGTAGGAGAGGCGGAGGAAGCAGATATAGCAATGGTGAATCGGGCGATGTTAACGCAGTTTGCTTTTGCTTCCTCTATCTTTTGTATGGTTAGCGGCAGTGAATACGGGGTTACGGAGCGCATGCAGACCCATAGTCCTACTGATCGCTGGAACATGGCCAGTCCACAGGCAGAAAGTGCCCGCCATTGTGATTTGACAGAGCAGGTGAAGAAGTTGAATGAACTAAGGCATAATCATCCGGCAATGAAGGCCACGGGAAATCTAGTGCGTTTGACTAACCGTTTTAGTAATGAGTCTTCTGAACAGGGTGGTGTGTCTACTCTGGCGCGTGTGCATCAACAAGGCAGTTTGGTGTTAATTAATAATTTGTCCGGTTGTAAACAAACAGTGCAGCTTGTTGACATTCCGTTTGCCACGCTTGATATTAATCCTTATCGCCCTTATCGGGTTCGAAATCAGATGACTGGTGAGGAGAGAGATTATCTGAATACCAGGGATCTTGGTGATTTTACCTTAATGCCGGGGGAGGGGATTATTCTGGAATTTTTGCCGCAGGCCGCGATTTCGGCAGAAAATTGGGAGCGGCAATTGGTGGGAAATACAGCGGTAACCAGGGCCCTTGCTAGATTGACACCATTAGAGTTGCAGCAGCTGATCTATGGCAGTGTGCGTCCAGGGGAAGATGAGACCTTTATTGTAACTAGTCATGGAGAAAATCTCTATGAGGCGCCTTACGCCGGATTAATGGGATTAAAGTTCATTTTTGCTGAAGAGACAAATTTACCGGCATTAAATTATCATGTGCTGCAAGGACATTTCTGTGAGTTTCTGGCTACTAAGGTATTGGTTGGCGCGGAATTTGCGGAATTACGCAACTGGTTTTATGATTTCCTCCGCTTACCGGGATTGGCTGATGCCAAAAGGGAACTTTTTAGCCGGGCAATTGATAATGTTATTGATAATGTCGCCGCCAGAATAGCAGGTGATATTCCGGGAATAACTTCTGTTGACGAGGCCACCCGAACCCTGGCCCTAACAGCATTATCGTTTGTTTCTGAAAAAGAAGAGGGAATACTTGACGGGGATGGTAAGGTAGTGCCAACCGGTTCTTATGTGGGTATTGATGCCGGTCATCCGCATTTTATTGGTGGAATGGGTGATTGGGGGCGCGATACGTTTATTTCTCTGCCGGGGTTATTGCTCAGTACGGGACGTTATGATGATGCCCGCAGGGTAATTTTAAATTATGCCAGGATTGTGCGTAGAGGGATGATTCCTAATCTATTCGATTTTGGCATCACTCCCCGATACAATACTATTGATGCTTCTCTCTGGTATTTTCAGGCGGTGCGGGAATATGTGGCTCAGGTGCCTAATGGAGCGGAGATTCTAAATGAACGGGTGGTTAAGAAATATATTAGACCAAACGAAGGGGACAAGGAGGAATACACGTTGTGGGAAATTTTAGAAGAAATGATTGAATGTCATATCCAAGGGATTCATTTTGTAGATGATGCCAATGACCCTAATCTCCCCACTATGGATGCTGAAGGGCGGAAGATAGATATATATATGGATCCTGCGGATAAACTGCTTGCCGGAGGGAATGCCTTTGCCCAATTAACCTGGATGGATGAAAGGGTTGGCGGTGTTGCTTCCACCCCGCGTCATGGGAAGGCAGTGGAGATTAATGCTCTTTGGTATAATGCCCTGTCAACAATGGCAGAGCTGGCAGCGGCTACCGGGAAAGACGGTGCGGTTGGTGATTGGTATTTTGTGGAGTTGGCGGCCCAGGTGAAGAAATCATTTAATAATCTTTTCTGGTTTGCCGAAGGCGGATATTTATACGATGTGGTTGAATGTGTGCCGCAAGCAGATGGTATTGTGAATACGATTACTGAACACTCAAAACAGCTGCGGCCAAATCAACTGTTTGCCTTGAGTATCCGAGAGGAGCTGGTTCCTGCTGAAAGGAAGAAAAGGGCCTTGGAGGTTGTTCAGCGTCTCTTGTGGACCCAACACGGTTTGCGAACGTTGACCCCTGATGATGGCCTCAGACAGTACCATGGTGCGCACAGAAGAGAAATCGGCAGTTATCATAACGGTACGGTTTGGTCCTGGTTGGTGGGTGCTTTTATGGATGCCTATTATCAGGTTTATGCTGAAGATCCTGCTCATGATGTTAAAGATGAAATGCGGCAGCTGTTGCAGGGGCTGGTGGCGCATGTGTGGGAGAATCATTATACTATTGCCGAGATATTTAACGGTGACCCACCGCATGCTGTTAATTGGTGCGGCACATTTTCGCAGGCGTGGAGCGTTGCTGAGCTGCTGCGGATAAGCCTTAGTTATTTAGATGGTCAATTACAGATAGATGAAGAGTCAGATATTCAGCCGCTGTTAAGGGATGAACTATCTGTTTCTGTTTAAGGTAGAGTTTTTTGTTATTTTTTCCAGCAGATGGGGGAAAAGGCGATTATTACGGTATAGATTTCCAGCCGGCCTAAGAGCATGCAGAGGGCGAGGATCCATTTTCCCGACAGGGGGATCCAGGCGTAGTTTTGGCTTGCCCCCACACCGGAAAGGCCGGGACCGATGTTGCACATGGTAGCGACAACGGAGGTAATGGCGGTGGTGAAATCGTCTATCAGGAAACTCATGATGATGGAGAAGATAATAAAGGCGCTTAAAAAAAGCGCGACAAAGCCCACGATATTGGATACCTCTTTTTCCTGCAGGGCCTTTTTCGCTATTTTAATCGGGGAGATGATTCTGGGTTGAATGATGGTTTTTACCTCCCTTAACGCGGATTTAATCAGCACCATGATCCTGACCATTTTTATCCCGCCGCCGGTTGAGCCGGCACAGCCACCGAAAAACATGAGCACCACCAGTAGATAACGGATAATGTTGGGCCAGGTATCGGAATCTGCCGTGCAGTATCCGGTAGTGGTGGTGATGGAAGTTACCTGGAAGGCGGCCTGGCGCAGGGTGTCCAGCGGGGAGTTGATCTTTGCCTGTTGCGCGGCGATCTCTTCCGTAATCTGTTCCTGGTTCAGCGGCTGGTAACGGTAGCTTCTGGCAATCTGGTCGCGGGGCGCTATTCCCCGGCTAGATAAGACAATGGTAGCGATAGCCACGGCAACAAGAATAACCGCTGTGTAAAAATGGAATTCCCGGTTGTTTTTTACCAGGTCGAGTTTACGGGTAAACAGTATCCGGTAGTGAATAATAAAGTTCATCCCGGCAAAAAACATGAAGATAATAATTATCCATTGAATATAGGGGCCGTAAGCGCCGATGGAATTACTTTTAGTGGAAAAACCGCCGGTGGCCATTGTGCCGAACGAATGGCAAAAGGCATCAAAGACAGACATTCCTCCTAGACCAAGCAGAAACACTTCTGCCAGGGTTAAGACGGTATAGGCGCCCCAGAGGATCTTGGCTGTCTGGGCCAGGCGGGGTTTAAGCTGTTCGGCTGTGGGGCCCGGAATTTCACCGCGGAACATCTGGTAGCTGGCGATACCAAAAGCCGGCAGAATAGCCAGGGCCAGGGTAACGATTCCCATTCCCCCGAGCCAGTGGGTCAGGCTGCGCCAGAAAAGGATACCCTTGGGCGCTGCCTCGATATTAGTCATGATCGTGGCCCCGGTGGTGGTAAAACCGCTCATTATTTCAAAGTAGCTGTTGGTAAACGCGCTGAAGATGTTATGGGCGGTGATCGTATCGGTCTGGGAAAGAAAATAGGTCAGCAGGGGAATAGAGCCAAAAAGGGTCAATAAAAGCCAGCTGAAGGCCACAATGGCGAAACCTTCCTTGATGCCGGTACCGTGTATCTCACGGTTGCCGGCGGCCTTGAGGAATAATCCGCAGAAAAACGAGGCGATAATGGCGATAATGAAACCCAGCAGGCGGTAGTCAAAGAAAACGTTGGGGAATATTTTTACGGGTATTTCCCAAAAGGCAATTGCCGCGGGGATGAGTAAGATAGCGGACAGAATTTCCAGCAGCATGCCGACAGAAAAAAGGATAAATTTTTTGTTCATTAGCTAAACAAATGATGCTTAGTGATGGATTTCAGGCTGAATTCGAACCGGGAGTTGAATAATTTGTTGACCAGATTGAGGTATTTCTTCTGGCAAATGACGATCACTTCATCGTCTTTTTCAATTGTTGTCTGACCGTCAGGGATAATGATGGAGCTGTTACGGATAATAACGCCGATAATTACTGATTTTTTGAAAAGGCTCTCCAGCTGCTGTAATGATTTACCGGTAACCGGGCTCTTGCTTTTAATGCGAAAACGACTCACTTCAATATCAGCCGATTCTAACCCCAGGTACGTTCCGATCGGGATCAGTTGCGTTTTTTCGATAATGGCGTTATAGGTGATTTCTTTCGGATTAATGATGTGATCGATGCCCAGAGAATGAAATAATCCGCTGTAACGGTCGCTGTTTCTGATGGCGATAACGGTTTTGGTGCCTTCGGTTTTAGCCAGCAGGCAGCTCATGATATTATCTTCGGTGTCCGTGCCGGCAGCAATAAAGCAGTCGGCATGATTGACCTGGATTTCCTGGAGCAGATCACTGTCGGTACAGTCGCCATGAATTACTTCAACCTTATCAAGCATGGATGCGGCCATCTGCCCGTGTTCACGGTCGGGATCAACCAGAAAAACCTGTTCGCATAACTGTTTCAGCGCCTTGGCCAGGTGGATAGCGGTGAGTGAATCACCGGAGACAATAGCTTTTTTTTGTCTGCTTGTCCGGCGGTTAATCAGGGAGCGAAATGTTTCAAATGATTCTTTGGGCATAATGGTGACTATTTTGTCTCCCGGTAATAGTTTTTGGTCCCCTATTGGGGGCAGGCTTTTTCCTTCCCTGGTAATGAGCACAAAGAGCAGGGGTGAATCTTTGGCCAGCTGATGGATTTCAGCCAGGGATTTATTAGCCAGCGGCATATCCTTAGTTATCTGGTAACCGCGCAGGTAGATGCTGTCTGACTGAAAGTTGGCAGTTTCCAGTACGTCCGGTAATTCTATATATTGGAGGATTTTCTTCATTACCTCCCGTTCCGGTTCAATTACGTGGGTTACACCAAGTTGTTCCAGATCTATACAGGAGTTCTCAGCCGTATAAAGATCCGACTTCACCCGGGCGATACGTTTCTGCACATTGTGCTGGCGGGCAAAACTGCAGATAAGCAGGTTGACTTCGTCGCTTGGGGTAACGGCAATCGTCATGTTGGCGGTTTTTATTCCGGCGCGTTCCAGGGCGGCGGGGGAACTGCCCACGGCATGGACGACAAACACATCAAGTTTGTTTTTAATCTGCTCACATAATTCCTGATTATGATCGATAACAGTAATATGATGATTCAGCTGGGAGAAGTGTTCTGCCAGACTGTAGCCTACTGTTCCGGCACCGACAATAATGATATTCATCTTGAGGTATTCTCCGGTTTCTTGGTTGCGCGTCTTGATATGATCTTTATCCGCAACAGCTTATGCCGCAAAAGGTGATAAGCTCCAGACAATGGCGTGTATTATATATTATCTGTATAGTATTAGGCAACAATTGTTTCTCCGCCAAAAACGGGAGAGCTGTTCTGGGCCTTTTCATTTATGAGTAACGAGTTGAAATATCAATAGTTCCAGCAGCAGCCGCGGCGGCAGGCTGTGGGTGCGCATGGTTAGTTCCAGGTCAAGCAGCCGGCTGAGATTTTTGCGTAGTTCCCCGACACTGAATTTTTCCGCCTGTTCTACAAACCTGCCGAGAAAAAAAGGCGGGATGCGCAGTTCCTTGGAGACGGCCTGACGCCCCCTTTTTGTCAGGATATCTTTACCCTGCCAGAGCCGGGTAATCAGCCAGCGTAAAAGACCGATAATATCCGGCAGGTTTTTGCCCTGGTCAAGCAGGGCGTTGGCCAGGGTGAGGGCCCTGGTGGTATCCTTAGCCTGCAGGGCATTAGTGAGATCAAAACTGTCGTGCAGTTTATTAGAGACTACGAGGAGTTGAATGTCAGCGCCGGTGATTGTTGTTCTCTGGCCGCTGTAGGTGGCCAGTTTATCCAACTCCTGTTTAATGCCGGTAAGGTTATTTTCCAGACTGCCGGCAATCGCGGCCGCATCATTATGGGAAATGCGTTTGCCGGTTTTTTTCAGGTAATCGATTATCCAATTGATTAACTCTTTGGTGCTGAGATGGTCAAATTCGATGAGGGCAGCTTTTTTTTTTAAGGATTTATAGACTGTTAATCTTTTATCTGTTTTATCGATTAATAACACAAGACAGGTTGAGGGGTTGGGGTTATCCAGATAGGCAACCAGGGTATCATCGAGAATATGCTTAGCATTTTTTACAACTACCATTCGCCGTTCAGTCAGAAAGGGTAGTTGTTGGGCTTCACTGATTAATTGGCTGCCGCTGGTTGTTTGTCCGTCCAGAGTAGTATAATTAAAATCAAATGCTTCTTCTGCCTGCTGAGGGAAGCACTGTTTCTTCAGCTTTTCCAGCGCGCGCTCCCGCAGAAGTTTCTCTTCTCCGATAAAGGCATAAACCGGCTCAATTTTCATTTACCAGCCGCCCTCGACTACTTTTTCCACGACCTCGTGGGCGAGGTCCTCGATAGCGTCGGGCAGGGCTTCCTGTTCTGATTCCGGCAGGGACAGGCCGACAAAGAAGGTTGTATCGCCGTAGACCTTAGGATAGGTCCAGAGTATTTTCTTGTGGCGCAAGTCGAGGAATTTCAAGCGGACTCCAAGCTGAAGCCGGTATTCGCTGGTTACCTCTTTGTCGAATCTTAGCGGTTCCAGTTTATAAGTGATAATTTCACCAATAAGCAAAGTATCGGCATCATCTTCTTCGACCACCTCCAGGGTTCCGTCAAAGATTATCTCCTGGATGATCCCGTTAGTTATCGGCGCGGATAAATCCGGTTCAGGTGTCTTGTTTTTAAACATCGGGACAGCAATCGTTTTCAAGTCTGAGGGGAGCAAGGAGCCGACGCGATAGCCGCAGCCGTTAACGGTCAAAATTAATAAAGATATGGTGATTGCCACAAGAAAATTCTTCATTTATTATCTGCTTCCTTTTTCTTTAGTTTTTCCAGGCGTTTTTGCGCGTAGGCCGCTTCTTCACTGCCGGGAAATTTATCAATGGTTTCCTGATAATACATAATTGCCGCTTTATAATGTTTATGCTTGTCGTAATAGCGGGCAATATCCAGTGTGCCGGCAGCCTGTCTGCCTTCCAGTTGCCCCAGGGCCTGTTGGACTTTATCCCGGTGAGCGCTTTGCGGAAATTCTTTCTCAAATTTATGGAAGGCCTTAGTCGCTTGTTTGGCCGCCTGTTTGTCGTAAGAGGCGCCCCGGGATTCTTTATAATTACAAATCCCGATCTGATAGAGGGATTCCTCATACAGGGGGCTTTCCGGATAGTTTTCTACTACTTTTTCAAAAGCGGCAATTGCCTCTGTGTATTTTCCTGTTTTTTTGTTGCCGAGACCGATCTTGAACTGGGCCTGGGGCGCGATTTTGGCAAAGGGGGCGTTATCGACGATTGTCTGCATGATTTCAATTCCTTTATCATAAGCGGGCAGGATTGAAAACCGCCACAACTTTGTTCTTTTCCCGGACAGGAACATCGCTCCGATCTCATATTGGGCCTGCAGTACCGCGTCAAAATCAATTTCTTTCGGATAATTCTCAATTAATTTCTGATAACCCTTGAAAGCCTTATAGTAGAACCCTTCTTTACGATAACAGGCGGCGATTTTTTCCTGGGCCTGCGGCGCCAGCGGGCTGGTGGGGTAGGCCTTAACCAGGCCTTGATAGGCCCGAACGGCATTATTTAATTCGTTTTTTTCTTCCAGTGCCTGAGCGTGTTCCCATTGCGCGCGGGGAGTTTCCTGCACCAGGTCCTTTTCATTTGCCCAGCCGCCGTCCGGGGTCCAGATCCAGGGAGCATAAGCCGGCTGGCTGATGGAAAGCAAACTGGCCATAATTGTCAAAAATAATAAAGATTTTTTCAGCATAGTATTAATATTCACATTAATAGGGGAGGATATTATATACCCAAATCCCAAAGTGGATCACAATAACCGTATAGGCGCCGGCAATGATATCATCAAGCATTATTCCCCAGCCGCCGGGAAGATCCTGCCAGTGCCGGGCCGGATAAGGCTTAATAATATCAAAAAGCCGGAAAATAATAAACCCTGTAATTATATACCATAGCGGGGGGCAGAGGAAGCCTAAAAAATAGTGCCAGTCAGGGCTGAACAGCAGGTACAATAAACAGCCCACTATTTCATCGATGACAATTACGCCGGGATCCTTTTTCGCAAATAACCTCTCTCCCGCCGTGCCGGTCGCTACCCCGGCAAAGAAAAGGATAATGGTAAAGACTGCTGTCAGCAGAAGGCTAATCTGGCTGAGGCCGAAAAACAATACCAATCCCAGCAGGCTGCCCACTGTTCCGGAGGCAACCGGAAAATATCCCAAACCCAAGCCAGTAGCAATAAGTTTAATAACAAAATTTTTCACAGATAAATTCCATTAACAGGCCGGTGGCAAGCTTCGCGCGTGGTCGGAAATCATTCGTCCATTAGCGTCCGGTTGCTCCAGAAATAATACAGGCCGGTGACAATTGTATGCACCACGGTGAAGAAAGCTAAAATCCACATTCCCATCCTGATCCAGCTATCCCAGTTGACCGGCCAGCTGCCGCCGAAGGTCAGGGTCAGTTCTTTCCAGCTGATGGCGATTAAGCCGATCAGGATCGTGGTTGTCTGGGAAATCATTTTCTGTTTTCCTTGACGTTCCGCGGGGATGACGATTCCTTTACGCATGGCGTTTAATCTGAGTGTAGTGACGGAAAATTCCCGCGCGACAATCAGAGCGGCCATCCAGGCGGGAAGGTTGATCGGGTCCAGCTGGACGAAAGAAATAAAAGCGCTGGAGACGAGGATTTTATCGGCCAGGGGATCGATTAATTTACCAAAATCCGTGGTGATTCCCAGCCGCCGAGCTAGGTGGCCGTCATAAAAATCGGAAATGATGCCGATAACGAACAGTCCCAAGGCAAATGTTTTTGCCCCCGGCGCCGCGATGAATAGAAATATCAGGAAAAAGAAACTAATAACAATCCGGAAGATAGTGAGTTTATTAGCGATATTCATAAAAAGCGGCGAGCTCAGCTCGTGGTTTATAGTTAATAGTTTATAGTTAACTCAATTTTGATATTAATACTTGATTTATTTAGTAGAGTGTTCTGTATCTTCATTAATAAATTTTCCAACCAAATCATATTCCAGTGTATCGGTGATCTTTACCGGAACGATTTCTCCGGTTTGCAGTGTCCGGTTACTGTTAACATAAACCAGGCCGTCAACTTCCGGGGCATCGGCATAACCGCGGCCCAGGTAAACTGCCGGTTTTTTTTCCTGGTTGCCTTCAACCAGTACGTCTAGGGTCTGTCCGATAAATTTCTTATTAACTTCCCGGGCGATTTCCTGCTGCAGCGCCATGGCCTGGTGGAAGCGCTGCTGTTTAATCTTTTCCGGGACCTGACCGGCCATTTTTTCTGCCGGGGTGCCTTCTTCCGCTGAATATGTGAAAACGCCCAGACGCTCGAATTTTGTCTCTTCCATGAAACGCAGGAGGGCAGTGAATTCCTTCTCTGTTTCTCCCGGGAAACCAACTATAAATGATGTTCGCAGAACAACTTGCGGTATTTGTGCTCTAATATCCCTGATAATCTGCTTGATCCCGGTAGAGTCTATTTTCCGGCCCATTAAAGAAAGTATTCTATCATCAATGTGCTGCAGCGGTAAATCGATATAATTACAAATTTTTTCCTGCCGGCTGATTTCCTGGATCAGCTCTTTGGTCAGATAGGCCGGGTGGAGGTAGAGGATTCTCAGCCAAGACAGGTCCGCTAACCGGCCCAGTTGCCGGAGGAGTTGAGTCAGGTCTGTTTTATTGCCGGGCAGATCACGGCCGTAACTGGTGGTGTCCTGGGCAATAAGATTAATTTCTTTTGTTCCCTGAATGATGAGGTTTCTCGCTTCTGCAATAATTGAATCCGGGGGACGGCTCCTGTAGCTACCCTTTATCTGGGGCACGGCGCAGTAACTGCAGATATTGGAGCAGCCTTCGGCGATTTTTATGTAAGCATAATAATCAGGGGTGATCCGGGCCCGGGGGGTGAGGTGGTCATAAAGAAAATGGTCGGGGGAAGGAGAAGCGCTGGGGAGCGGTTTTCCCGCCAGGAGGTTTTTTATCATTTGGGGCAGTTTAGGGATTTCCGGCAGGGTTACCCAGAGATCCACTTCCGGCAGATCGATAAGCAACTGCGGCAGGTAGCGTTGTACGAGGCAGCCGATAACGATAAGTTTTTTCCCGGGATTGTCTTCTTTTAACTTAGCCAGTTCGAGGATTAAATCGATAGATTCTTCTTTAGCCTCTTTAATAAAGGCGCAGGTATTAATAAGCATTATCCCGGCCTGCTCAAGGTCATCTGTAATGGTGAAGCTTTTATCTTGTTGGAGGAAACCGAGAATAGCTTCTGAATCAACCAGATTTTTCGGGCAGCCGAGATTAATTAGGCCAATGAGTACATTTTTGTTACTATTTTCTGACATTGCTGTTTTAATTGTCAAAGTTGAATTTTTGTTGAGGATTTTTTCCCTGAATATAGTTTTCCTTCACGGATAAGGTCTTCGTATTTCATTTTCCTGTCCCAATAACATTATTTTAGGCAGCTTGATGAAATTGATGATAAAACTGTCTTTTGAACTGATTTTTTTG
>CAZIXI010000065.1:0-11083 GCA_964543115.1 uncultured bacterium
CTAATCCTTCCTCCTGTTCCTGCTTGGAAATGGTTGTGGCCTCCGGTGCACTAAAATGCTGGATATGCACCAAACCCAACTGACGTAATTGCCGCAAAAACGCTTCTCGCGTATTCGCGGAAACCAACAGTGTAATTTTCTTCATCCGAACAATCATAAAACCTTTTCTTACACCTTTTTAGGCAGATACTAAATCCACCCGTTTTTGTATTTTATCTTTGGCAATCTTACCGATCACCACCGCGGCGGTCTGCAGGTCCCCTATATAAATCCGGATCTTGCGAATATTTTCCTGGGCCTCGGGAATCTTTACCTTCTCAAACAAATTCACCCGTTGCGTGGTAATCCGTAATTCTTCCCTGACCGCTTCCAGCTGTTTGGCAAGTATTTGCTGTTTTACCCGCAGGGAAACCATCTTTTCCACGGCAAGAACACCAAAATCAACCCACAACGGTACGCTTAGTAAATCATATTCTTTTCTCTGAAAATCGACATTCTCTAAAACAGGTATGTCCACCCCAGCCACGTTACCTGCCCGGGTAATCACTTTCGCTTCGGGAAATAAAGACTTTACATCAATATCTTCGGCAAAAACATCTACCCACTTAACAAATTCTTTCTCAAAATCCTTGATTTCCTGTTGGACCCCGTCCAGTTCCCGCTGAATACGTAAGATCTCCAATTGCAATTGCTGTTTCTTCAACTGCAGGGTAGGAAGATAGCGCTGATACCGCTCCAGGGCATCTTTTTGCTGTTTCAGTTCATTTTTAGTCAACTTAATCTTCGCCATACTGATAACCAATTACTAATAACTAACTACTAGCTTTCTTCGGCCAGTGTTTCTCGATTAATTCCGTGCGGAAGTTAGTCTCTTCCGGCTGAAAACAATCAGCCATCATCTGCCAGCCGCCGTCCAGGGCCTGCTCCAGCGGAACATTCACCTGGAGATTCATCATCTGGTCTTCAAATCTCTCCCCGTACTTAATCAACTTATTATCCCAGTCACTCATCTTAAATCCCATTGCCCGTTTCTCGACGGTTTCTGTATACTGCGAATAAAGCTGGATCATCCCGTCCATAATCGCGCGGTGATCATCGCGGGTATTCTTATTAACCAGTTGTTTTAGGCGGCTGAGTGAACCAAAAGGTTCAATCCGGCCGTTACGCAGATAAAACTGCCCTTCGGTAATATACCCCGTATTATCAGGTACCGGATGAGTGATATCATCTCCCGGCATAGTGGTTACGGCTAAAACCGTTATTGATCCGGCATCCTCAAAATCAACCGCCTTCTCATAACGTGAGGCCAGCTGACTGTAAAGATCACCCGGATATCCCCGGTTGGAAGGTACCTGTTCCATGGTAATGGCGATTTCCTTTAAGGCGTCGGCAAAATTTGTCATATCGCTTAAGAGCACCAAAACCTTCTTTCCCTGTAAGGCAAATTTTTCCGCTACCGCCAATGCCAGATCGGGAATCATGATCCCTTCCACAATCGGCTCAGCCGCAGTATGCACAAAAAATATTGTCCGGCCTAAGGCCCCGCCTTCTTCCAGGGTATTGCGAAAATACATATACTGATCGTATTTGAGCCCAATTCCGCCTAAAACAATCAAATCCACTTCCGCCTGCAGGGCAATCCTAGCCAGCACCTCATTATACGGCTCACCGGAAACAGAGAAGATCGGCAGCTTTTGCGATTCCACCAGGGAATTAAATACATCGATCATCGGAATATTGGTCCTGATCATGTTACTGGGAATAATCCTCTTTGCCGGATTAACCGCCGGACCGGCTATCTCAATCAGATTCTCAGTCAATGCCGGCCCATTATCGCGGGGCAAGCCGCTGCCGTTAAAAATCCGGCCCAGCATATTCTCAGAAAATCCCACCTTCATCGGGTGCCCGAGAAACCGTACCTCATCCCCGGTAGAAATCCCCCGGGAACCGGCAAAGGCCTGCAGGTATACCTTATCGTTATCAAGCTTGATTACCTGCGCCAGGGATTTGCCCCAGGAACTGGCCACTTCCGCCAGTTCTTCATAGGCCACTCCTTCCGCCCGGACCATGATCACGTTACCGACAATACTCAAGATTCTTGTACATACTTTTTGCATAAAAAGCTCCTTGTCAAGTTTCTAAGCAACCTTCTCCGTCTCGCTCATAGTTAACATCTCAGCTATTTTCTTCTCCTGTTGCTTAAACTCCTCAGATTGAAACTCCTTATAATTCCAATCAATAAACGTCTGCCGTAGTTTATAAAAATAACTGCGGGCCGCTTCTTTGGCAGAGAACTCAAATTCCTTCTTTAATATTTCCACTACTTTAGTAAAAACATACTGCTGGCGTTCAGCACTGCTTGAGGCATCAACCGGATCAAAACCATTCTGCATCAGATAAACATTATCCAAAAAATCCGCTTTTAAATAGATAATAAAATCAGCCAGCGAAGTTCCCTCTTCACCGACAACCTTCATCATCTGCTTGACCTCTTCTCCCCGCACTAAAATCCGGCGGGCAGCAGTTGTTAACTCCTCTTTAATAAAACTCTTATATTTTGTCCAGCTTTCCAGCGGATCAATCGAAGGAAATTTACGGGCATTGGACCGGTCCCGGCTTAAGCCGTGGAAGGCGCCAACCACCTTCAGGGTGGACTGAGTAACCGGCTCTTCAAAATTGCCCCCCGCCGGACTAACCGTCCCGCCAATTGTCAAACTGCCAATTTCACCATCGTGTAATTTCACTAACCCTGCCCGTTCATAAAAACTGGCAATCCTACTCTCTAAATAAGCCGGATAGGCCTCTTCTCCGGGAATCTCTTCCAGGCGTCCGGAGATTTCCCGCATCGCCTGGGCCCAGCGGGAAGTGGAATCAGCCAGTAATAACACATTTAAACCCATCTGGCGGTAATATTCCGCTAAGGTAGCCGCGGTATACACACTGGATTCCCGGGCTGCTACCGGCATGGAAGAGGTGTTACAAATGATTATAGTGCGTTCCATTAAAGTTTTTCCGGTACGTGGATCCTGTAAATGAGGGAACTCCCGCAAAGTCTCCACCACTTCTCCCGCCCGTTCCCCGCAGGCGGCAATTAGCACAATATCCACTTCCGCATAGCGGCTGGTTAACTGCTGGAGCACAGTCTTGCCGGCGCCAAACGGCCCCGGAATACAATAGGTACCGCCTTTAGCCACCGGAAACAGGGTATCAATAATTCGTACCCGGGTAATCAGAGGATCTTGCGGAAGAATTTTTTCCGGATAGGCAGTTATGGGCACCTTCACCGGCCAGTCAAAGGTCATGGTTACTGAGAACGTATTGTCTTTTTGATCGGTAATTTTGGCGATCATTTGAGTAATCGTATATTCACCCGCAGAAACTATCTCGGCAATAGTATATTCACCAAGAAAATTAAACGGTACCATTATTTTGTGCTGAAAGATACCTTCCGGAACCGTACCCAGCACACTGCCGGCCACTACCTTATCTCCTTTCTTGGCTGTAGGAGTAAACTTCCACTTCGTCTCCGTGGAAAGTGCTCCCAACTCTATCCCCACAGGCAGGAAAAAACCAAATTCCGCCGCCAATTCCGGCAACGGATTCTGCAGACCGTCATATATCTGCTGCAGAAGACCAGGACCCAGCTGCACAGAAAGCATCTCTCCGGAAAATTCTACCTCGTCCCCCACCCTGATATTTTTGGTATACTCAAATACCTGCATAAAGGCAATATCACCCTCGATCTTGATCACTTCTGACTTCAGGCGCTGCTTTCCCTTTAACACATAACCCACTTCATTCTGGATGATATCCCCCGCGCATTTTACCGAAATCATATTCCCGGTAATCGCCACTACCTTTCCTTTTGTTTTACCCATATTTTACCTCACATAGTTGATGAAATACCTGCCAGCCCCGGTCTTTTTTAAATTGGGCCAGCCTTGATATAATCTGCAATTTGAATAAATAAACTACCAGCCAGTTAATATCCGCAAAATAACAGCTTTCCAGCTGTTCCAGAAAATTCCAGTTAATTTCTTCCAGCCGTTTTTCCATTAACAACGGCGTCGGTTGCTCAAAAATCTCACTATAGACAGAAGTCTGCCGGCCGCCAGCGCCCGTTTGTTTGGCCTGGCGCAGACCCGCTATTGTTTCCCTCAAGGCCAGCTGGAACTCCCGCCAATCCCTAAGTACCGCCAGATCATCCGGGCCGCTAACCAAAGAATTTACATCTTCTTTTTGTAAAATGGATATTTCACTTTCCGACACCCATTTCGCGCATTCAAAAAGGAAATCCTCTATTTTGATGGGCAGTTCCCTGCCGTATTTCAAATAGGGCAGAGAAGCTGCTAGGTAGTAATAGATAGTACTCATAACCTTTATTATCACTGATTACTTATCGCTGGCATCCAGGATAGTTCTCAATTTCGGATTCAGATATACCTTCATGGCTTCAGTTAAGGCCTCAGCAGTAAAATCATAAAAATAATTCTGCCCCTTTTGGCCGATCCGAAAACCGTTTTCCACTGTAGCAGCCACCTTGAAGGTGACTCCTTTTCGCAGTTCCGCGCGTAAAGTCTGTAAAATCGCTTTTGCTAACTTTTCCTGATCCCCTTTACTGAGCACAACCTCCAATTCCAACACTCCCTGCTCTTTAAAATGTTCTATCAGTTTTACGATCACTTCCTGCAGAATTGCGGGAGAAAGCTGTTCCCCTATTTCTTTTTTCAGGACCTGATCAAAAAGATCGGTAATCTTCTGCTTGAGCATAAGAACCACATCCCGCACCGCCTGTCGGGCCCCCTCCTCAGCCTGTTTTTTTAATTTATCTGCTTCCGCAGTGGCCCCGGCAATAGTCTTTTTCCGTTGTGCCTCAGCCTCAGCAACTATTGATTTTGCCTTCTGCTGTGCCTGGGAAACAATCTCCTGCGCCTTTTTGTCCGCTTCCGCTACTCCTTCCTGTTTAATCTTTTCAATAATGCCTTCTAATGCCATTTCCATAAGGTTCTCCTTTGTCCCGCCCTTTGGGTGATATTAGCCAAAAAGCTTATTCTTATTTCATTTATCAGTTCTGCCCATATTCTCTTGTTCATTTGCCCCTCACAAAGGGCGGGGCTTTTCAAATTTGGTTAGTATTGACTTAGATAGATTTTATATTATACAATGAACCTACATTTTTGCAAATTATATAATATTTAATACAATTCAATTATAATAAGAATGAGGCAAAATTGAATCAATCCCTTATTACTGCTGAACGAACACAACAAGCCAAAAAGTACCAATCCATTCGCAACAAATTATTCCTGATAGAAACCTTATTTACTATAATCATCCTTACGATTTTGATAGTGGGGGGAAATAGGGGCATATCAGCCTATATTTCAGTCAATATTGGTGGATTCTTACGGAATGTTTATCTCACAATTGGGTTGTATGTGGGGGTTTTACTCATTGGTCAATTCCTATTATTTCTACCTTTAAGCTACTATTCAGGTTATACACTCGAACACAAGTTCAATCTGAGCACCCAAAAGGTTAGTAACTGGCTAAAAGATCAACTCAAATCCCTGGCTATTTCCTTAATTCTATCGATAATTATTATCGAGGTTGTTTATCTGCTCTTGAGAAGAAGCGGTAATCTGTGGTGGCTCTGGGCAGGAATACTCTGGATTTTCTTCACTATCATCTTAAGTCGTTTAGCGCCAATAGTTTTAATTCCATTATTCTTTAAACTCACCCCGCTGAAGGACGAGGAGTTAGCCTCCAGATTAAAGTCACTGGCTCAAAAAGTTGGCTCTAAGATACTGGGTATCTTTGAGATAGATCTAAGCCGAAAAACGAAAAAAGCCAATGCCGCCTTTACCGGCTGGGGTAAGACAAAAAGGATTCTATTAAGCGATACCCTGCTTAAAGAATATACTGCCGATGAAATAGAGGTTATTCTGGCCCATGAATTGGCCCATTATTACTATAAACATATCTGGAAATTGTTAACGCTGGGAATTGCCTCTACCATTATCGGTCTATGGCTTGCTGACCAGATCCTGGCTGTTTCCGTCACCCGGCTGGGTTTTAGCGGCATTGCCGATATAGCCGCTTTTCCTTTATTTGCCCTTATCCTGTTTATCTTTATGCTTTTCTTCCTGCCTGTAAACAATACCTTTTCCCGCCTAATGGAGCGCCAGGCGGACAAAATGGCCATTGAATTAACCAATAAGCCCCAGGCCTTTATTGACAGCATGAATAAACTGGCCTACCAGAACCTGGCCGATACCAAACCCAACCCCATAATTCATTTCATTTTACATAATCATCCGAGTATTTCCGAACGCGTCGCCATGGCGAAAAAGTATCTGTAGGCCAACAACACAGGAACAACATTATTATGTCCTTAAAAATGTTTTATTCTCTCTGGATACCCTTATTACTGTTTTTTCTTGATGTATTTTTATTCGGGCAGGGAATAATCGCTCTGGGAACGGCTGCTGTGGTAGTCTTCTACTTTTTGCCTAAGGCCTTAGCCAGTTTAATAAACAAAAAAGATATAAAAATAAAATTCCGGCGTTTGTTGATTTACACAGTTCTCGTTGTGGCAATCTTAACTGTAATTAAATATGACCAGAGGCTGGCCCAACGTAAAGCAGAAATGCTTATTAATGCCCTTGAGGAATATCAGGCGGAATATAAGCGCTATCCTGACAAGTTAGTGGAACTTGTACCGGATTTTTTAGCGAAGATTCCCCGGGCTAGAATAAGCTTATTGTATTCGTCTAAATTTAGTTATACAAGCACTGAAAACAACCATATCTTGATCTATACCATCCTCCCCCCGTTCGGCAGGAAATGTTATAATCTGGAAGAAAAGAACTGGTTTTCTCTGGATTAAAGCAGCCGCACTCCCTTTGCCGGCCACCTCAAAAATCCATCTTCGAAAACACATACATGGCGGCTGCGGAAAATGCAATAGCATAGGTAATTAAAAAGAAAATAATAATCAGCAGACATCTCAAGCTGTATCTTAACAAGGGCTTTTCGATCCGGGAGAAGGCCCGAATGTTTGCCCAGATACAGCCCAGGGCAATAATGGTTAGATAAAAATAATGAGGTATCCGAAACGCTAAAACCTTACGATTATCCAACCAGCTACCATAATAAGCAAGCAGTGAACAAACCACTAGAACAGTAATATTTTTTATCGGTGTTTTCATTTTGCACTAGAGGAACATTTTAATCCCAGGAAGTACCTCCCATTTCTACTCCTAATAATCCCCCTGATGACTGCCCCGATCCAATAAGATTAGCTATCGCCTCTTCATTTTGTTTTCCTTGCAGCTGCCCTACCGAACGGCCATTTTTGTAAAGCCGGATAATTGGAAAAGCGGTTATCCCCTCCTGTTGAAATATCTTCCGGCAATCTCTCATATCGGCCTTCGCAAACTTGACCCCGGGATATTTCCCCGCTATTCCCTCTATTACTTTCACTTGTTTGCCTGAATTAGCATCAAAAGAGGAACAGAAAACCACCAAAACCGGCGTGGGTGACTGGCCTACTTCGGAATTCCAATTGCTATCAGATAATTCCACTAAGGGAACCGAGCCGGAAAGGGAAGGTTGATCCAGCAGTTCCTGTAACCACCTCCTGCGCAAACTCTCTAGATTATAAAAAGCCTGCCCGAATGTTATCCCTCTGGCCAGCTCCGCGTCCAGGCGATCAATCGGCGCCTGGCTCAATCCGCTGGCCCCGGCATTTCCCTGCAGCCAGGTAACATTACGCCGCAGTAAATCATACGTTCCCGGTCGTGTCTCTCTTGTATATCCCTGGCCGTAATCTGCTGTGCCTTCAGCACCGCCCAGCCATACTCCTTGGCTGAAAATCAAGGCAGCCTGCTCACCAAATCTGTCGCGGCACTGTTGCTGGAGCTCATCCATCAACACCCGGCTCCGGCCCCGCGGACCCTGCGGGCTCTGATCAAGATATTGCTGCCGGCTGAGCATCGGTACGTCCCGCAAAAGGGTTCTTATTGATTCCGTCGGCAAACCAAGATTACCGGCTATACTTAAAACGTTACCAAGACAGCGGCGGATGTTGGTATAGATCTGCGAGTTGGAACTCAACAAGGCATTCATGTCCAGGCCCATGGAAACCGCCCGGCCCAAATTGTACCCGAGCTTGAAAACATCCTGCCTTTGCTGATCCGCGAAGAGAGAACCTGCCGATATAAGAAGAAAGAAACACAATATAAAAAATAGAAAATTTAATTTCTTAACTATCATCTTCTTAAAGACAAACATATCCTGCCTCCTTTGAATATCGATTCTCCGTAAATACCTTTCTTCCTGCAGTATTATTTCAGATACTTTTCGAATTCATTAGCGAGTTTGGTAAACTTCTTAAGGAATTCCTCATTAACGGTATCCGGATAATCTAAATCCACCATAAGAAAACAATCCTTTTTCTCAGATTCCGGCGCCAGCATCAAGGTCTTGAAATAAAGCCGGTCCAGTGTTTGCGGGCGAGTTGTCGCGTAAAGATGTTTACCTGGCATGATCTCTATGTAACCAACAATACCGCTTTCTTTTTTGTTCTTGCCGGCAAATAATTTCCTCTCAGGTCCTTTCGTTTCATAGGCCTCTTCTTCCCACATCCCCATTTTATTCATATCATGAATCATAAAATCTCTGGCCCCATATTCAAACGCGATTTCTTTACCGGTCACGGAAACCTCGGCCTTAGGGTAATATTGGAGAACAAGCTCTTTTACCTTTTCCCCAAACTCTTTCAGGCTGGGCACTTCTTCACCATAGACGTTGGTCCCCAAACAAAAAACCGTTAAGGCCACAAAAGCCACAATCATAATCCCATACTTCATACCCACCTCCATCTTTTCCCACCGTCTCCCCAATACCCTGCAGGGAAATGTACAGGGTAAGGATAAATTATAATTCACCAAACCACTACACTAATTATTTAGCCGATGAAGCTCCAACTTTTACTTCGATAGCATCACTAAACAAATCACCTTTATTTCTGGTCCAGGCACGGACATAAAAGGTACCCGGCCTGTTCGCCTGATATTTACCGATTCGTAATTTCTCAAGCGCGTTACTCTTCACCCAAGTAGCTTTACCACCCACATGTTTTAATTCCAAGACCTCCCATTTAACCTTACCGCTCAGGTCAACCGCGTCAAAAACATTTTCCAGAAAAACCCCCATCGCCTGAAACTGCTCTGCCTGTCCCACCGTCAACCGCACCGGTGATTCCGGCCAAACAGCAAACCCGCATAATTCACCCGTCACTTCCTCTGGTTCCTCAGGTTCTTCTACTGCCGGGCCAACAATCTTCAGGTACCAGCAAAAGCCATCACGATTGCATTTATCATAAAAATCTTTTCTGCCAGGAAGCCAATCAATAATATCTGGTTGTTCATCTCCGGAATAGTATATGTATCGTAAGAGTCTTACCTGACCGGTAGAGCCGGGTTGTATAGGATCACCCTTCCAGCCATAGTCTTTGAACCTATACTTTCCGTCTGGACCAACAACGACGTTTGGATCACCAATTTTCTCTAATTGGTCAGGGCTGAATCCCTGGTTCTTAGCACCTTCTGGTACTCCGCGCAGCCATTCTTCAAATATCGGTGTGGAAAGGTGCCAACCAATAAGATCAGCCTCATAATCCCCCTTTTCTCCCGCCTGGTAGAAACTGCCCCCTTTTTTTGTTCGTCTATCGTTCTCATGGCCACACTCAATTTTTCCATTAGGAATCCGTAATTGAATTTTTCCTGTCTTCCAGTCCACCGAACCGTCAATTTGAAAACTTGTTTCCCAGAAGATCCGTGTCCAGCGATCAACGTTACTCTTTTTGAACTCGCTGTTTGGGCATTCATATTTACAGTATCCGCTTACATCCCCGTTTGCATTGAACGTTAAAGTCAAAGGAATTGGCAGCTTCCCGTGTTCTATGAAGTTGACGTAATTACCACCTGGAGCCTCAATGAGACCGGGTACCCATAGCTCAGCCCGGTAGGTGCCAATAAGCGGCTTGATTGGAGCAGGCTTTTTGGGCGGCTTCTTTTCTTCTGGGGTTTCTTTAGGTTCCTTCTTCTCTGATTCGCCAGGCTCTTCCTCTTCCGGTAAAACAGCTTCCTCCTCTTCTGGCTCCTCTCCAATAACACGGAAAACTAGATTCAGTGAGGTTTCCTGCTGAGGAAAGCTGCTGTCTTTAAGAACAAGATACATTGTAGACATTCCTGGGAAAGTAAAAGAAAATGGTTCATTTAATCTAGCTGGACTTTCTAATGGTCGCTCTCTTCCGTTTTCACCAGAAAGAGAAGTAATTGAAAATTTATACGGCGGTTTACCACCACAGATTTCTAAGAGAACTAACTTAACCTCACCAACAGCAACTTCAAATTGTGTTTGGGAAGCACGTAACTCTAAGGGACCGGATACGGGAAGATTGTCTTCGGGAACCTGCTCCGAAACACCAGATTCAAGCTGTTTAATACGCGCTTTATGCACCTGATAAGCCCACACAAGCCTTTCTTCTTCACGATCAAGAGCATCCAAATTGGCTCCTCGACCCAGCTTGAGTATATTTATCGTTTTATTATGCGCAGCTATAAAAGTTGTTTCCCCAGTTTTTATTCCAGTAAACTCTTCATATTTCTTAATGTATTTCTCTTTCAGTTCTTTATATTCTTTGGTTTGATACATCTGCCAATTCACCACTCCCCATTTGGCCTCCAGCGCAGCTTCCTCTTTTTCATATTCTTTTTCCAAAATCTCATATTTTTTTACTGCGCGGTACATATTAAGCATGGTATTTGCTACATGCTTTTTACTCTCAACCGTCATCCCCCGGATTTGTTCCTGTTTTTTTATTTGTACTCTTTTTAATTCACTTTTCACAATCTCAAGCTCTTTACGGAGCGTTGCTAATTCCTGCTCTTTTGTAGGGACAGCAGCAAATGCTGTATTAGATTGCGTGATTGTTAGCCCTAGGACACCAACAACCATAGCGATAAGCATACAGCAAATAATAATTTTGGACTTCATTCAATAAATCTCCTTTTAT
>CAZIXI010000065.1:11093-14136 GCA_964543115.1 uncultured bacterium
GACGGTGCTTCTACTTTTACCTCAATAGCATCACTAAACAAATCACCTTTATTTCTGGTCCAGGCGCGGACATAGTATGTACCTGGCCTGGTTGCTTCATACTTGCCGGTTCTCATTTTTTTTAGGGCTTTGCTTTTCTGCCAGGTAGCTTTACCGCCAACATTTTTTAATTCCAATACTTCCCATTTTACCTTACCGCTCAAGTCCACTGCGTCAAATACATTTTCCAGAAAAACACCCATGGCCTGAAACTGCTCCGCCTGTCCCACTGTCAGCCGCACCGGCGATTCCGGCCAAACGGCAAATCCACACAATTCACCATCCATTTCCTCCGGTTCCACCTCAGGAGCCGGTCCCAGGATCTTTAAAAACCAATGGACACCGCTCTTGTTAGTGGGTTCACAGACTCTTTTATTCCATTGATCCGTAACATCTTCAACCTCTTTTTTTAGGTATATGTTGAATTTTATATAGCGCTTGAGATTTACCCGGCCGGTAGACTCAGTTTGGATAAGGGGATTTCCCCACCAGCCCCTATCTTTAAATCTAAATTTCCCATCTGGTCCCGCTACAATCGTTGGGATCCCTTTATTAATCCAATCAGAAGGGGTAGCTCCTTGTTCTTTTACGCTATCCGGTACTTCCGTCAGCACCTTCTCATACTGCGGACCAGGCACATAGTATCCAATGAGTTTAGCATCATAATCAATATCCCATCCTGCTTGGTAAGGAGTATCTCCCCCTCTTCTTTCGTGACGAGATTCGATATGCCCGTCAATAATCTTAATTTCCATCCTTCCTGTCTGCCAATTCACAGAACCTTGTACCCGAAATTTCGTATTCCAGGACATTCGCGTCCAGTGCATTTTATTGTTTTCATCAAATCTGTTTTCTGGACAATCGTAATCAACATCCCCTGTTACACGACCATCTGCACTAAAAGATAAAACAATCGGAACTGGTGCCCTGGCATACTCCATTTTTACAAATCCCATACCTGGTCTCTCAACAATCGGGATCCAAAAATCCGCCCGGTAAGTACCAATAAGAGGTTTAATCGGAGTGGTTTTCTTTCCAGGTTTCTTTTCAATTGGGGTTTCTTTAGGCTTTTCCTTCTTCGAATCATCCGGCTCTTCCTCTTCCGGCTGCCCAGGCTCCTCCTCTTCCGGCTCTTCCCCTATAACCCGGAAAACTAAGGTCAGCGAGGTTTCCTGGCTGGGAAAACTGCTGTCTTTTAGAGTTAAATACAGTGACGGCATTCCCGGAAAGGTAAAAGAAAAGGGTTCATTTAATCTAGCCGGACCTTGTAATGTTCGTTCTCTTCCGTTTTCGCCGGACAGGGAAGTAATCGTGAATTGATATGGTGGTTTACCGCCACAAACTGTTAAGGAAACTAACTTAATCTCGCCAACAGCAACTTCAAATTGAGTCTGGGAAACGCGCAACTCTAGGCGGCCGGATGTCGGCAGATCCTCATCAGTAGTAGATTGCGAAACGCCGGATTCAAGCCGTTTAATCCGCCCGTTGACCGACCCATAAAGCCTGATCAGCCATCTTTCTTCAAGCTCAAGTTCATCTAAATTAACTCCCCGGCCTTTCTTCAGTATTTCGATAGTTTCTCTATAAACCGAATAAAAAGAACTCTTGCCTGTTTTTACTCCGGTAAACTCTTCATATTTCTCAATATATTTCTCCTGCAGAGCCTTATATTCTTCACTTTTAAAATATTTCGGAGTCCACTTTTCATCGTCCCATTTGGTTTCCAGCGCAGTTTCCTCTTTTTCGTATTCCTTTTCCATAACCTTATACTTTTTTGCCGCGCGGTACATATTAAGCATTGTATTGGCTACATGCTTTTTACTATCTACCGTCATTGCCTGGATTTGTTCTTGTTTTTTGAGCTGTATTTTTTTTAAATCTTTTTTAACCTGCTCGAGCTCTTTACGGTATTGTGCTAATTGCTGCTCCTTGTCAGCTCCAGCGGCAAATACGGCAAGAGATGACATAACTGTCAGGCAGATGGCCCAAATAGTCAAAATCACAAACACACGAAAAGTATGTCGCATATTCTCTTCCTCGTTTAGATCATAGCAAAACAATCCCCGTTAAGGTAAATGAACTTCAGCTATTTACGGCGCCAGAAGCGGACTCCAGCCTGTCCTTCAAAATCCCGAAAATAATTTTTCTCTCCCGGCCGGCCCAACTTGTGCCTGAAAAGGGAATTGTCGCGATCCTTGCTTATCAGAATCACATCATTTTCACTATCGGGTGTGCCATACTGGCTATAAACGACATTAACGATTACGGCCGAATGCACTGCCTCTTTCAGGCTGGTCTTGTGGTAGGTGGCCACATCACCTTCCCGGAGATTTTTATAACTCAGCACTTCTTCCCAACCAAAAAATTCCGGATCTCTAATAATCTGGTTAACTATATCATCGGTCACTGTGCCCGTAAAATTAGCCACACCATTAGGCTCACCGGCCCGGACACGTGGTTTCTGACGATCGCTGGGCCTTCTCCAGGCAAATTCGTGGCAATAATACTCATTGGTTGCACTGGGCACTATCCTTAGCATATCTTCATCCGGATAATAAAATTCGTGTCCTCTTTCAACTATATCCCGGCATTTCCAATATTGATCCCGATTGGCCTTTATATTGGTGCATAATTCAGCAATATATTCCTCCCACATTGGATCTTTCATCGCCTCAGTCCAGGGATCACCTTTCCCGGCTACTTTATCTCTCAAATTTTCCCAATAATAATCATACACACTAGGATAATCCTCTACTCTTTTGGGTCTGGGCTTAGTCGGGTATGCTTGGTCCCGGGGCCTTGGTTTAAACACATCCTTTATTTCTTGTGTTTCCTCTTCAGACATATCCTCAAAATCCCAGCCCGCGTAATCTTCCTCCGTAACAGTTTGTCCATGAACGCTCACTGAAACAACAAGAAATAAACATAAAAAAATAGTTTTTATAATCAGGATAACACCCCCTATTTAATCCAGAGCACTTTCAAAACTTGTTCATGGCCTCCG
>CAZIXI010000066.1:0-13979 GCA_964543115.1 uncultured bacterium
TGGCGGTTGCGGAGAACCGGGCAGAGGTGGTAGAATTGCTTAAAGGAAATCCTGGCAAACAATGATCTTGAAACGACAAGGAGTAGGGGATGAAAAATATTATTAAATTATCAGTTGTGGCGGTTATTCTGGCGTTAGGGATGATTTTATCATCCGTTATGTTGTCTAAACTTTTCATTAAAATAAAACACGAAAAGTCCATTGTGGTTAAAGGATACGCGGAAAGAAATGTTATCGCGGATATTGGTAAGCTTTATTGTTCGTACACAACCAGGAAGCCCACCTTAAAAGAGGCCTTTGAAGAATTGCAGCAAAACAAAAACCGGGTATTGAGTTTTCTGGCAGAAAGCGGTTTTAAGGGGGATGAGATCGGCCTCTATAATGTGAATACATCGAAAATATATAAGAAAGATGCAGAGGGCCACCGGACAAACGAAATTGAATATTTTAAAGCCAGCCAGGCGATTATGGTGACTTCCGGCGATGTGCGGCTGATAAAGGATATGTCCAAAAGAGTAAGTGAATTGATTAAGGACGGTATTGATGTCTATGCCCAGGCGCCGGCGTATTATGTTTCCGCTCTTGGTGAGGTAAAGGTTGAACTCATCGCCGCAGCCACAGAAGACGGCTACAAGCGGGCGTTAACCATGGCTGAGAACAGCGGCGGCCGGGTAGGGGCGCTGAGTTCGGCCCGGCAGGGAGTCTTCCAGATTACCGTGCCCAATTCCACCCAGACTTCCGGTTACGGTATTTATGATACGTCAACTATTGAAAAAACCGTTAAAGCGGTTGTTACCCTGGAATACGCGATAGACTAATGAAATATTCAGAAGCCAGACAGGGAAGGGTGTTTGTTATTCGGCTTGAAGACGGGGATGTCATTCACGAGGAAATTGAAAAATTTGCCCGGGAAAAATCCGTTAAGGCCGGGGTGTTGATTATTCTCGGCGGAGCGGATCAGGGCTCTAAGCTGGTGGTGGGCCCCGAGCAGGGACGCAAAAAGCCAATTAAGCCGCTGCAGTATATTTTAGACAATGTGCATGAAGCCGCCGGAACAGGCACTATTTTCCCCGGAGAGAAAGGCCTGCCGGTTTTGCATATGCATATTGCCTGCGGCAGAAAGGATCAAACGGTAACCGGTTGTGTGCGCCGGGGCGTGAAGGCCTGGCACGTGCTGGAGGTTATCCTGCTGGAACTAACCGATACCGCGGCTGTTCGTTCGCCGGATCCGGCTACAGGTTTTGAATTACTGAATCCCTAATACCTTACACCGCGCGCTCTATGGTTTGGGATCCGGTTTTTGCCGGTATTCCCGTTTCAGATTCCCAACTGGCTTGGCCGGAAACGAAATCGCCTTCATGCAGAACATTTAATAATGCCCGTTGAACTCTATCGGCCTCAATGTCGTAACCCAACGTTTCCAGTATCCTTAACTCATATACCACCTGAGGGCCCAGATTGCGATTAAGTCTAACTGCCCGGGAATAGCGTATCACTGCCTCCTCCATTTTTCCGTCTAAAACAGCGCGGTAGGCCAGACCCACTTCCGAAAATTGGTTCGGCAGATTTATACCTGCCAACGGTTCTTTTCGGCACCGGTAATGGATTTGATATAATTTGCGCACCAGAGTTAATAATTCATGCTCATCCTTTAAGCAGACATGATCATTCTTTTGTAAGCCAATCCGGCAGCCGATCATTTGTGTCCGGCCATACCATTGATAGGCCGTTACGGCATAACGATTCATGATTGTGAGTAATTCAGCGTCAGTCTTTTCCGCCTCAAGTTCAAGTGCCTGGCCTTTAAGATCAAGCAGGCCTAAAAAGTATTTACCAATATCAGAATCAGGTTCTATCTCCAAATCATTTAAATTAGCGTACGTGGTCATTTTTCTTATTGTTCGCAATATCTCTTTGGCCGCGGCCGCATTTCTCCCGCCAAGAGAGTTAACATAGCCCATTAATTCATAATATATCCATAGAGGGAAGGATTTCTCCCAGACAGCCGTTTCTGGCTGCTGTAAGAGTTTTTCTGCCGTTGCAGAAAGTCCGGGGTCTTCTGTGGTTTCTCTTGCCGCCAAGATAGTTCTCTTTAGCTGTTCTAATGAATCATCATCATACATCTCTATTTCTTCAGGAACGATGCACTCTGACGGAAAAACCAGGGTAAACGTAGCGCCACCCCGTGTGTTGTTACTGGCTACAATCTCCCCATCTAATCCTACTACTGTTTTGTGCACGAAATGTAATCCCAGACCGTGTTCTCCGGGCTCCTCGGCAGACTTAGTGCTGTTTCCCCGTCCAAATAATTTCTGGATTTTATCTTTGTCTCGTATCAGTAATCCTTCTGCAATGCCGCCGGCGTTATCTGATACTGTCAGGCCTATCCCTCCTTCCTCATTAAAATTCATCGTGACCGCTATCTCGCCCGCGGTTGCCCCATTTTTCCTGAAGGCGTCAAGCGCGTTATTAATAAGATTATCCAGCAGCCTTTCGACGGCATTGCGATTGTTGAAAACAAAAAAATCCGAAACGCCGCCTGCCTGCAGTCGGAAATTTACTTTTATTCCGTTACCCCAAAGACTAGCAGTAATATTTTCCATATAATTAATTATTGCCGTTACTAAATCGAATCGTTGATTTTTTGTTGCTCCTTCCCAGGCCAGTTTAAATTCTTCTATTAATCGTAATGCTTTGGAGAAATTCCTTTCACCTAGTTCAGTCGCTTCTCTGGTAGTAGTGGCGCTAATAAATTGGTGTCCCCACAAACAAAACTCCTTTATTGTGTTAAGCGTGCTATACAAATTAGCTAAGGCCGTTACCAGCCCCTTTTTAGGATCAGCAAGATCCTCATCGTATTTTCCGAAAATACCCCTTATTCGCGCTACCCTTCCTCTGTATTCCTCTCTTTCTCCCTCCGTGGTGAAGAATAGCTCCAGAAATCCTATGGCTTGAAAAGGGACTTTTAGATCATGCACTATTGTACTTAATCGGCCCAGATCTGTTTTTTCAAGGGCAAAAAAGGATATCTCTTTCGTTTCGGCCGCGACTATGGCTGCTACTTTTCCTTCGAGGAACAGGTTCCTTTTACCGTTTCTTAGTTTATTCCTTATTTTATTATTCCAGAGCGCTTGGGCATCAATACTTCGTGCCAGGTATAATTCTACCCGGCGGTTTCCTATTTCTAACAATACCTTAATCCCGTCAAATCCTCTGTTCTCTTTCTTGTATACCCAAAACGGTCTCTCTCTGGATTTCGATGCAACTCCCGTTAAGGGGCTGCCGGTAAGTTTCAAGGAAATAATTGTCGTTGCCAATTTTTCCACAGCCACATTACTGGTAACGTTTCCCTTTAAAAACTCTCCTGCCAATTTTCTTACCAGATACCTGATTGCCCATTCTGTGGTCATCTCTTCCATTTGTTTAGGTGAATTACCGCGTGGTGCTAAAAGGAATATATCTACTGTGCTAGGATAGAGTTCTCCGGCGGCCAAATACACCTCTCCCCTGGAGCTAACTACCACCAGTAGAGCAACTAACGATAGAATGATTTTCCCCCCCATAGTCGGTTATCGTCTCCTTCGTAAGAGAAACCAGATACTACAAATATATTGTTTATTAACATGTAAATAACATGTTGTCAACGAGTTGGGAATTTTTTTTTTACACCACTGTGGCTGATGGGGTTTGACTTTTTTATTTCTTCCTGCTAAAATTAACCTTCCATACAATAGATTCCTCAAGTTCAAGTTAATCCTGGAAACTGGTAAACTTACAAAGGAGGTAGCCCGATGGATGCAGCACTTAAAGTGAATGTGGATAGTATTGTGGAGAAGGCAGCATGCGCGGCCGGAGTTTTTAGTCAGCTTGATCAGAAACATGTAGACCGGATCGTCAGAGCTGTATATGAGGCGGCGTTCAATGCCCGGATTCGACTGGCCAAAATGGCCTGCGAAGAGACACAACTGGGTAAGTGGGAAGATAAAGTTATTAAAAATGCTGTTTCTACCCAGTTTGTTTATGAGGATATTAAAGATCTTAAAACCGCGGGAATTATCTCAGAAGATAAAGAGCGCGGAATAATAGAGATTGCTCAGCCCATTGGTCCTATTTTCGCGCTTATCCCGGTGACCAATCCCACTTCAACGGTGATGTTTAAGATCCTGATGGCGATGAAAACAAGAAATCCCATTATAATCGGACCTCATCCCCGGGCGCAAAAATGCTCTACGGAAGCTGCGCGTATCTGTTATGAAGCGGCCCTCAAGGAAGACGCTCCGGAAGACTGTGTCCAGTGGCTGGTTAATGCTCCCATGGATATGACGCACGCGCTGATGAGTAATGAAAAAATTGCCCTGGTGCTGGCTACCGGGGGAAGCGGGTTGGTAAAGGCCGCCTACAGTTCCGGCACGCCCGCCCTGGGAGTAGGACCGGGTAATGTGCCTGTATTTATCGATCAAACAGCGGATATCCCTTTTGCCGTAGAGCAGATCATGCTTTCCAAAACCTTTGATAACGGCACGGTTTGCGCCAGCGAACAGGCGGTTGTGGTTGAACGGGCCATTGCCGCCAATGTGATTGAACAGTTTAAGAAACAAAAGGCTTATTTCCTTACGGAAGAGGAGATAAGGAAGTTGGAGCCGGTTGTCTATGATAGTGAACACCATGTAATGAACGGAAAGATTGTCGGTAAACCGGCAACGGTTATCGCAGAAATGGCCAAGATTAAAGTGCCGCCGGATACCCGGCTCTTGATTGCTCTGCTTAAGGGAGTGGGTAAGCAATATCCGATTTCTTCGGAGATTTTGGCGCCGGTGCTGGCCTTTTATTCAGCCAATGATTTTGAGCACGCGGTGAAATTGTGTATTGACCTTAATTTCCACGGCGGAACCGGCCATACGGTCAGCCTGTACTGTAATGATGATGAAAAGATAAAAGAGTTTTCTCAGGTAATGAATGCCGGCCGGATAGTGGTTAATACGCCTTCCTCACAAGGCGCCGTGGGCGGAATATTTAATACCCTGCATCCTTCATTTACCCTGGGCTGCGGCAGCGGCGGGAAGAATATCACCACCGACAATATCACGGCCAGAAACCTGATCAATGTTCAGCGTATTGCCCTGCGGCGCGACAACGACCGCCTGGCACATTTTGATCAAAAACTTTATTTTGATGAATCTAAAGATGCCAAGGCAATAGAAAAGGAATTCAACCGCGGAAATTAAAAACTGAGAAGGAGGAATTAATGGTCCAGTTTAGTGAAACCGATGGTAAGTTGATGTGTGCCTTTGACGGACAACTAGATACTGCTGCCTGTCAGGAATTTTCTGCTCAGGTAAAGGAAAAGGTACAGGGGTTAAAACTCCCGGTTATTTTTGATATGCACAAAGTTGATTATGTTTCTTCGGAGTTTTTGCGCATTTGTATTCAGACTTATAAGGAAGTGGGAACAGACAAATTTTTACTCGTTGATGCTCACCCCTCGGTAAAAAAGGTTTTTAAGATCGCGGGGCTTGATTCGATAATAAAAATTGACTGACGAATGTTTCCGGAATATTTTAACAGAATGATTTATTAAGGTTTCCTGAAGAATGTTCTTAAGAAAATACCTGCTTATCCCTATCCTGGTGCTTCTTTCTGTACTTGCCCTCTATTATTTTGAAGGTCAAATCGGTATTTTAAAGAAAATAGAACTGGACACACTTGACCTGCGCTTTAAGATCAGGGGCCGGCGTCAGCCGGATAAAAATATAGCGATTATCGCGATTGATGAGAAGAGTATAGCCGAAATTGGCCGCTGGCCCTGGGATCGCGGCAGAATCGCGCGGATGATCGGGCTTTTGCACAGGGCCGGGGCGGAAGTAATTGCCCTTGATATTATATTCAGCGAACCCTACGCGGTTAGTGAATCAGGAAAAATCGAGGAACTGGAACAAACACTTTCGCGCTATCCGGAACAGGTCCCGCAGATCCTCCACCGGCAGGTGCAGGATCTAAAGAGTATCTTTAACGCTGACCGGACGCTGGCGGAAACGCTCGCCGCTGCAGCCGATGTGATCGGGGCTGTCTATTTCACCTTACCAGGGGAAAAAGGTAAAGGCCTGCCCTGTCGGCGGGATGCCGCAAAAGTATTAAAAAAATCCAGATATCGTCTGATTGCTAACAAGGATAAACAGAATATTTATCCGGTGCTTAAGGCCCGGGAGGTTACCGCCAATATCCCGGTAATCAGCGGAGAATTAACCGCCGAAGGATTTGTTAATTATACCCCGGATATCGACGGCCTGGTCAGAAAGCAGCCGGCGGTAATAGAATACGGCGGCAATTATTATTCCTCGCTGGCGATTCAGGCGGCAAGGCTTTTTTTGGGAATCCCGCCGGTGAAAATCAAACTGCTAATCGGTGAAAAAATCAGGCTGGGGATAATAGATATACCGCTTTCCGAAGACAACAATTTCTATATTAATTACTATGGGCCAAATGAATCATTTCCTTATTATTCTTTTAGTGATGTCCTCTCCGGCGCAATTGATCCGGCGGTGTTTAAGGGTAAAATTGTTATAATCGGCGGTACCGATCCCGCGCTTTGGGATATTGTCAGTACTCCGTTTTCCACAAACTTACCCGGCGTTGAAATCCATGCCAATATACTGGCCAATATATTAGCCGGCGACTATTTCAAATACAATAACTTCAGCAAAACAGCTAATGTGCTGGCGGTAATTGCCCTGATCCTTCTCTCCGCCTTGTTGCTGCCGCGCCTGCCGGCATTTGCCGCGGCGCTTGTTTTTGTGGCGCTGTTCGGCGGGTATTTTTTTATCGCGCAATTGCTTTTTAACAGACTTGGGCTCTGGCTTAACCTTGTCTATCCACTGCTGGCCCTGACACTTAATTTTTCCGCGATCACCATTCGGTCATTGATCAGAGAACAGCGGGAAAAGAAAAGGATTAAGAAAATATTTTCCAGTTGTGTGGCTAAATCCGTTGTTGATGAGATCCTGGCCCATCCGGAAAAGCTGAAGTTGGGTGGGGAGAGGAGGCTGGTTACCGTGCTTTTTTCGGATATTGCCAATTTCACGGGCATTTCAGAGAAAATATCTCCGGAGAACACTGCCGGCTTGCTTAATGAATATTTTACCGAAATGGCCAAAATAATTATCGCTAATAAAGGAACGATAGATAAATATATGGGAGACGGCCTGATGGCGGTTTTCGGCGCTCCCTTGTCTTATCCCGATCATGCCCGTTTTGCCTGCCGGGCGGCTCTGGAAATGTTGCAGGGAACGAAATCTTTAGGGAAAAGCTGGAGCCAGGCGCAGCAGGCAGACCTCTCCATCAGGATTGGGATCAATACCGGTGAAGTGATGGCCGGGTATATCGGTTCCCCTGATATCATGAATTATACGGTTATCGGCAGGGAAGTAAATATCGCCCAGAGACTGGAGGGTGTTAACCGGAAATATAATACCAGTATAATTATTGGTGAGACCACCTACGAATATGTTAAGGCGGATGCAGAGGTGCGGCTGCTGGAGCCGGCCAGGGTTCAGGGGGTGGAACAAATCTTAAATCTTTACGAGTTAGAATCACTAAAATAAACTAGTTGTTTTTGGAGGGTGCATGAAAAAAAGGATTATTGTTATTAGCTGCGTTTTGTTAAGCCTGTTAGTTTTGTCTGTCCCGGCGGCATCTGCCAAGGGGGATGATTCATTGGGGAGGATCAGTCAATACTCAGGTGAGGTGCAGTTAAAAAGCAGAATAACTCCGCCGGCAGGGATCTGGCATGATCTGACAGAAGAAAATCTACCGGTATTTTTGCTTGATCAGATCCGCACCCGCCAGGGAACGGCGGAAGTGACCTTTAACGATCATAGTTATCTGGAGATAGACGCATTCAGCGAGGTGCAAATCGATGAATTTTATCTGCCGGAAAAAAGTAAGAACATAAGGAATATAAAATGTGTCTTAGGAAAGATTGCCGCGGAAATAACGCCCCAGCGCGGCAAGCAGACCCAGTTTCAAACGCCCAGCGGTATTGCCGCGATTAAAGGCAGCCACCTGTTTCTGGATATACAAAAGACTGGCCTGACGAATCTGGATTTAACCAGAGGGCGGTTGGGATTCAGTAATTTCGATACCAGGACAAGTTTCCAGATGCGCGGCGGCAATGTTATGAATGCCTTATATTATGAGAGCGAAAACAGCATTGATCTGGAGAGCGTAAAAGGATTGTTTGAGGTTTCCGTGCCCAATGCCCAGATAGCGTTATCGCCCACCGATATCGTAAACATAGCTTTTGATAAACAAACCGGCCGGACATCTATCAGCAGTAAGAAGGGCAATATTAAAGTTACTTTTATTAATCCCCGTACCGGGAAGAAGGGCATGAAGATTGTTCCCCCGGGAGCAACAACCACGGTCAGGGCGTCCTCCGCGCCCGCGACGGCCGCGGCCGCCCAGCAGAAACCGGAGACCGCCGTCGAGAATGCCGATGATGAAGCTCCCATAGTTGTCGAGCCGGTAATCCCGGAGGAAGAGCCTGTCTATATCGAGCCGGTAGATGACGGCGATGATGGTGACGATGACGACGACGACGATGATGATGATGATGATGATGAACTGCCCACAGAGTTATATGTAAACCCGTTAACCGGCGACAACACTAATGCCGGTACCGAGAATGAACCTTTTAAAACATTAACCTATGCCGTTTCTTATATGAACGAGCAGGCGTTGAGCGTAATAACCATCAACCTGGCTGCCGGAACCTACAGTGTGGAAAATAATCAGGAGACCTTTCCGATTAATTTAAGCGGATTAAACGGGGTTACAATCAGCGGCGCTGCAGAAACCACTACTCTTGTGGATGCCACCGGTTCGCAGGCGGACGTTTTTTATATCGAGGACATTGAAGGAGTTAACACAATAGAAAAAATAAACATTACCGGCGGCAACCGCGGGATTAGTTTTGTAACCAGCGGAAACCTTTCTGTCAATCGATGTACCATCAATAATAATTCCGGCGCCGGCGTGTCCATAACTCCGGAGTTGACCGTTACTTTTGCGATTTCGCGTGCCACTATTTATGGAAACGGCGGCGGAATAGAGCTTAAGGCTACGGCCGGCGGTGCCGGTCTCACAGGATCTGTAACTAATTGTTTGATTTACAGAAATACCGCCAGCGGAAACGGCGGCGGTATTTATCTTGAAAATATCGGTGCTGATAACGTGCGGATCATTAATTGTACCCTTGCCCTGAATAGTGCCAGCGGTAGGGGGCAGGGTATTTATTTAGTCACCAGCGCGCCGACATTGGTGAATACCATTATTTCTTCTAACAGCGGTCAGGATCTGCTCAAATATGAGATTTATGCCGATCAGATGTCCGTTTCACCGGCGGTTTACAGTTGTTGTGTTTTTAAAGAAGGCCTTTCTGATGCGATAAATGTGGATGGTGAAGTATTCCTCGGTTGGCCGACGATTTGGACCGAGGATTCCGGCAGTATTGATGCTGATCCCATATTTAAAGATATAAGTGCCAATAATTACCGCGTGAGCAGTATCGCGCAAGCGCCATCCCCCTGCATTGACGGCGGTACCTCTTATCTTGCTCCCTCAGTAGATCTTATCGGAGTCGGCCGGCCGCTTAACGGAAATCCCGCCATTCCCGGGGCCTTATATGATATTGGTTGTTATGAACATGATCCCAATGATCCCGATCCGCTGGTTACCGGGCGCATCTATGACGCGGTCAGCGGGCAGACAATTGCCGGAGTGACAACCGGCATCTATCGTGGGGGAGTAAAAACCAGTTCTTCTACCACCAGATCAAATCCCTTCACCTTTAATGTGCTGAACGGTACTTACTATTTAGTTATCAGTAAGTCCGGTTATGGTTTTCCCTCCCAGATTGTCGCGGCGACAAACAACGGCAGCCATGGGGAAGATTTTCTCGTTAACAATCAGAACCTTAATATTGATATTCCCGTTGATCCCCTGGATATGCTTACGATCACCAAAACATGCAATAAGAAAAAGGTAATGATTGGTGATATTGTAACCTACAATGTAAAGATAGAAAACAACTACTGGTTCAGGGCGGTGGAAAGTGTGATTTTAAGTGATGAACTGGTAAACGGATTTAAAGTCGCAGATGGTAAAACCTATCAAAATGGTATTCGCAAAGAAGAGTCCTTAATTCAGCGAAATAACCATTCTGTTGAGTTTAATATCGGCACCGTTCCGGCGAATTCCACCATTAACCTCAGCTACCAAGTCCGGGTCAGCAGCGGGATGGTGCCGGGAAAATATGCGGCCAAAGGCGTTTGTGTTAAACAGAACACCCTGGTAAACTGCAGTAATGAAAGCGAAGTCGCCATAGAAGTAGTGCAGGATGTTCTCTTTACCCGGGGCACGATTATCGGTAAAGTGTTCCTCGACTTAAACGGCAACGGTGTCCAGGACGGGAAGGAAGAATCCGGTGTAGCGGGAGTAAAAATATATACCGAGTACGGTGTGTGTGTGGAGACCGATGAAGACGGTAAGTATCACATAGCGGATGTGCCGCCGGGCAATCATCTACTGAAGGTAGATCCGGCAACTCTGCCTCAATCGTCTCCGAACTCCGAACTCCCAACTCCGAACTATAATTTTACGACGGAAAATCCCTACTATGTTAAAATTACCGAAGGTTTGTTAGCCAAGGTTAACTTCGGAATAACAACGACTCAGGCTGAAGACGAAGATAGGGTCAAGGGCGAGCAGAGCTCGGGGCGAGCAAAGCTCGGGGTTAAGAAAATACTGGATGAGTTCTTTATCGTAGGATTGGCCGAGGGGACAGTGCGGCATCTTAACACCGGCGGGAACATAGAGATGATCAATAAAGATGATCGCTTTGACGACGGATTTAAGGTGGACGGCCGGGCGAGTTTCTTTTTAAAAGGGAAAATACTGGGTAAATACCTGATCAAGGCCAGCCTGGATACGGAAAGGGTGCGTACAAGTGCCTTGAAACGTGAGCAGCAAGACAGACTGTTTAAAAATCTTGATCCGGATAAATATTACCCTGTTTACGGCGATGCAAGTATCGTTGATTACAGCGCCACTAATACCCAGGACCTGCTTTATGTCCTGCTTGAATGGGATGAGAGTTTTGCCCAGTGGGGTAGTTTTGTGACAAACCTGCCGATGTACAACCGGACAATGAGCGGCGGCAAGGTGCATTACCGCAGCGTTAAGAAAACAAAATTCGGCGAACATTACACGGAGGTAGATGGTTTTTACGCGGTGAGCAGGAAAACGCCGCGCCATGAAGAATTTGTCGGTACCGGCGGCAGCCTTTATTATTTAAGCAAAAGGGATGTTGTGGAAGGCAGTGAAAAAATAAGGATCGAGATCCGGGACCGGCTGAGTAAACGGGTAATTTTCAGTTACGTGATCAGGGAGGAAATAGATTATGAGATTAACTACGATACCGGCCGGGTGCTGCTTAAGAAACCCCTTAATTCGGTAAATTGGCTCTACCGCTCAAGTATTGTCAGCACAAATATCCTTTCGGGGGAAAGGGTGTATTTAGTTGTTGATTATGAGTATTACACCCTGATGAGCATTCATAACCAATCTTTCGGCGGCCGCGTCAAACAGCATATTACCAGTTACGTCGGCGTGGAAGGAGAATATGTCGAAGAAGAAAGGGAAGGAAAAGATCCCTATCAATTGTATAGCGCAAAAGGAGAAGTAAGGTTAAACAAAGAGACCGCCGCTTCCGTGCGTTACAGTCACAGTAAAGAAACCCAGATGGGCGGTGCCGCCAGTTTTGACGGTGGGTTCAGCTTTGTCGAAATGGCCAGTACCAGCAGTGATAATAAAAGCGGCAGCGCGGTGGAGGTCAATGCCGGCACCAAGCTTTTCAGCAACACGGACCTCATGTTTAATTATTCACGGCAGGATCCTTATTTCAGTGTCACCGATAGTATCGCCAATGCCGGTTCGCAGAAATATGTCGGGGGGTTATTGACCAGGTTAATGGATGATTTTTATGTGGGAGTGAAGCATGTAACCACAAGATTGCTGGAAGGCACCATTTTAGAGGATATTACCGGTAACGTGGATACTCATATTACCACCGCCCTGGCGGACTGGACACCCGGCCGCTGGGATTTCAGGCTCGAGTACCAGCACCAGAAAGTCAACCAGGTTTTAGATGACTATACATATTTTGGCACCCTGCCGCTGAGGGACAATGATTTTATTGCCGGCCGGGCGGGCTACAGCCTGAGTGATTGGCTGCATCCATATGTGCGCGGGCAATATACGATTAATGGCAAAGCAAATAACCAGGGAACGTTTGGCGCTGACCTAAAGCTTTTTGGCGGAAAAACAGTACTAGGGCTGGCGGAAACTGTCGGTAATCTGGGTAACAGTACCTTGCTGGGTTTAACCAGTGAAATGAATGATTCCCGCAGCGTTTATAGCAATGTAGAAGTCGGGAATGTGCTCGGGCTGGGTAAGTTTACCAAAACCAGTTATGGAGAGAATCTGAATATGTCTGCGGGTGAAAGGATGTATCACAGTACGGATTACAGCAGTTATCAGGAACAGCTTATTCGGGGAAATCTCATCGGCTATGAAAAGGAATTAACGGATAATCTGCTCTTTGGCGTAAGCTATGAGCGCAGTTACCTGGAAAGGAAGAATTTTATTAACGTAATTAACCGGGACAGCGGCAGTGTCAGTTTAAGTTATTTAAAAATTGACTGGCTGAAACTGTTCAGTAAGCTGGAATGCCGTCAGGATCGGGGGCCGCTGGTTAGGGTAAGGCAGTGGCTGACCCAGAATAAGGCGCTTTGGTATATAACACCGGATATTGCCGTAACCGGCCGCGCCAACTGGAGCCGCACCAGGAACAGGACCAATGATACAACAGATGCCCGGTTCCACGAGATGGGAGCTGGTCTGGCCTACCGGCCGGTGGCCTGGGACAGGTTGAATTTACTCGCTAAATACACTTATCTGACTGATCTGCCGCCTGATGTGCAGAATAATTTTATCGAGGAAACGGAGAGCAGGCAGCATATCTATGCCGCGGAGGGGCTCTTTGACTTGACCAGGTTTCTGCAGGTTGTGGGTAAATGCGCCTTCCGGGACGGCCGGGAAAAAGTAGGGCCGCGTGATTGGACGGAAAGCGATAAATATCTTTATTTGGGCAGGTTAAATTTTCACGTCACTAAGAAATGGGATATTGCCGGTGAGTACCGGATCCTTAACTGCCCCGATGCCGATGATAAGAAACACGGCTGGTTATTGGAAGTAGACAGGGAAATAACCAGCTTTATGCGTTTAGGCGTGGGTTACAATTTCACCGATTTCAGCGATGATATCGCCAATGACGATTATAATGCTCAAGGCTGGTTCATGCGTTTAAGCGGGAAATACTAAGTTTCTAAACAGGCAGTTTAGGTATATTCAGGATTTACTAATCAGAAAAGATTTGCTAAAATGTTCCCGTGAAAAGATATAAACTCATCCTTTTTTCGATCCTTACTCTTCTCTTTCGTATCAGATCTATTTATATTTATCAGGGAGAGTTGATTGACTTTCCCGTTTTACATTAACTAACGGCGGGCGGGAGGTGTATATGCAGATTACAAAACATATTTGGCCGGTATTGATGGTTTCGGCGCAGTTTGAGGCAAAAAATGACGAAGGATTCAGGCTGCGGCAATTAAAGAAAGAGCTTATTGAGGTGCAGAATTGCAGCGTGATTCCCTCGTACTCTTATGAAGACGCTTATGAAATATTCCTTTCCCGTTCGGATTTTGGCTGTATTGTGATTGACTGGGACATCCCGGAAGAGAATCCCAAAGAGAAAATGTTGCCGCGGGATTTAGTTTTCATGATGCGCGAAAGGCACAAAACCATTCCCGTAATTTTATTGACCGGGCGTCTATCCGTAGATGAGATTCGGGCGAAAGTGCTGG
>CAZIXI010000067.1:0-13896 GCA_964543115.1 uncultured bacterium
GGTATCTGGGCGGAGTGGTTTTTATTTGAGCTGAAAGCGCATACAGAAGATCAGGAAGTTGTCCGGGCACTGGAGATAAATTCCGCTGGCTCATTTATGCTCAGTGTGGCTGAGGGACGGGAGGGCATAGATACTGCCGCGGTGATAACCGATCATTTGAGGGAGGAGGATTATAAGCCCTTTTCTCGCAGCCGGGAGATAAGAGAAGGTGAATTGGCTGAAGTTGATGTCTATGATGTTGTTTTTTCAATCTATGATAAAGCTAATATGAATACTCCGGAGGAGGCAGCCGCCTTTTTCCAAAAGATGCACTCCCTGCTTCATTTTGGCGGACGCTTGATAATTACTCTGCCGGCGAGAAATAAATTTAGCGAAGAAACATTTGAGTATCTAAAGGCAATGGGCTATAAAGTGGAACATGCCGCACCTGCTTACCTGCAATTGCAAGATGCGGAAAAGAATATTGAAGGTGAGCAGGAGGAAGGAGCACTAAAGAAAAGAGGTTTTTATGGAGTCGTGCTGCAAAAGGTAGGGCAAAGGCGGCATCTGCCTGAGAGACCAGAGGAGGCATTTATAATAGATGTGGTTCCCCAGGAGGCAGAAACAGCTGAGCGCCGGCGGCAGAGAGATGGAGCTGATCGTGTGGGTGGGACAAAAGATAAAGTCAATATCCGGCCCGCTTATCAGCCGCGAAGCGGTACCTGCCGCACCGGTTCTGATGATTCAGCGGCCTTGGCGGAATTGCTTTCGGCACTGGGAAACTATGATGAAGAAAAGAACAGCTTGCGGCAGGAAGCGGAAAGGCGGACAGACTTATTGCGGGCCGTTGCGGAAAGTCGTCTGCTAATTGATGATTTTATTTCGGGCCACTGGTATAGCAAAGAAAAACCAAAACCATTGGTTCCCTATCTAAGCAGAGAACAATATGAAGAGGTGCTGTTGCTGCTTTCGAAGGCCGAGCCGCTTTTCTGTGAAGGGCAGGAAACGGATGATTTAGAGTTGTTGAGTATGGAATTGTTGGAAGCGGAGGAGCACTTGGTGTTTATTAGTGAAAACTATGCAGAGTTTGAGAGATTGTTGCTTGCTGTTCGGGAGCTGAAAATGTATGCGGAAGGCATCACTGATTATCAGGCTGTTTGCAGTTATCAGTCCCTAGATTTGAATAAGGAAAACTTGGAGAAACTGCGGCGGGTTTATCAGGAACTGAAAAAGAGGGAAGAAGAGAAAGGTGAAGAAAAGGAAAAAGAGGAAAAATGGCCGGTCTTTCGGGAAAAACAGAAATATATTGTCAGGTACCAGCGGGCCGCCAGCTTACTGTACAGAAGGGCGGCTAGATATGCAGCTGAACAAACAGCGAAGATTTTAGCGGTTACGGCAATTGAAGATTTCACAATGGAAGAATTAAAAACTGCTAGAACAGTAGAGCAGGAACTGCTGAAGGGGTTGGCGGTTGCGGGCATTTACCCTGATCTTAAGTGCTATGATCAAGCGTTGCGGAATCTATTCAGCCATTGGTGGCAGCTGGAATTTATGTTTAACCCCAATGATATGCTGTTACTTGAGCAGGTACGTAAGGATTGGGATGAAAATCTGGTCCTGCCAGAACAAAGTGTTTTTGGCGCGAAAGACAGGAAAGCGGAGCTGAATCAATTAACTGCCTGCCTGGGGATTGTCTGGCAGTGGCGGGAACGGGGAAGTGAAATTGATTTTATTTTTAATACTCCAATGGGAAAGCTAATGCGTCCCGCTTCTGCGGTACTGATGCCTGCCTATATGACTGAATTTGATCAGGTAACTATTTACAGGCAGTTACAGAATCATTTGGCTAAACAGGAGGGTGGGCCGGTATGGCCGGAAGATATATTTACTATTATGCCGGGGACGACTTCCACAGAAATAAATCAAAGACTGGCTCAGCTAGAGCAGGGAGAACGGCTGCTATTGGCGGTAAGTGATTATTTTCAGTTCCCGGCCTCTTTCCTGACCGGACTGGCCCGGCAGGGATTTACTGTGGAATACATGCTGGCTGCCCATCTTGAAGTTACCGCCGATCAAGCGGATACCACGAAGCTGATGTGCGATTATGTCCGCCGGGGAAAAAGATTACTATTTATTCGACGGTTGGCAGAGGGGGAAGCAGTGGAAGACGGTACCTTCAGTCTTAAAGGAGGAGTTCCCGAGGTCTGTCCAGTTTATTATCGGCAGCGGCACGCGGAATGGCGGGAGACTTTAGAAATGGTGCTGGATTTTCTTAAGCCCGCTGATCTTAAATTAGCGGTTGATTCTCTGGAGGAATATTTGAACCGCTCACAAATTGTAAATGAATACTCTGCTGCAGTTGCTGACCGCTTATTAATAGGGGATAAATGTTTCGCTACCAGAACAGAAATCGCCGCTATTCAGGAACAATTAGCAGCAGAGGAAACGCAAAAAAGAGGGAGAGAGGAGGCGGCGCAGCGGCTGAAGAAAAGACAAAGAAAGAAAAAGAAGAAGAAGAAAAGAGGAGCACGAGATAAAAAGGGTAAAAATGGCACGCCTGCCGAACCTGAGGTGCCGATTTCCAGCCAAGTTGAATCCTGGCAGGAATTGGTAGCCGGAGAGTTCAGTGAAGCGGATATTCGCGATTTGGGCTATATTTTGTTGCAGAATATAGCGGATTTTGAAGATCCGCCGCCGGCAGTGGAGATAGTGGAATCAGCCGGGATTGGCCAGCATCCGCGTTTAGGTAGATTTGTGCGTGAAAATAGCGCAAAGTTTCCGTTGGTAGAGCTTCTTTCCCGCGTGGATCGTTTAATCGAGATCCGGCAATATGAGTTGGTGCTGGGCCGAGTTTACCGGGCATTAACGATGCTCGCCGCTTATGTTGTTCCCGGAAGGATGACTGTGTCCAATGCCCGGTATTTTAAAAAAGATAGATTGCTTGATGTTATGGGTGTTGGTCTGGGTGGCAAAAGCAATTTTTGTGCGGAGATTATGTTTGGTAATGGTTTTTCTCCCTTTGCCGCGGGTAGTGAGGCGTGTTTTATGGAAATTGTCGGAGATTATTTGTGTTGGCGCGACGATGAACTTTCCGGGATTGTTGCCGCGCAGATAAAAAGTCTAAAGGCTGGCGGGGCACTTACAGAAGATGAGGCAGATCCTGCGAGCATGGGCGGGGATTTTATTGTGCATTGTCTTTTTGATGAAGATAATAAGCTGGCAAGATTCCATAAAATGCTTGCGGGATTACAGGTCTATCAGGGGCGGGAATCGTTTACTTATGAAAACCTAGAAACAATAAACGCGGAAGAGTCAGGGCGTCATGATATTTGCCGTGAGGCAGCGGAAGTGGCAACACTGCTTTTAACAGTTGATCCGCGCGTTGTTTCCCGCGAGGAACTGGAGAAATTAGAAACTGTATTTTATAGAATGCTTTCAGCGATGCCAAAAGGTGGTTCCAGCCTTGGGGAAATTGGTGAAAATATTCTACTGACGCTAAAGTCTTGCAAAATGTATTTGGGCCTAAAGAAGGACAAAGGGGTTATTGCTGAAATTGCCGATATTATGCAGGAAGCGGTTCAGGAAACTGAGTGGCGGCAGGAAACTCAGGCTATGGGGCGTGAAAAAGAAAGGATGGCCAGCGGAAAAGTAATCTACGAAGACTATGTTTATGGTGATAAGGCAAGAGAAATTCTTGCTGAAAATAAAGATGAGGTTGGTTTTTATGCAGATATCCAGAGTTGCTTGAATGGAGTAGAGCTCTATCATCTTTCTGTCCAAGAAAAAGAAACCATTTCTGCGGTAGTTGCCCAGATGGTTTTGTGTGTGTGCGAAAAGGAATTAGAAGAATTGTTTAAACAATTAGGGGTATTTATCAGAACCCGTAACAGTGCCAACCGTTTTCTCTATACTTATTATTCATTAATGCGTGATCTTTGGCGAACAAAGATAGCTGTTGATGTAAAAACGCAAATGTTTAGAAAGCTTAGTTATGTGTTAGCGGTGGATCCGCAAATAGCTATTTGTGTTCGCGGTAATGAAGGAGAAGATCCGCGAGAAAACGCTCACCGGAGCTTAATCGCCTTATTAACGGAGTTTTACCGCGTTGGCCAGATGATGCGGGATCCGGAGATGGAGTTTGCCGCCCTGGATATGCAGTGGATGGCACTGAGGCTGAATAATCTGATCAGAGATAAATTGACCAAGGTAAGCTACGATGAGAGGAGTATTAATAAACTGCATAAATGCGCGGAGCTTGCTGCCGGAAACCCTCTGCATGCTAACTTGATATTTGAATTGCCGCAGAATTTAAGAGTGCTCAGGGATTTGTATCAATATGAAATATTTACATTTATTGATTCAAAAATTATTGAAGAATTGTTTATTTGGCAATTAGCTCCAATCAGGCATCAATTAAGTAATGCTGGCGAACTGGCGGCTTCCCGCCAGCTGGCAATATTTATGTTAGAGGAAATGAGTGTAGGCATGACTGAAATAGAGGGAGAAGAGGTTGAAGATGTATTGATTAATGTGGAATTTCAAGCGGAGATAGCTAAATGGCGGTTTACTTGGGACTACTGTCCAAAAGAAAGGCCGGTTTTGCTGCAAAATATTGTTGAGGTACTGAAAGTATGTGCGGGGAGTGATTACCAGAAGTTTTATCAGGCGGTGCAGAACTTTGAAAACAAGAACGATGAGGATGTTATTGAGGCCGCTGCTGCCTATTGTGAAAACCATAGGGAAGAATTTACTCCGCTAGCACTTATTGCCTTTCTCGCCTATATTGCCTTCTGGCAATATGTGCCCGGCTCAAGGGATGATTTGCGGACAGCGGTGTTGAAAGTGAAAAAGATTGAAAAAAAGGATAGAGGAAAGAGGCAGCTTTATAGAAGAATACATGGATTAGCCTCCGCTGACGGGAAGGAAGTTGACTTGCGGGGGAAGGTGACGGAGGTGAATCGTTTGCTTTCCGTCAATGCCAGTTTTCGGCTCTTAAAAGTAGTGACAATGTTTTCGCTGTGCCAGGCAGCGGGAAGTGAGCTGGCTGATTCGCGGGCGGAATTGGACCGTTTGTTCAGCCTGATCAGGAATCCGCAGGAGTTAAAGTATTATTGGCGCCTGCTGGCCAGTTATGCTGAAAAAAACAAAATAGGGTTTCCTGGTGAAATTGTCAAACGTTTTAGCGCGAAGATGCTCTATTTTCTGGAGACAGCAAGGCCGGCGGTGGAAGAATTACTGCTGGGATCATATCAGGAGATTTCAGATGCGGAATTATTGGTTTTATATTGTTTTAGGAGGAGTAAAAAATTCCGCCGTTTTCTGGTTGATAAGATATTTGACCAGGAACCCCGTTTTGCCGGTAATGCCTTTTTCCTCTTAAAAGAAGTTGTGGCCGCGGAAATGAAGGCTGCTGTTAGCGGCAAGCAATGCGGACGGCTCCACGAGGCATTTAATTATCTCATTGACAAGTTGTTGGAGCAAGGCAGCGAAATCAATGGAATACAAATGAATGCTGTCTTCTGGTTGATTAATGATGCGGCAAGAATTGCCGCTGTGCGCGATATTGATTTTAGTTTAACAGCGAAATGGGAAAGGATTTATGCTGCTTATAACGAGGGTAAGATTAATGCCGAAGTCTTGCTTGGCATTAATGCTGAACTGGAGGCCTTGCGCAAAGCAGTAATAAGGGATTCCGAATTAAAAGGGCTGGTGCGCCAGCGTTATGCAGAACGTTCCGCCGATCATTATGCTGTCTTTGCCAAAGGTGTGTTTGTTTTAGCGGAAGAAGAAGAGGCTAATATCAGAGCAAAAACGGATAGGTTACTGGTGAAGATTAGCGAAAAAGAGCAAAGACAAATTCAAGCGGATCTAATCAGCTATCTTGCTGCCGGCAATACGCTGAATAGATTTATGTATTATGTCTGTTACGCCGAAGCAGTAAAATGGCTGGCAGTTGACGCTATGATCGTGAAAGGAACAGTAAGAGAAGTGCTTGTAGAATTGGTAAAGCTGGGAGTGTGCCGGGATTTAGCAGTGTTTGCCAAAGGAGTGGAGAAAGCAGAGTCGGTAGAACAATTGATTGAGTTTGTCGCCCGGGTGAAACAATTACAGTTTCATGTCCGAAATGATGCGCAGCTAAAAATGGTAACGGGATTTTTGCAGGAACTAATAAATAAACTGCTTTATGATCTAGTGGGATATGCAGGAGATTTTGAGAAGGCTTTTCTCTCGGCATTTAATGGTGATGTTTACTGGCGGGATTTTGCCGATGATATGCTTTTATGTTTTCCCCGGCTGGCCGGTTTTTATCCGTATGCCTTCAGCTATTGTATGAGTGGTGAAATTGATGAAGAGTTTCTGGAAATATTAATTATGGATATGAAGCGGGCCTTTATTTATGGCCTACACAAAACTGAAGCCGGGCATAAAGTGTTTCAGCATGTGGCGGCGGCTATTAGTGGGTTGCCGCAGGCAAGGAAGATTGCTTTAGCGGTTAGAATAAGTGATTTTGAAAAGGATCTGGCCCTTTATCTTGGTGGTTTGGGCAGAACAAAGGGAGTAAAGAGTATTCAACTGCAGCCGGTAAGAAAACTAAAAAAGGCTCTTGCCGGAAATATGCCAGCTCAAGGGACGGATAAGGAATTCCGCCAGGCAGTGCGTATGTTGTTGAGGCTTAAAGGCATTAGAGACGATCGGCTTGATCTTAATGGATTTGAAGAGGTTGAAAATATTCATGCTCAAGCTGAAATCTATCAGCTAATGAGATTGACTCAGTTGTTTTTGAAGGAAAAGGTAATGAAGGGCAAGCTGGATCCGAATGAATATGCAATGAAAAATGCCATTTTAGTAAGTCGTGCCTGCAAAATAATGGCGACGGCAGATGAACAGCGGCTGGTTGAGTTTGCCTTCAGCTCAATCAGGCAAATGGAACTGTTGGAAATGGTTATTGGCCAGTTAATGTATGACGATAGAGCACACGAAATAATACCGGTGGTGATTCAGCAGTTTTTTTCTGCTGATCCTGTTGCTTATGGCAATGCTTATCATTACCTGCATTTTTTCCTCACTCCGGATGAAGAGGTATTCCCGCCATCATTGCACCGCCGGGAAGCGATAGAAATTTTACTTGTTACGGCCGTAAGGGGGGTGTTAGAGCAGGCGGACGAAGAAAGCCTTAATCGTTATTTACTTTCCCGGATAGTTGATCTGATGATGACCGCGCTCACAAATGCGGAAATAGAAAATGTTTATGAAGTGTTAAGTGTGGTTAATCGATATTATGCTGAGGGGAAAATCACAAAGGAAGTGTATGAGCAGGCACGAAAAGTTATCAGGACAAATTACCGGCAGTTTCGCTCCGCTATTTCTGCTGAATGGAAAATAAGCCGGCTGCAGGCAATGATGGGTGCGCATCCCTTGATTGGCGATACGAGCACAGTGCCCGGAGATGGTCAAATAGGCAAAAAGGCAGAAGTTGCGGAGGTGATGGTTGAGCGGAAGGAATTTAAGGTTGTTGGTCAGCCGGGGCCAATAGGGCTCAATGATTTGGCGGTAGATATTAGTCAGTTGGAAGATGTTCTTTGTCAGCAGGTGGAGGGGGAAGAAGAAAGAGAAATAATCAGAAAGATTTTGCGGGCCTTTGTTGATCTGCCGGTTGAGCAAAAACCTTCATTTTATTTTTATGAAACACTGGTTGGTGATCTTTGCGGATTTGCCCGGCCTGAAGCCCGGGTAATTGCCCTCTATGAAGATTTTTCCGCCAATCCTCTGGCCCTCTTTCATGAAATAGCGGAATACCTGTCGGCGATTGGTGAGCTGGAGTTGAAGATTGAGAATCTGTATTTAGCGGGAGAGATTAATGGTATAGATTTTACACTGCAGGTCAGTGAGGCGCTGGAGAGTTTGTGGCTAGAGGATAGTAATCATTGGCCAAAACACTGGCAGACTAAAACACATTATCTGCTGCGGGTACTACAACGGCAGCTGCTTTTGCTGAAAGACGAATATCTATCAGTTCTGATTAAGACAGCACAGAAATTAGAGAAAAAGGTGAGGATTATGCCGGATGAAGGTGATGTGATTAAAGGCCGCTACAGTCTGGTTTCCCGCTTGCCGCGCGCAGGCATGGCGGAGGTTTGGCTGGCAGATGACCTGATGAATGCTAACGAAGAAGTAATCGTAAAAATTGGCACCGGAGATCAAGTAAAATATCTTATGCGGGAGGCCGTACTAATGAGAATGGTGGAAGGGAAATGCGTAGCCACCGGCACTACGGTGTCGCCGGAAGTATATTCTCATGGCCAATCACCTTATGGTTATTTCATTGCCATGGAAAAAATAAGCGGAGAGTCTTTAATCGATTGGCTAAATAGAAACATTGACAGAGGATTAACGCGAACACCACATGGAATATTAAAGATAAAGCGCTTGGGTCAGGCGTTACTGGAGATGTTAGCGCCGCTTCACGAGGCCGGGATTCTCCACCATGATGTCAAGCCGCAGAACATTATTGTGGCTCAGGAAGCGGGAAAAATGACTTTGAAGCTACTGGATTATGGCCTGGCTGCTGACACCACTTTGGAGCAAAAATTTGCCTATCACGGCACCGTGGGCTATATGGCGCCGGAAACCATTGCCCGCAAGCAGCAGTCGCTGGCCACCGACATTTTTCCTGTGGGCGTGATTCTTTTTGAGGCGCTTACCGGCAGAAATCTTTTTCAGCGCAATATTCACCAGGTGCCGACGGATATGCGCCGGGTGCTTCACTACTTTTTGCGTAAAGTGTCTGAAATGAAAAGTATCAACACCAGAACCGTGTCTCTTTGTTTTACCATGTATTATAACGCCTTTAAAAATATTGTTGTGCTGCCGGAACTGGGATCATTAAGGACTTTTATTGAAAATCTGTTAATGCGGGAGGAAGCAGTTTATGAAGGAGTGAATGTGTCTGAGCACCTAATTGGCAGCCGGCCGGAGAATGCCGAGAAGGCCCTGGCACTGTTAGGGGAGGTTTATGTTCCCTATATTGATCATGCGGGTAATGAGCTGAGGCTTCTTGCTTATCACGGCAGGCAAGAAGATCCGCAGCGGGGAGAGGTTTATCTGTTCGCGGCCAAAACAGAGGCTGGGCGGTATTTACCGGATTATAAAATAGCCAGAGGGGTTTATGAACGAAAATATCCGGAAGATGAAGACGATGGTTTAGTGAAAACCGTTGCCGGCAGGAGATTGCGGCGGATGTTTGATGTTGGTAAGATAAAAAGAATGGCGCGGGAGGATACAGGTAAATTAGGGGTGAATTTACAAGGGCGGTTTGATTATCGTACGCAGCAGGCAGGATTACTGAAGCAGGAATATATTGGACATGATATGGCGGTGTGTGAAGTGGTAAATCCCGCACATGCAGCAGGCCTGCGCGCGGTTTACGGCGGTGCGGGAACGGATATAGTTAATTTTCTTCTCTCTACAGATGTAGCTGAAGCCTGTTTTGTTGATGATAGATATGCCATAAATATTAACAGAATGGAAGATTTATTGGAGCATCATTGGGAAAGGTTGCCGGAGATTTGCCATAATTATATCAGGGATAAGTCGGTGGACGGCTATTCTAATCAAGTGTTTATTCCCCGCACACAAGAAGCGGTTATCCTGCTGGAACTGAAGGCGCTGGGAGTGGCCAGGGATGATATCACCAGCATCGAAGAGAATGTTGATGGAACAGTAACAATATATTTTGACTGGTGTTATAAGTATCAGGCAGTTAAGTCCTATAAAGTTTCATTTGTTTGCGCAAAAATGGAGGAAATTGCCTCTTTGCCGGCGGATCATCTTCTGAGAAGGATGCTGGAGACAGGTATAGATATTTATTATCAACGGGCAGCAATGAGCATTCCCGATCATTATGCAGAGTTTCTTCCCCTGATTATTGCCAGTTTAAATGAAAACGGTTTTTTGGTTATGGATAATAATCATGGGATGAAGGCTGAACGAATTAGTCCAGAGCCGCTGTTTGCTGATCTGCCGGGAATAAAAATGACTGCACAATCAACCGCGAGCATACAATACTGGGCAAAGCGTATTCCGCAATTAAGACAGCCGGGAGTGGGCAAACATTATGCCTGGGATGTGGATATCTGGCAGCAACAGGCGGCGGCAGCAGAGCATTCCGGCAACGCAACGGGGGCCATATCGGACTCTCGCCTGCTTCAGCAGCCCGATCTATTTGGTCAGTCGGTTTAAGGTTTTACTAGCCTGGAAGTTCTCTCGTTTACTATCTCACACAAATTGTGCTTTTCAGTAGCTGTTAGCATGGAATCATTTATGCAGGCAATGATTAATTGCTTTTTGTCCAAGATGTTTTTATTGATTTCCTTGTTATGTATTCCCAAATAACTTTGAAGAGCCACAAAATCTTTATGTGTAATTTTATTTTTTTTGTCGTTAATGGATAAGGCAAGATCTTCTTCATTGGGAAGTACCAGTTTTGAAGAAACAATGTCATAGGCCGGGGCCAGGCGGATACTGCCTTTGTTATCATAGAGAATAGAAAAATTCCTTAAATGAGCGTCTCCGTTACCGATAATGAAGAAAAACAACACCCTCTCGTAGAAAAGCTGTACATCAAGTCCCGGTACAGCAGAGATTTTTTTTAAACTGTTGCCGATTTCCTCTAGTGAACCAATATATTTATCTTTCTTTTCCAGAATCTGCAGGAAATCTTCCTGGTGTATCTTTTGTGAGGGGAGTCTGTCAAACCTTTTCACAATATAGGCCAGGTTGTTGTCTTTTAGCTTAATCAAGGTGTGCGGGGGTACGTTGATTCCTAAAATTGACGCAATAGACATACATAAATTCTCATTCTGAGGAATATTTGGAAATGTCTGAATTTGCGGTTTTAAAATATATTCACCGCCTTCTGCCACAACGCTTAATTCTTTTTTCCGGCGGTTGAGTTTCATGGATAATTTTGGTTGCACCCCTGATATGGATAGTTTTCCACTCATTTCTTGGGCCTTGATAGATATGTCAGCCAAAGAAAGGTTAATTTTAGGCATGTAGCTGACGCCAAAGAGGTTTCGTAGGCATTTGTTGTGCAAGATGTTGTCTTTTTTGGTTTTCTTCCCGCAGTTAAAACACTGGCTCATTTAATCTCCTTAATGGTTACTGCTCCAATCGTGTCCTGGCAGGTGGACAAGAGGATGCCAAAAGAATCGTTTTTATCTATTTTCAGTGTTTTACACACTATCTCCAGGTACCAACCCTCAGGCAGGAGTCCGACGAAAAAGGAAAATAAAAAGCTTTGTTCATAGGGCTCATACCTTAAGGGGAGAGAAACAGAGATCGGTTGATTCTTTTTTATGAAATCAATTGCATAGGTGAATCTATATCCTTCGGGAATCTCTTCAATGACTCCAGCCTCTTTATCTTTAAACAGAACAATAGCTTTTCTTAAATGTTTATCTTGCATTTCTGTTAATCTCCAGGTGGCAGCCGAAAAAATCCAAAACTTGAGTTACCTTATCCATTCTTACGGTTGGTTTGCCCTGTTCAAGTTCCCTGATAAACCTCAAACCAACACCAACTCTTTTTGCTAGTTCCATTTGTGTTAGTCCAGCGTTTTTTCTTAATTGTTTTATTTTTTGACCAATATGCATAAATGATTCTCCTTATTTTTAACTATATTCTATACCCTATAAGGTATAATGTCAAGAAAAATCTTTAAATAAAGTCCCTAAAGGGTATATAAGGTATAAAAATAGACCCTAAAAGGTATAGTGAAATCTCAAATTAATATTAATATACCCGTAAGGGTATATCTAAATCGAACATAGGATGAATTCTAAGTAGGAGTTCTTCTTTGGTTTCAGCAACATGGATTTTAATTCGAAAAAATTGGGAGTAAAGTCCTATCCGGTGGTACTTGCTACAGGGGAAATCTAACCATCCAAATTCATAACGCTATCGAAAAGAGTATCTTACGGATACGATCTCATTTCGTTTATAGTTGGCATGCCTGTTGCACTATAGGTTCCTGCAAGTTCGAAAAAGGGTATCTACGGGGGAAAGAACCGAGCTACCCGAGAAAAGAAGATCTTGAGCAGCTCGGTTTTTTTTAAATTTATGGGAGGTTTTAAGATGAAACGAATGAAGAAAATCAGGAAAGCATTTCATTATTTAACTGGGGTTATTTGTTTTGCCGTAATTTATTCGTTTATTTTGGCAGGAACAGCTTGTGGTGAAACAATCACTGCAGATGAGTTTACCGGCGGCGGCGGCCGAGCCACGGGTACGGTATTTATTATGGAAGATATAATCGCCTCAAGCGTAGCCCTTATTAGTGCCAGCTCAACCAGCTTTAGTGTTGGCGCCGGAGTATTTGATCCATTGGTTGCCGCGGCTGCTGAAGAGGATAGTGATCAAGATGATGGCGCGGATGATACGGATACAGATGATGGCAGTGATGATCAGACGGATCCGGATACTGATGATGGAACGGATGATGGAATTGATGATGGCAGTGATGAAATCGGCTTTACCGATGGCCGTTCAACCATCTGGTACCTGGCGGAAGGAACGACAAAGGCCGGGTTTGCTACCTATATATTAATCCAGAATCCCGCGGCTACAACGGCTGAATGTACCATTACTTATATGAGGAGTGACAGTTCGACAGTAGTTAAACAGATAGAGGTTGGGCCAACCAGCAGGTATACAATAAACCTGAATACCGTTACCGACGATAGCGGTGAACTGGCTTTTGTGGAAGCGGATGCTTCTACTAAGATTGAATGTACCAACGGCTTGGGTATTGTCGCCGAACGGGCGATGTACCGGGACAGCGGCGGTATCCCCTGGGCCGCTTCGCACGGCAGTATCGGGGTAACCGCTACCTCAACCACCTGGTATTTAGCAGAAGGAACAACCACCAATAACTTTGATGAATATATTTTGATTCAGAACCCTAACGCGGAAGCGGCAGAGGTCGAAGTGACCTTTATGCGCGACGGGGGTCGTGAGCCGTTGGTTACTAATATTAGTATAGGGGCGACCAGCCGTTATACGATTTACGTGAATGGCTATCTGCCGGATGAAAATGTATCAACCCGTCTTGTGGCCACAAATGGTGTAGGAATTATTGCCGAACGCGCCATGTATCGTTCTTACGGTGATTACGACTGGATCTGCGCCCACGACAGTTGCGGGGTAACTGATACCAGTACCACCTGGTACCTGGCCGAAGGGTGCACCACAAATTTCGATGAATGGGTGCTGATCCAGAATCCTAATGATGAAGAGGCGCAAGTAGAGGTGACCTTTATGCGCGGCGGGGGCCGTGAGCCGTTGGTTACCAATATTTCTGTCGATGCCAATAGCCGTTATACTATTTATGTTAACAGTTATTTGCCGGATGAAGAGGTATCGACTCAGCTAGTGTCTGTCAATGGCGTAGGGATTATTGCCGAACGGGCAATGTATCTGGACTGCGATGATATTGAGTGGGCCTGTGCGCATGACAGCATAGGTGTTACCACTACGCAAACCATCTGGTACCTGGCCGAAGGGGCCACAACAGGCGGTTTTGATGAATGGATACTTGTTCAGAACCCCAGTGATGATACAGCCGAAGTTGAAGTGACCTTCATGCTGAGTGATGGCAGTACAGAGGTAGTGGACCTGCAGGTATATCCGGAAAGCAGGTATACCATATATGTTAATAACCATGTGCCGGAAGCGGAAGTATCCACCCGCTTGATTTCCACTAATGGCGTGGGTATCATTGTTGAACGCGCCATGTACCGCAGCACAGAAAGCGGTTCTTGGATCGCGGCCCATGATTGTATAGGTGTTTAATTCATATTGCAGATTGTATAGTAGGGGAGGGCCTTGTGCCCTCCCGAAAAAGGAGGATGGAAATGA
>CAZIXI010000068.1:0-13883 GCA_964543115.1 uncultured bacterium
CTGAACTATTTGGTGCTTTAACGGATAGCGAAGATTTGGTTGATGAAGCAAAGAGGGTTGAGGGCGATGTGATCGATGCCCTGGAAAGTGAAGTTGCCGAGAAGGTGAAAGGTGACTACGAATTAGTGATTGTTGATCAGGATGGCATTATGGCTGATTTCCTGGGTATTGTGATGGATACTTTCAAGGGTGTTGTCCTTCAGCAGAACACCAGTGAAGAAGAATTGAAGGCTTCCATTTATGAGGCGTTGTTACTGGCCCGGGCCCATGATGAAAAAAGTTTTGGCCTGATCAGGGATAAGATTGAACAGGCCCTGATTGATGAAGGCCTGACCAGAGACCAGATTAAGGAGATGAAGTTGTTACCGCGGCGTTTCCAGCAGGGTGGCGTTTCCGCACCGGCCGTGCCGCGGGTGGATAGTATGGTTTTACAGGAAGCGGCGGAGGTGAGCGCGTAAGCAATTGCGGATTTGCGATTTCAGATTGAAAAATAAAATCCGCAATCCGCAATCCGAAATTAAAAGATTGTCCCTTTTCCCGGGAGCGGATTAAATCCCTCCCCGGATCCCGCGTCCCGGGAAAGGGCAGTTACGAGGAGAGGTAATGAAGAAAAAACCGGCTAAGGACAAAGGCAAGCTTAGAGATGTTAAAGCGAGAATTGGAAAGAGTATAAAGAAAGCAGTCTGGCATACGGGGTATCTTATTTATGTGGAAATTCCGGACCTGGAAGGATGGTTAAAATGAAACTGGCGGAATTAATGAAAACGATTTGTCCCTGGTGTTTTAGGATATTTACCGTGCCGGATGATATGGATGAGGTGCGCTGTCTGGCCTGCGGGTATATATATGAGCTGCCGAAGCTGGTTGCCAAAAATAAAGAAAAATTCAACTAAATCTTCTTGCCATTTGCTTTTCATGGTAAACGACTAAACCTTCCCTTTGTCTATTATAGAATGTGGTCCTATGTTTCTGAAAATGTATCCCTTATCAGCAATAGAGAATGTGAATCTGTATTTGTCTGAAACATATCCTTCCCAGACGTTTGCCTCTTTTCTGTACCTGTGGATTCTTAAAGAAGGGTGTTTTGGGTCTTTGGTGAAAAGAAATAACTGTTTATTAAAGCGGTCCTGGATATCCTTAGAAAGCCTTTTGTAGTTTTTCTTGAATGTTCTAGCAAAAATTAAGTTCTTAGCCATTTAATCGCTTCTTCTGTAGTGCTGAATTTGTGGACTCGGCCTTTTTTAATGTCTTGTTCTGCCTTTTTCTCTTCATCTTCCCAATTGAAAGCCCTTTTTGCCTTCCCGCATATAATAGAAAGGATATGGTTAATGAAGGTTGAACGCGGTTCCTGGCCCCTGATGGTATCTATCCAATTCAAGATGGAAGAATCTACAGTTAAGTTGATATGAGCTTTTTTAGGCATTTTCCTCACCTCCTAATACTACTATACTATAATAGTATTATAGTGTCAAGTGGGAATTTCGGGTTTTTCGTTATACGGGATAATAATTTACAAACGGCAGAAAGGCATGTATAATAACTTGACATAAGTTTGATGAGGGCTGTATTACGTATTATGAAAGCAAATATTTCTGAAATTAAACAAAAGATTTTGCCGATTCTCTTGCGTTATGATGCGAGAAGGGTGGGATTGTTCGGTTCTTGTATCCGGGATGATATGGGGGAGAAGAGCGATATCGATATATTAGTGGAAATCGGCAAAAAGATTAGTTTGCTTGATTTCGTTGGCGTTCAATTGGAGCTAGAAGAAGTCCTCGGGCGAAAGGTTGATTTAGTAGAATATAACACCATTAAACCTTTGCTTAAGAAAAAAATCTTAAAGGAACAGATAACTCTATTTAATTTGCATGAATGCCTTTAAGGTGTGTGCCCGCGTGTTTTTGCTTGCCGCTGTTTCGGCGGTGCTGCTAATTCTGACCTTGCCGCCCGGGGCTTTTTCTCTCTGTTCCTGGCTGGCGCTGGTGCCGCTATTATTCCTTGCCTTTAACCGCCAACGCTATTCTCTCTGGTTGATCGTACTGGGCTTTTTGCTGACCGGCGCTGTTTCCTACCTTTATGTTTTCAGCTGGATCCTGAAATTCGAGAAAAGGATATTTTTTCTTGTCTGGCCCTTGTGTACGCTGCTTTTTCCGCTCTATGGCTTACTGCTCGCGCTGCTTTTGGGCAGGGTTAAGAATATGCTGCTGCAGGTGTTGGTGGTGCCAGCTGTCTGGATTCTCTTACTTAAACTTTTTTCTTTTACTTATATTGGCTATCATTGGGGTTCTGGGCCTATGGTCAGAGTAATGTATATTTGCTGCTGCTGGTATCTGTTCTGGGCTCATCGGGGCTGTCATTTTTACTTCTCCTCTATAATGGATCGTTGTATGTGTTGCTGGCGCGCAGAAATCTCAAGGCTGTTATTCTTTTTATCTTATGTAATTTTATTGTTATTACGACAGTGTTTCTAGGGTATAAATATGTTTCCGACCAGTATAGGCTGCCGGGTTCTGGTGCTTTTCTATCTTTAGCCAGGTACCGTCACTTTCTTAAAGGTGCGGATACTGATAAGGTGGAGAGGCCGCCGCCGCCGGATCCTAAATCCGGGATGTTGAGGCCGCTCTCCAGCGCCAGTGAGTGGTTTATGGGGGTGGTGGTGGTTCAGCCCGGCAGTTCCGGGGAACCGGGTTTTGAACATGTTGATCCTGACGTTAGGTACGATGATATCTGGATTCCCTGTATTCAAAAAGGGGCGATTCAAAAGTCGCAGTTTATGGCCTTCTGTGTGGCCGCGCAGAAGAGGTACGGACCTGATTTGATAGTTTGGCCGCAGTATAATCTCCTGTTTGATGTTTCTGGTCCGTCTGAGATGGTGGATAGATTCTATTCTAGATTTGAGACCCCAATATTGGTGGGTACCTTTATCCGCCGTAATGATAAGCTGGTTAATATTTGTGTGCTTTTTGATGAGCACGGCAAGTTGATTGGCAGCCGCACTCTGGCGACGCCGCCGCCGTTTCGTAAAGTTTCCATGTCTTACCAAAGAGAATTTAAACCGGTGACTTATGTGAGTAATAATAAGCGTGTTGTTATCGGTCCTCTGTTATGTTATGAAGATACCTCGGCGGAAGGCGCCCGGGCCCTCGTACGTAACGGCGCCCGGATGCTGGTTGTGCAGACAAATAACGAGGCCTTTCAAGAGACCCGCCTGCCGGAAATGCACTTGCGCCGGGACGTCTTCCGGGCGCTGGAAAACAGGCGCTGGCTGGTGCGAGCGGCCACTACCGGGATTTCCGCGGTGATTACTTCCCGGGGGGAGATAACCAGGCGCAGCAAAGTCGCTGAGCAGGATATGATCCCCTTAATGGTGCCCGCCAATAGTGAGTTGACCTTTTTTACGCGATATGGTGACTGGACCTGGCTTTTTTCACTGGTTATTTTACTTGGTGCGGTGCTTAGTCGCCCCAAGCGGAGCTTGGGACAAGAATAAGCTTTTCTAGCAAATCCTCGCTGTAATTCTTTCCAATCTTATGTATCTAAACTAGACATTTTTAATGTTGTATTTTGCTACATTCTGAAGCATATTCACGGGTGTCTATTTATTGGACTATGCATAAAAGTATGTGCGAGAGTGTGTTGTGTAGGCATGATTATCTTTTTTACTTGGCATAGGACTTGCTAACTATAAATTGATCTAATATATATATGTACAAATACTTAAATCATACTAATTTAAAGGAGTGTTAATTATGAGAACAAAAATTCCCGCAATTAATCGGTTGATTGCTTCAGTGCTGGTCCTGCTTTTGCTTCCCTATGGTGTTTGTTTCCCGGCGGTAACTGCCGCGCCTAAGGTTGTGGTGAAAAAGGGTGTGCTGGATCCGGCGAAGATATATATTCCGGAATCCTGCGGTAAGGTGGATAAGGTAAGTCCGGCGCCGGGTTCGGAGAAAACCGTGGTGGTGGTTAAGGACGCCCACTGTATTTATGAAGCGCAGGAGAATATTGCCGATATCCTGGAATTGCTGGTTAAGGATTTTGGGGTGGAGACGATCTGCGCTGAGGGAGCGGCGGGGGATATTGATTTGTCTCTTTACCGGGATTTCCCGGACAGGGAGCGGCGCGATAAGACCACGGAAAAGTTTATGCGTAAAGGGTATTTCTCGGCGATTGAGCTTTTTGGTATTTGCCGGGAGCCGGGGCGGCCGTTCCGTATGCTGGGAGCGGAGGATGCCGAACTGTATTTAGAAAATTTCCTTTATTTCCGCAAAAATTACCGCCAGGAAAAAGAGGCGCAGGGAACGATCAGCGGTTGGGAGAATATCCTGGATAAATTGAAACAGAAGGTTTATTCGAAAGAATTAATAGATTTTGATGAACTGGCGCTGAAGTATCGTAACCAGGAAATGGCCATGTCTGATTGGATCAAATACGTGTGTGAACGCCTGCCGCGGGCCAAGGAACAGCCGGTCCTGAGCCTGACCTTAAAATGCCTGGATCTGGAAGATAAAATAGATTTTGCGGCGGTAGAAGAAGAAAGGGAAAAGGCGCTGAAATTACTGTTGGCGGATCTGCCGGCGGAAGAGATGCCGGTTATGGTTAAAAAGGGACTGCAGCTGCGCACGGGTAAGATTTCCCAGAATGATTATTATTCTTATTTAGGTGAAAAGATAAAACTGCTGGCGGCCAGCCGGCCGGAGTTTAAAGCGGAGAATTTAAATAATTATATTGAATTAATTAAGTTTCAGAACGGGATTGATGAAGAGGAATTGTTCCGGCAGCTGGATAATGCCGAGGCCACGATTTATGACCGCTTGTTTGACAAAGATGAACAGCGCAATTTGCATAGAACAGGCTACAAACTTTATGTGCTTAATAAACTTTTTCAGTTAAAGGTGACCAGAGAGGAACTGGCCTATTTTGAGAGTGAGATTAAGGACCGGGAAGAGGAGATTACGGCGGGCCTGCGGCAGTTGGCCAACGACCATAAGGTTCTTATTTCTTATAAACTGGCCGCTTTACCGAAAACGAAATTGCCGGAAGGGTTTTACCAGTTGGCTACAGAGCGTGATCGGGCGATGGCGGAAAATGTGATCCGCGAAATGGGCCGCGTGGATGCGGCCTCGGCCGTATTGGTGGCCGGCGGTTTTCATGCCGCGGGTATTGCCGAGATCCTGCGGCAGCGCGATATTAACTGTGTGACGGTCAGTCCGATGATTACCCAGGTTCCCGATCATAATCCTTATCTCAAGGTGATGCTGGGCCGGGGTATTGATACGGAAAGGATCCGGTCTTTTATCACCGGGGCTATTTCCGCGCCCCGTCAGGGCAATGAACTGGCGGCTATTGTTGATCCGTCGGTGATTGTCAGTTTTGCTCAGGCGCTTTTGGCCGGTACTACCTGGGAGGCGCTGACTGAGGGCCGGAGCGCGGCGGAACAGCAGGCCCTGCGGCAGTTGTTTGATGACGCGAACATAGAGATAGTGACCAAGGCGGCGGATCAGGATCCGGGAATAAGATTTCGATTGATGTTGAAGGATTTGCAGGCGCTGGAAACGGTGTTATTAGAATCAAGGTATCTTTCCGTGGGGGCGCAGACGGCTCTGCGTGAGCATTTAGCTGAGATAGAGAGTCAGCCGGATAATCCCTTTCAGATGCAGGTAATACCTTATTCGGAGAGGGCCATACCAAAAGCCAGAACGGATAAAATACAACGGGAAGTATTTGAAGGTATGAGTCCGGAGGAGTTTGCGTCCATGCTGAGCGGGGATCTGAGTGAAGATTTGGCTGAGAATGGCGTTGAAATTGATAAGGAGGTTCTTGATCGGGCTCTGGAAGCGATTATGAAAAGTGGTAATAACCGCGAATGGTTAAGAATGGCCCTGCTCAGGTTTCGCGAGGGGGGACTGGCAGTACAATATACGGATAGTTATGACAGTCTTTTTGGCGACAATCTGGCAAACGGTAAACTTATTATTAATGTTGGGGCCCTGCTGACGCTGCACTCAATGGGGATGAGCCCAGCGCAGGTTTCGGTGTTAGTTGCCGTGGGTGTATTTGGCCATGAGATTATTGGCCATGAGGCGGATCATAATCTTTCAGCAGAAGAGCATGCAAGAAAAGAAAAAGGCCTTTCCAAAATGGATGCCTTGATGACCTTGCGGTTGTTAGCTGATCTGCCTGGTGATTACCATACTAATGTAGAAGGTTTTATACAATCTTTAACAAAGATTTCTGCTGGGGGATTGTACCCAAGCTGGTTGGCAAAAATAGGGGGATTATTTGACGGAAAAGTTAAAGAGGAGATAGCTGTTATAAAAGATGACGCGGATCTGGAGGTGTTGCGGATGTTAATGGACGAGCCTTCAGAGGCGGCGTTTGAACTTATTTACGCGGAAGTGAAAAAAGGTAATTATGCTTATGCAGCCAGAGCTGCCCGCATTGCTTCCTTGGCCCCGGAACAATTTGAAGGATTTCTCCGGCAGATTTTTGCGGTGACCCAGGCGGCGGTGGCTGAACTTGAAGGAAAGATACTTGGTAATCAAAGCAGAATGCGCACTGATTTTGTCGCGGATATGAGCGCGCTACGGGATTTATTGGCGATTACTAAATATCTTCCTCAATACAGGGACCGGGACGGCAATAATCTTAGTAAAGTGCAAGAGCATAACATATCGCTGTTAATGAACGATATTTATAGTGAATTAGAGGATCATTTTGTGTTTAGAATAATTGCCGGAATGGGCATGCCTGCTAGTCTGGATATGCTGGAGAGTGAAGTGTCCGCCGCTTTAGCTGTCCTGGCGCAGAGAGGTTTCCCGACGGAAGGTGATTCGTTAATGGATTTGTTGTATGTAACGGAAGCCACCTGCGCGCAGTTGCTTAATGGTGACTATAACCGGGGAGTGAACAATCTGACATTTTTGTTCAGCCGCCTGATCAGGCAAGCGAGCGCGCTGGAGGGCAAGGAAGAAATGAAGGCCTTGAAGGTTTTGGCGCAGAGGTTCTCTGTGTTCGCGGAATATCTGGACAATCTACTGTCCTCTGATTCAGATGCCTTAGAGCCGCCGGTAACCATGAAATATATACAGCTGAAACAATGGTTTGGAAAGCATGTAGAACAGGCAGAGGTTATTCAGTATCAGATTAATTTTGAAGGGGCGGAACCGGTGGCGGTTTTTCCGGATATTCATGGGAATATCAAGGCCTTAAATACTATGATTGCTGAGGCAAAGGCTTTGGGAATAACACGATTTGTCTTTATGGGGGATTATATTGACCGTGATCCAAATAGTATTGCTGTTTTGGATAGAATTGAGGAATTGACTAAAGATTCTGATGTGGAGAGTGTTCAGCTTCTTTATGGCAATCACGAAATTATGTTTATCGCGGGAATGTCTGGTAATCGCAATGCTTTTTTAAATTGGTTTTTTAATGGTGGTTATATTGTGTTGGAAAAGGAGCTTGGAATCAGTGGAGCCAAGGATATGTTGTTGAGGTTACAAAGCACGCGAGATCGGCAAGAATGGGATGAAATCAGGGAAGAAATTATTGATACTTATCTGCCACTGGCGCAACAAAATAATGATCTTCAGGATAAACTTAGATTTATGTTGAACAATTTCCAGATGTATCATGTGGATAGTGCTAATATTTTGTATATTCATAATCTTTTAAATATAGATAATGATGGCAATTTCATTTCAACGCTCACTAGCCGGGATGGGCAGAGGTCGCTGCAGGGGATGGAGATTATGGAAGAGGCCCAGGCGGCGTTGGATAACTTAAGAGACGGAAAAGGTACTAAAGCTGATCGCGATTTTCTCTGGGAGATGTGGCAGCCTTGGACTGAGGAAAGAGAGTGGGGAGATGTGATGACTGCTCAGGGAGAAGAAGTGGGCAGGAAAATGCTCAGTAATCTTGGCGGTTATTCTGGCACAGTTACTGCCCATGATATTGAAACGAAACCGGGCACGAGCACTAGAATTGCCCCGGAAAAGCGGGAGTTGCGTAGATATTTCGATGTGCATTCTCGTACTGATACAGGAACGGCCAAGGGGTATGGCGCGGCGGGTATGCTTGTAACTATTAGTGGCGCTGATGGGATGCAATCTCATAAATTTACGGCACCGGGGCAGCAGGATAAATTGCGTGATGCCCAACAGGAGGTAGATTCAGCTGCCTTAAGTGAGGCGATGTACGGCAAGGAAATCGGCAGGCTGGAGGCAGAACTGATGGATTTATATGATCAGATATCCGTTGGTTTAACTGCTGATCTGGAAACCGGCGTTGAGGAAGGGTATGATATTCATGATGCGTCGGCCGTAATTCTTCAAGTCGAGGACTGGAGTACTACTCCCTATCTGACACCAACCCCCACTTCACCGAGTACACCCACCGCGCCGGTTTCCACAATGGAATGGATGCAGGTGCGGGCAGGGGAGCATCGGGGTGAGCTCACCGCTGAGGCGATAAAGGCAGCCAGAGTGAGAATACAAAAACAGGCTGACGAAGCGATAGAGATTACTGTCAGTGTCGCTGGCGTGACGGTAAACTTTACTATTGATCAGGAACTGGCTGCTCTGGGAATCAGTGAGGAATTGCTTAGAGGCATTGTTGAGCGGATAATTGCACAGGAGGAAGGGATTGATCTGGCGGAGCTGGCGGAGAAAGGAAAGAATATTACTATTGCCATGGTCCAACAGTCAGAAACCTATTTTGTTAATCATACCAGCGACGGGTTTATCGGGATAAACGCTGATTTCCTGAACTTGTTTACCGCGGAGCAGCAGGCCGAGAGAGAAATTATGTTGGAAGTGGGACTTAATCATGAAATGCGCCATGAACTTACCGGTAAGGGTGAAACTCCGGCGGTGGAGGCGGAGTTTCGGCAGAAGGATATGGCCCTGCTGCTGGAGTTAACCGCGGGCGAGATGACTGATCTGCTGGATACGCTTTTACAGTTAGGGTTATTGAAAGATAATTTTGTTAAACAAGCTCTTTATGCTAATTTGCAACAGGTATTAGCAGAACAATTACCGGGATTTCAGCTGCAGCTTAGCGAGGCGGAATTGGCGGATTTGTTCACTAAGCTGGGGCTTGACGGCGCGGAGTTGGCTCAGGAAGCTGACATGATCGCTTTTGTCGATCAGCTGGCTGTGCAGGCGGCACAACGCGCCGGGTTGGATGATGTGGGGCATGTAAGAGAGCTGTTGGGAAATGCTACGGATAGGTTGCGCGAAACTATTCGGGCCTATCTGCAGGCGCAACAGAAAGCGGTGGCCGCGAGTGTTGCTAGTGCCAGCGGGGTCGACGCGGAGAATATGGATGTGGCGGTTGATTACGTGCTTGGTGAAGTTGATGAGGGAGCGTTAAAGGGTAAGGTATCCAAGGAAGGAAGAACCATCTTAACAGCTCTTCGTGATGCCTTCCACCGGTTCATGCAGAGGCTATTGACCATGTTGCGCGGCACTAAGGTAACGGCGCACAGCAAACATAATTTCCCTATTCTGCAGCCGGCACCAAGGCAGCGGCAGAATCCCGGGGTGATTGTGCAGGATGTGGGAGATGTATTTTCTGAAATTAGTGAAGATATGATTGAAATAGAGGATGGGAAAATGATGGTCTCCCATAAGTTGCTCGATAGCGGCCTGCGGGAATGGTTGGAGGCAATCAGGGATGAGGACGGATATGATGGTATCGGTTTCGGGTTTGTGCTTAGTAATCCGGATGAGGTTATTGAAAAAGATGGGTACCTGACAACCCGGGCGGAATTATTCCAGCAGCTGATTACAGAACATACCGGTTTGCGGGCGGAGCAGTTTGTTATTGCCGCTAGCGTTACGGAAGTGGCGGAAAAATCTGAGGCGGAGCAAAAGGATAATATTGTTTATTTAAGCAGTAGTTTTACTGATGGGCAGCGGGCGGAGCTGGCCAAACAGGGGATTAAAATCGTTCAGAAGGGCCAAACCGGTATGCCGGTGGCCATGCATTGGGCGGCGGTAATGCTGGACCTGGAAATTGATGAGGTTTATGATGCTGAGGGGCGGGCCACGCCGTTTTTGGTTATGCTCTATGCCAATTTTGTTGACGGACTTTCCCGGGCGGGTGTTATAGAGGCTGATGTAAAGGATGAAATTATTAAAGAGGTAATGGAAAAGGGCTATATTGTGCTGCCGGCAGTTACCACGGTAACGGAATTCCTGCAGAACCTGCAGCGGGCAACCCGGTTAACGGCGGTAGCGGCCTAATCTCTAATATTGAAATGGGGGAAATCCACTCTTTACAAATCTGCTTTTTTTTGCTAAAATAAGGAATATATAAAAGATCACTGTATACTCTTATAGAATATGGAAGTTGATTGTGGGGGTAGAGATTCCGCAATCCGCATTCCAAAATCCGCATTTGAAAGGAGGGGGAGATGCATAGGTTTATCATAATTATTTTTGTATTTACTTTATTTTTATGTCTGCCTGCCTGGGCAGTGCAGGTAACGCTGGATGAGGTGAGGGATGTTGGGGCCACCCAATTGGAGGCAGATTCCCAGGTCAGCCCGGCGGCGGCGGCGATCAGTTATTGCTGTCAGCCGATCAAGGGGGTAAGGGAGGTAATAGATGAAGATACCGGGGTGGTTCTTGCCTATATCCTGGACCTAAACCCGCGGGGTTTCATTGCGGTTTCACCGGATAGTGATATTCGGCCGGTAATTGCCTATTCCTATGAGAATGATTTTGTTATAGAAGACAGCATTTCCAATACCCTGCTGCAGATGGTTAAAACAGATATGAATGCCTGCCTGCAGGCCTTACCCACAGCGGATGAACAGCGTATTGCCGCCAATAACGCTGCCTGGACAAATTATCTTAGCGCGGATAATAATTTTGTGCAGGAACTGGCGCTGGCCGATCAGTGGCCCAGCGGCCAGGACGGCTGGGTAACCACCCAGTGGAATCAAAGCGGCAGTACTCCCGATGGTACGGCTGAATATAATCAAGCTTGTCCGGTTGATCTGACCACCGGTAACCGGTCAGTTGTCGGCTGTGTGGCCACGGCCATGGGGCAGATACTCAATTACTGGCAATATCCCTCTTCAGTTAGTTTTACCAGTGCTGATAATTATACTACGTATAATACCTTAATGCTGGTAGAAGCCGCGCCGGCAACGATGAGCCTGATTGATTACAATAGCGGCAGTATTAGCGGTACTACCATAGCTAATTTGTCATTTGCCTGCGGGGTATCGGTAGAGATGGGTTATGCTTCTACCGGATCCGGGGCCTATACCACGGCGGTGGAAGGCGCGCTAAAGAATAAATTTGGCTACGCCACTGCTGAATGGGGCAGTACGAATAGTTGGTACGCCGGTGAATACTATAGTGATAATTTTTACCGGATCCTTAAGGATAATGTGCAGAATGCCAAACCGGTTTCTGTGCAGATTGACACCACCTATTATACCGGTTATACCCATGAGATAGTTTATGACGGTTTCCGGGTTAACCCCTCCAGCACTGATCCGGAATACGGCACCTATCATATGAATTATGGCTGGGGCGGTACCTCCGATGCCTGGTATACCCTGCCGACGATGGATTGGCCCTATAACTGGGTGCAGGAGGCTATTTTTGATATTTATCCCAATAAGGCAGGTAGTGCCATGGTTGCCGGGCATGCCTGCGGCGGGGTGAACAGCGCTGCCTCTACCTGGTACCTGGCAGAAGGTTGCACAGCTGGGGAATTTGATACCTGGGTGCTTTTGCAGAATCCTAACAGTACCGCGGTAACCGCCCGGGTGACTTTGTTTACAGAGGATTCTTCGCAACAACTCTCTGATATTAGCATTGGTGGTAATGAAAGGTCTACGATACATCTAAATGACGTATTACCGAATGAAAATATTTCCACCAAGGTAGAGTTTTTGAGCGGCGGGACGGGGATTGTTGAGCGGTCCATGTACCTGGGCAGTAACTGGCGGGCGGGCCATGATAGTGTGGGCGCCACTGCCGGTGCCACTACCTGGTATCTGGCGGAAGGCTGTACCCGCAGCGGATTTGAAACCTATATTCTGGTTATGAATCCCAGTGCCAGTACTGCTGCGGTGACGGTAACCGGAACTGACCAGGACGGTAACACAGCCAGCGGCACGCTTAGCCTGGCGCCAAACCGTCGCGGCACGGTAAAAATGAATGACATTTTACCTGGAGTGGATGTTTCTACTGTGGTAACTGCTAATCAACCGGTAATTGCTGAACGGGCAATGTACTGGAGTAATTGGGCCGGGTGTCATGCCAGCCTGGGTGTAACGGCCACGGCCACTACCTGGTATCTGGCGGAAGGCTGCACCTCTGGCTCTTTTGATACCTGGATTCTTTTACAGAATCCCAATACCACCAGCGCTACGGTGGTGGCAACAATTATGCAGGATAATGGAACAACTGTACAGATACCAACCACAGTGGCCCCGAATAGCAGGGGCACGATCCATGTGGATGATACGGTTCCCAGCTCTTCTTTCTCCAGTACGATAACTTCGGATGTGGGGATTGTGGTTGAGCGGTCGATGTATTTTGACAGCGGTAATGCCGGTCATAATACTCCCGGGAAAACCTCTGTTGCCACTACCTGGTATCTGGCGGAAGGGTGTACAACCGGCGGTTTTGATGAATGGATACTTATTCAGAATCCTCAGCTTACTGCCGCCACGGTTACCTTGACCCTGATGCGCGATGACGGAGGAACAGTGATCAGGGAATACACGGTGCCGGCCACCAGCAGGCAGAGTATTTTAGTGAATCGTCTGGCCAGCGGATCGGTATCGGCCACTCTGACTTCTGATATCGGCATTGTTGTTGAGCGGGCGATGTACTGGTAAGACGCGGATCTGACCCCGTTTTATTAATGAATTAAATTGACGGGGCGGCAAAAGCCCGCGCGGATCTGAAACGCGGATCTGACGCGGATCTAAAACAGAGAAAGCCTTACACTGGTGTAAGGCTTTCTCTGTTTTCCGGGGGAAAGGAGTGGTGAGGAAAATATTGACAAATTGTCAATTTAGTGATATAATATATATAATGAAAAAGCTATTAGTTATTACCATTTTTGTTTGTTTGCTTGCCCCTTTCGGCCTGCAGGGGGAACCGGTATCCCTGGATGAAGTGCTGGCGGTGGGGCAGGCGCAGATTAGGGCAGCGAATACACGTGCTGCCGTGGCTGTATCCGCTTCTTTTTCCGCTGTCCGGGAGCTTACTGATGAAGCGACGGGAGAGTTGCTGGCCTATATCCTCGAGTTAGAGCCTCAGGGTTATATAGTTGTTTCTCCGGATAACGATATCCGTCCGGTTATTGCCTATTCCTTTAACAGCGATTTCAGTATGGAAGAAACTCCGGCCAATATTTTAAAGGATATGGTAAGAACTGATATGCATAACCGGTTAGCGGCCCTACCGCAGAGAGCCGTGGCCTTAAAAGCGGAAAATAATTTTTTATGGGATGAATATTCCCGGGTGGGCAGCAATTTGGTTTTGGAGTTGGCTGCTGCCGATCAATGGCCTTCCGGTCAGGACGGCTGGGTGCTAACCCAGTGGGGGCAATACAGTCCTTATAATGATAATTGTCCAATGGATCCGGATGTCAGTCAACGCAGTGTCAGTGGTTGTGTGGCCACGGCCATGGCCATGATCGTTAATTTCTGGCAGTATCCAGCGGCTGTTACTTTTGAGAGCGGTGACAGTTACTGGTCCTATTATTATACGAGCCAGGATGTCTGGATCGATGCCCCGGCAGCAAGTTTCAGCGGACTGGATTATCGCGGCGGCACTCCTTCGAATAGCGACATTGCCCGGCTGGTTTATGCCTGTGGTGTGGCTGTGGATATGCAGTACAGT
>CAZIXI010000069.1:0-13721 GCA_964543115.1 uncultured bacterium
CACACTGCAATGTCCGCCGGCCCAACTGTAATCGCCGCTGTCCCAATACATCGCCCGTTCAGCGATCACCCCAATATCAGCAGTTACTTTGGTCGAAAGAGAATAACCGGATAAGATACTATCCACATGCACCGTGTGCCGGCGGTTGGGCGCTACGGTAAAAGTATGTATTGTAGTATTGCCATCAGTACGCATAAAGGTCATGGTTACATTAGCCGTGGCACTGGCATCAGGATTCTGCACTAGTATATACTCATCAAATAACTCACCATCCCCGCCGCCACCACCCTCATCACCACCATATTCCTGCGCGCCACAATCCGGCGCTGAACCGCTGTAACCGTCAGTTATCCCCGGGATATGCACCCCATCATCAATTCCTTCCGAACCCGCCTGCAAACCAAGATCATGAATAAAATATTGCTCCGCCAGAATCGTGGGCACATTATCCATACTGGGAATATAAGAAACAGTAGGCATCGAGGTAACCACCGTACTGCTCAACGAGGCCGCGCCATATGAGCCATTTGCTTCTTGACCGGTGCCGCTCTGAAAATCCGCCCAGGCAGCATAATTAGTGATATTCCCGATAGTCTCACCCCAAGAATACTCAATATCATTCCACCTGCGGCCATCCTGTGAAGAATAGGAAAGATTATAATCAAATACATGATTTAATTGTGAACCGGAAATATCGCAATCCAGAATCGGACCGGTAGCCATCAGGATATTATTTTTAAAGGTAATATAATTAGTGCCATCAGTGGCATACCCCCGATAAAGACACCACTGCCCATTAGCATGTTGCTTAATCGTATTATTATACCAATAGATATTGCGCGTCAAACCGCCAACCGCGGTATTCATTTTAGAGGCGTTTTCCTTAAACCCATATATACGGTTTCGGATAACAAATACCGGCCCCGGATAAATCGGCGCGGTAGAAACAGCGTTCTGACATTCCCCTAACCGGTTACGGAACACTCTGGCATTACAAATATGGCCATCCAGTTCAATCGGATCATCACGCACATGATAAATAACATTGTCATAGATATCTATTTCCCGGTTACTCCAGGTATCCAGCACATCATTATCATCCAGCCCCAGAACCGGCGCCTGCCCTTCATCACCACCGGGGGCAATCCCATCCACCACCCCATAAATCAGATTACGGCAGATAATATAATAACCGCCGGGAGAAAAATCCATTTTGATCCCCACATAGGTATGCCCGGCGGTTTCCGCAGAGGATTCAGTATCGTCCCAGGGCCAGCTGGGCGGATTTTCATCGGAAATCACATTATTCATAATAATAAAATTGCCGGTTTTATCTGACCCCACATTCTCCTCATTATGTTCAATAAAAATATTGGCCGAATAAGTACCAAAGGCATCACAATCATGCACGTAACAGTTGGTAATTACTATATGATGAGAACCGCGAAAATCCATTCCGCCGTAACCGCCGCTGTAATCAGCCGACTGCACCTCCACTTCCAAGTGATCAAACACCAGATGAGAAGACTGGGAGATACTCATCCCGTTTAGGAAATGCGGCCGGTTAGCGCTATCCGCAGCAGTAATCACAATCGGATTTGCCTCTGTACCGTTTATCCCGCTGATACTAACCATCGTACTATAATCCCCGGCTGCCACTACAATCCAGTCACCGGCCGCAGCATTATTAATTCTGGTTTGCAAATCTGCTGAATTACTCACTTGATAGGTATTTAAGGCTTCGGGAATAGAATAGGCGGAACGGGTAGTAACCGTAGCGGTTTCTGTATCATCATCACCATCAGGATCAGTAAGATCGATACGCAGATTATAGGTAGTTCCGGGAGATAAATTAAACAGGCTGGTAGCCAGGTGATTGCCGTCATAACGGATAAACGAATGGGCCTCAGTACCATTAACATAAATCCTGGCGGTTTCATTACGGTTATGATCAGCCAGCTTGATTGTCACCCCGGCCGTCTCAAACGCCCCGTAAGTCTCCACCGACTCAATCGTAGCTGATAATAAATCAGCGGCAAAAGCTATACTTCCTATTATTAATATACAGAAAAGAATGTTTTTCATTCTCTCCTCCCCTTAACCCTATATAAATCAAAGCATATTATATGCCATAAGTAGTGTATTTAAAAGCTTAATGTAATAAACTATAAACTAATGATTTACAATAATTTATCATTAAATAATCAACAAACTTTGTCAACTCCACACCCCTGAACCCCTCTGAACTCGCCCAAAACCGTCCGTTTTCCATACAAATGCCCCAAATGTCACATTCTGGGTCCAACCTAGAATGTGACATTTGTGACATTTGGGTTAAATACTCGTTTCAACCTCGGCATTTTCCTCTTCCCCTAAAAGCTGGGTCAGGCGTTGCTTGATATCAGGATTGGTTTGGCATTCCAAGATTTTGCTGACCAATATTTGAAACCAAGGCTGGGCCTTAATTTCAGCGCTTTGTTTTTCCAACACTTCCAGGGCCTCCTCTACATGGCCCGGCTGGTGGCAGACCATCAGCCAGCGCACCGCTGCCAACAGCTCCGGACTGGCCACCACTACATTTTTCACCACCTGCCCTTTCTGCAGCTTTCTCATTATCCGCTCAACTATGTTTTCTTGTAAAACTCCTTCCTCTGCCACCACTATTGACACCAGCCGGCGCAACAAATCTTCTTCAGTTGCCGGAACTGTTACTAATTCCTCCTTCACTTCTCCCTCTCCCCCAACTTCTCCTTGTGATTTATGCCAGACATAAAACGACTTGCCGGCAGCCGCGGTCAAGGCCGTGCCGTTAGTGGAAAAACTGAGGCCGGTTACCGGACCATCCAGATCAGCAGAAACAAAACTGGGCCTGATATTAACTACATCTCCGAGGTGGGGCATCTGCTTAAACCAACCAATATCATAAGCTAAACGATAGAACCTGATATTCTTCTTGCCGCCGGCAGCCAGAAACTCACCCCCGGGGCTGAAATCCAGGCTGGCAATTTCTGTATCTCCTACACTGCCAGCATCAACAAACCGATTTTTCAACATCTCCGCAATCCCTATTAACGGATATAAACACAGTGCCTTATTTGTCCCTACTGCCAGATAATCCCCCCGAGGACTGAAACGCACCACCCGCATTTCCTCTCCAGCAAAAAATCTATTCCTAGAAATTAGAATCACTCCTTCTAGATATGCCCCAGATTCCTCATCCGTAAGCGCCACATACTGCAGACAATCGTGAACTACAATTGCCAGATATTTATCATCGGGACTGATATCAAAGGCCACTACCCTTTTAGGGCTGGCTGTTCCAGCATCACTCCCATCGGACCTAAAGCCATCAGAAATGCATTCAAATCGGACAAAAGGTGCTGCCTTAAAAGTCTGTTCCAGCTCTGTTTTTGTTTTCGGCTGATAATCGCCGGCAGCATTTTTCTTTTTCACTTCATATAATCTCACTTCAGTTTCTACCCCCATCGCCAGAAACCGACCATCGCTGGTAAAACGCAGAGAAGAAACTGTACCTACAAAATCATGATTAAAAGACCAGACGTCCAACTTCTTCTCTCCTTCTTCCCCCTCATCATCATTCTTTAGGCTCCACCAGGTCATCTCATTTCCGTTTTCTACCACTACACTGTACTTTCCATCTGGTGTAGCCAGCTGCAGGCGTCTGCCATCCTGAACAGTATCATTTTTCTTAATATGACTCTCCGGCGGCAAGGGCAGTTTATTATATTCCCCTTTAGCAGCCCCAAGCTCTGCTTGGGGCAGTTGACCTGAATCAACACCGGAAAATATACTGTTAACGTAACCTTTTATCGGTTTTATTGGTTTTACAAGCTTAGCCGGATTAACCGACCAGCTGACAATCTCTACCAACATCTTGCGAATCAGTTGGTCATTTAGCTTAACTTCTTCCCCAGCTCCAATCTGCTGAATAAGTTCCGCTACCCAGGCGCTGATACCTTCCGGCTTCTTTTTCATAATTACAGGCGCGGACGCAGGCATCTCCCCATCCCAGCAGCGGATAATATCCGCCAACGCGGCAACGAGCATCTCATTGGCAAACCGCTGATGGTTTTCGTTTTCCACTTTATCTGCAAGCTGTGAAGCCTGATAAAGAAGATCGCGTTTGGCTACCTCTTCCACCAATCCCGCCTGCGCCAGGCAGGTGGCCAGAAAACTATAGAGCCGGCTCTGCAAAGCCTCTTTCGGCACAGAATCTGTTCCCTTATCTGATTCTATCCAGTTAATTGCCTTTTCTATAATATCATTGGCATCAGTAACCAATCCCATTCCCGCTAAAACATAAAACAAATAAATATACGTTAACACATAATCATAATCCATTCTTGTCTCATCTAGCGCAGCATTCAACTGCATATCATCAGCAAGCACGTTAACAAGATTAAAATACTGACTATCAATCTCCTCTACCGTCCAATCGGTACGGAATAGAGCGAGGGCCAGCTGGGCCTTGCTCCGGGCTGCTTGCTGACCTGAAAGTTGCGAACAACTGCTCTCAGCCAACGAAGCAAGACCCATTCTTATACCATCAAGGCCTGCTGGTCTCAGATTAATTATTTCAGCTCTCGTCCATCCAACTTTATCTAAAGCAGTAATTAAGGCAGCAAAACATTCATTTTTCTTTTCATGATTATCAATCTGGAAGGACAGGTCACAGGCCTTCTGTGCCGCTTCTCCAATGCGTTCATCTTTACCTTCAAACTCAACTTCCGCAATCACGGAAATGTAATAACAAAGTGCCAGGGCATCTTCTTTAGCAAAGCGGTAGGCAAGATCAATAAGATTTTCATTTGTGTGGTTTTTCAGCGCAGGATTATTTAGCTCAACAATTAACACTCCAGCCTGGCTTAGAACAGAAATGAGATAACTAATGGCCTGACTGGCCTGCGCAGCTACCACTAGTCCATTAGTATCCCAGCCCTCTTTAGCAATCTGCTGCCAGTCAACTCCCAGGATGCGGCTACAATCATCAAATTTCCCAGCTTGCACCAGCAGGTCGAGCACATGAGTATGGGCCAGTGAACGCAAATAATGATTAGCGGTTTCTTCCTGGGCATTGTGCCAGGCCTCTTGCAAGAGGCCCTCTTCATCCTTTTGCTGAAGGGCAGAATAAGACCAATAAACTGCCCCATACAAACGGCTGCGGCCAAAACCGAATAATTTGTCTTTATGTTCGTCATGTCTAAACGTAAAAGCTAAGATAGCCAACCGATTTGATAAGGATTCAATAGCTTCAGGGGACAGCTTAATGCGCTTTTTATCCGTCACTAATCCCTGTTCATGAAATTTATACACATGCGCGTACGGAGGAAGAGAACGTAGCTGCAGGTAGCGGGGTCCTTTATTAGCGGCAACCTCATATAGATGCGTTGCCCCATTGGGGGCATCCTGACTGACAATCACCAACTGCCCGTCATTTTTCTTGGCAATTCCCAAACAACACTGCTGGCCCGGCAATTTGAAGCCGCCAATTATCTCTAATTTTTTCACTTTTTTGGTCATTAGCTTCCAGGTATCCACAGGATCTGGTAATTCTAGTTCTATCTCCTCTTCCGTAGGTAAAAGCAGAAAACAACCGTGCTTCGGATTGCCGCTCACCGAATAAAGATAACCTGCTGGATCAGTAATTACCCCATTAGCACTAAAAGCATCAACCGGCTCCATAGCATATTCCAACTGCATTGATTCCGGATCATAGATAAGTACCTGCTTGTTTGTAGTCACTGCCAGTTTTACCTCTCCCGCCATCCTCACTAAAAAGACATTCCTGACACCTTCCGCAGGAATTGTCGCGGAAGTTTGCCAATCTCCAGTTGGCGGATTCAAAACAATTTTATAAACCCTTTTCTCGCTCTGACTGCAGGCATAGATCTCATACTCCTTGCCTATCTTCCGGGCCGCAACTCCATAAAAATAGTTGCTGCCTAAGATAATGCCCGCGCCATCCTTAAGCCGACTGGCCAGCGCCGGCCGCTCACCCTGAGCAATCGCCGCCGCGTCCTTATTATAAACATGAATCCCCATACCGGTAGCAATAAAAATAAACTCTTCCGTAACTGAACAACTTTCAACATTCACCCCCAGATTAATAAGGCTTTTTTCGTTCCAGTTACTATCAAATATCCTGACAATCGTGCCGCAGGCATCAACAACATAAATATCCCCGGTCTGCGCATCCACCGCCGGCGCGCCAAATTTACCTTGAAGTTTATGCAGCCGGACAGGAACTTCGCGGCAGTCTTCCGGCATAACATCACAAAATTGCGGTTTGGGTAATCTTGATTTCGGTAATTTATGAAGATCAAAAGTTGAATCTCCCTTTCGCCCGGAAACAACCAGTGTCCCTTCTTTATCAAAAACCGCTGACCGTGGAGAAAAATTATCCGGCAAAGGAATCTGGCCAACCTCTAGCAAAAGCTTTGTCTTACTACTAGCTTCTGATTCACTGCGGACAAAAATTCTTACCGGACCATCCCGCAAAAACAAATATATAAATCCATTTTTGTCCTCCACCAGCCATTCCAACTTCCCCGCTTCTTTCGGTAAAGGAAGAGACTCATGCGTACATTTACCTCTATTTTGATCATAAATCTTAATTCTATTGTCAACCAACTCCACTGACTCCTCTGCCCTGTTTTCGCTGCTATATTTTAGAAGGATCCTAGTATCCCCTATCATACCGGCACAAAATACCTCATAACCGTGTTCCGTCTCCCGCGCCGCTAGTTGAACTACATCCGGGGGAATGCGCATAATGTTCTTTCCATCAACAAATCCTTCTTTTGTCTTTCTGTACTCCGAGACATGGTTGCCGTTGGAAAGAAAAACATGTTTTTGTGTTACCAGGCATGGACCTTGCCCTTTTAACGCCGGCAATTCACGCGCCTGCCCACTTTCGATTATAAACAAACGACGACTTGGTGACGAAACATAAAAAACGCCATCACGCGAAACACAAGAAAGACCATTACTATCCCTGGGAATTTTCTTCTTCTCTTTTTCATCCACAATCACTGGCTGCCAATCTTTCGGCCGCGCCGGCCACACGGTTGGCCTGGTTCTATCAACAGCAGTTTCCGCTGGTAAAAGTTCCGGTAAAGCTTGAGGAACAGCTTGCCCTTCCGCCAACAATTCATCAACAAAGGCATTAATATCCACTCCGCTTACTACTGGCCTTGCCACAGGCTGCACCCCTGCCTTTTTCTTTTCTCCCGGCAGAATCAGCGAAAGTGGACGTTTAGTGTTCCGGGAAGTAACCAGCATCTTTCCTTGAAACTCAAGCAATCCTGCCAGCCTACCTCCTTGTGGATGAACTAATTGCCGCACTTTTAACAGTTTTTCTTCACCGTCTACCTCATCGCGCCGGTAAACATCGATCTTATTATTCACAAACCCACCGACATACAGATAACCCCGGTCATCTTCAGCAATATCAAAAACCGCATTCTCATAGAAACCCCCGCCCACGCCACACTTAGATATTAATTCTAGAGTATCAGGATCAAATATATATACACCGCCATGAAGCGTTGTCGCGGCCAATTTATTGTCTTTGGTAAAACAGAGACCAACAGCAGGTAAAGTTTTAAATCTAACCGGCTGCGCATAACCATTAGTATTGTCAAAAACTAGAAGCTGATTCGTGTGTTTGCCTTTGCGCACAGTTACAAACACCTCTAAATCATTTTCTGTTGACCGTACGGCTACATCCAGGCAATTGCTTCCCCCGGCAATAGTTGAGCCGGAAGCAAAATCTTCCGCCAGCGTGCCATCATGCATAAATACTCGCACATACTTTTCCGTGGCCACAAACACGTATTCAGCGGTAACCGCGCAGCCATTAGTCTTTAGACCAAGATGCATCTCCTCTTTTGCCAGCACCTTACCCACCGAATCCGTAACCGCCACTGTACCCCGCTCTCCGGTGGGGATATATATCCTGCCCTTCTCTTCATCAACCGCCGGATAACCCACTTCCCCTCCAAGATCATTTTCCTGCGCGGATAACGGCCGCCAGTTTTGACCATAGACAGGCGGCTGATTGCTGCTAGGGCCAATCTCTGAAATAGTAATATAATGATCTGACGGTTTACCGCTTCCCCCGACAAAATGATTAAAGACAACCAGCTTCCCGTCCCTGATAATAAGGCAATTCACCCAATGATCATCTGGATGTGGTATTTCACCATATTTAACAATCTGCTCTTTTCCATCCGCCTGCACAATCCGTTGGAGAATTATGATCTTGTGACCTTCTTGACAGGCAATATACAAAAAGCCATTACTATCTTCTACTATGCTGCCTAAACGGTTATGTTCGGGGTATTTGCTTTCAAAAGGCAGGGCTACCTGTTCTAACGTTTCCGGATCAAGGAGATAGATGGTATGATATACCGTAACCACTAGTTTATTATCATGGGTTACATTCATAGCACCAAACAGAGGGGACAACTCAAAACATTCTTCTCCCAACACATATTTTTCTTCAGCATCATCGTATTTATATTTAATTATCTTCTCATCATTACTAGAAGCAACAAATATTTCCCAGCGGCCGTTTTTCTTAATCGCCGCCACATCTTGACATTGTGTTCCTTCAGCAATAATACCGTTATCGCTGCCGGCAAAAGTTATAGCCAGCCGGCGCGTTTTCTTATCATAGACATGAATACCTTTATCAGTGGCCACAAACAAATATTCCGCGCTGACAAAACAATTCCTGGCTGTTATGCCTAGATCAATACCCTCTTCTTCCTGAATTTCATTTTCTCCGCCCAGGGTCACAATCCGCACCTTAGAGTATTCAGAAATATAGATTTTGTCTGTTTCATCATCAACAGCAACACGATCAATATTTCCCGAATAATCCCTGTTATCACTTACTCTTTTCTGCCAGTCTTTCGCCGCTACCGGCCAGAACACCGGCTCCAGATCTGCTTTGTTCTGGGAGGGAATAGAAATATCATCATCTTCTGTTTCCGAATCAGCAGACATACTTGCAATGTCTATAGCAGGTGGGATTTCTACGACCGAAGGCGGGACAGCAGGATCATCATCAGTAGCTTCACGCCCGCTATAGATAATTGCCAATTCCCCTTCTCTCTTTACCCGGATCCCGATAGGTTTCAACTCCCCTGGATGGCTGATTTTCCCCACCAACTCCAACCGGTTATCCGCTTCTCTGCTGACAGCAAAAACCAGTGTCTGATCAGAGTTTGCGCCAGTTACATATAGGTATCCCCTTTTATCTACTGCCACGCCACAAGCGCCGCTTAGATCTCGTATAAAACCAGAATCTGCTTCTACCTTCATCTGCTCCGGATCAATAACCGCTACATTACTTTCATAAGTAACAGCCAATTTCACTTTTTCGCCATCCTGAAAAAAGCACATCCGGCGCGGATCTTTTAAGCTTACTCCTTCAGGATCAGTAAATATTTCAAGTTCACTATCCCAACTATAGTTTTTCACCCATCCGTTGTAATTACTCACAAATATCTCATAATCATAATACGCTCCTCTACTGATTTCATTTACCGCTACTCCCGCACAGATCTCGTCTTTTTCAATTATCCCGTCCTCGCCAAACGATTCATCCAAAACATAATCGTCTTCCTCAGTCAATGGTTTTTTATACACATACACACCAGCTTTCGTCGCCACAAAAAGGTGCTTACTGGTTAACCAGCAATCATGCACTTCTGTTGCCGGAAATTCAATAAACTTTTTTTCGCCCTTAAAATTCCAGTTCTTATCCAAAATTGCCACCTTACCCTCTATCCCCATGGCCACAAAAATATCACCATTCACCGGATCAACGCCAAAGCCGCTCATTTGCGAAATTTCCCGAAACTTCTCCGGCGCCACCTTCCGGCCCTCGCCCCGGTATTCCGGCAGTGGCAGTTCCGAACGCCGCACGCGCCAAACACTGCTCAGTCCATCACCACCCTTACTGACTACATATAACGAACCATCCGGCATAATCTCAATACCCTCCGGACGGATTCTATCACGGCTCATCATTGGATCAGGGGGAATATCCAGCTCGCCAACAAGAATGAGCCGGCGGGAATCATTGGGATTTTTTAACTCACTACGCACAAATATTTGAACTCCAGCATATTCCCGCACCGCATAAATAAATCCATTTTCATCTTCCGTTATATCCAGAAAATCATCTTTCCCCACATCATCACAACTCGCATAAACATCTCCCTTTAACTTATCAGGATCAACCAATGCAAATTTCTTCTCATAAGTTATTAATAGATACTTGCCATCATTGGTAAAACGCAAGGCTCTTGGAACACCTTTAAGGTCGTTACTTCCGATTACTGCCGCAGAATAGTTGTTACTGTTGTGATATTTACGACACACATTATTTACCAAACCACCACTGCCTCTCCAAGAAGTAACAAAAACCTCATAATCTTCCGGCCCTCCCCGTACCGCTACACCCACACACATAGAACCCTCTCCAATCACCGGAATATTGACATCCCTCTCCAATGTGTCTTTATGATAGGCATAGACACCCTGACGTGTGGCGACAAACAAATGGTTTTCTGTCACACAACAATCATAGGTTTCTTCACCGACATCCACTGTATCTAAAAGCATTCCGTATTCATTCACTACCACCACATTGTTCCGGCCTTCAATACTTTCCCCGCCGGTAGGGATATAGATTTTTCGTTCTTTCCCATCAACGGCTATCCCGCCAGCACCACGACCAAATTTTTCTTGTAAAACATCCTGGTTCGTAATCAAGTTTTCCCACTGCTCTCTTAATACCGGCCAATACACCGGCGCATCCGCTGTCTGTTCGCGTTCACCCATGAAAGGCGCCAGTTCCTGCGGCAGAATGCCAATCACCTCACCGCCTCCATCCAAAATCATCAACATACCGTTCTTTCTAACGACCAGTGCTCTCGGTCTCTGGCAATCGTCATAGCACAATTCCCCGACAGGGATCAGGCCAGCCACTTTTTCTAAGTCACTATACTCCAGTGGAACCCCAGCAAAAACATCACTCAACTCAGCATTCTGCTTACTGCGCCTTAAAATATATATCTTGTTTTGCTTTTCGTCACAAAAATAGACAAACCCCTTAACGTCCTGAAGAATCTTAGTGTCCTCTATCCCTTCATCTTCTAAATAATTCTGCCAAACCATATCTTTCAAAACCTTACACTTTGTTTTATCCCCGTTAGTATAATACACGGGCAACCGAACATCAGAACGCGGTATGCGCAAAAGCCGGCCCGCCTCTTCACCTTGCCCCAGACTGGCAACTAACAGTGATCCATCCTGGCAAACAGTAATCCCACAAGGCGCTACATCCGCCAGCAAGGAAATCTCGCCTACCGGCAGAAGTTTATAACTAAGATCTTCATTCAATTCCCCACTACGGCTGAAAACAGCAATTGGACCATTTTCCCGCAGCAGATAAATAAATCCCCACTCATCAACCGCCACATCGGTGATCTCAGCAAATTCCTCACCTAGATCACCGGAATCATATGCCAGGGAAAGTTCATCCCTTTTTTCAGTATCCACAATAACAATCCGCCGTTGGCCAGCAACAATGATATAATTATGCTGATAAAAAATCGCGGTTGGCACCATTGGACTACGAAAAGGCGTATTAATCTCCGCTTGAGCACTCATTTCCCAGCACTTAAGAACACTGCCGGCAGTACCTTGACCGCTAACATACACAAAATAACTATTAGCTTCCTGGTCCACACTGACACTGGTACAGGCGATCTCAGAATAGAGCGTCCTTTCTAAAAACATGGTTTCTTTATTGATTACACACACACCATCATCCGTTGCCGCAAAAACATATTCACCCTGCACATAACACTGGTGAATAACCGCCGGCATTAATACACTATCAACAATATCTCCTTCCTGATTGAGGATTAAAATCTCTTCTCCCGCCGGCAGATAGATCTTACCCGTTTCCGGATCCTCAGCCGGCCGGCCAGCAAGCTGGGCCGTTACCTCTTCCCATTTTTCTTTTCTTTGCTCTCCCTTAACTACCTCCTGCCAATCCTCCGGCAGCACCGGCCAGTTAACCGGCGCCAAATGGTCACTGCGCCCCGGCTTCGGCTGAGGTGGCGGCAGCGGTTTAACCATTTTTTTCTTCCGTGGCAGCCTGGCCCTGATTGCTGATACTATTTTCTCTAACTGCCCCATTATTCCCGCGTCTTCTTCCTGTTCCGGCGTAACCGCCATTGAATCAATTACCTTCTTTAATATCTGATCCAGGTTCTTGGCTGTTTTTATATACTCTTTCTGCTCTTTTTCGCTTTCCGCGTAAGCACCCGTAACCACCTGCCAGCGGTAAAGCCGGGGTAGTTCGTCAACGAATCCCTGCAACCTCTCTAACATCTCATCCCTTACCTCACTATCCTCAGCCAATTTACTAAGCACCTCTGCCGCCGCCTCAGCCAGCGGTTTGCCGGCATCTATTCCGGGCAGGCCCATTGTTTCCAGGCCGCTCATATCCGAAATATTACCGAGTTCCTTTAACTGCGCTATGGATAACGGACTATTATTAACCACCTTTTCCAGATACTCATAAAACTCAACCAGCGGTTTTTTATTTTGTACCATCTTTAAAACTACAGCAAACATCCTGAGCAGTAAAGACAACTCCCCAACAATATCATGTAAGGGCTTACCGGGAAAAACAGCGGCCTGTTTATCAACTTCTTCTTTTAACATAGTTATCATCTTCTCTACATATTCTTGATTATCAATGTTTACCGCTAATTTCCCTAATAAACCATCTAATTCCCGCTCCCAGGTAGCGGGCAGTTCTCCCCAAAGCGCTTTCAGCTCCAGCCAGTTGTTACATTGCTTAAAAAAGCTCGGCGGCCAGCCTTCTTTGCCTACCAGTTTTATCCTGATGGATTTCAGAATATTTGTTTCCATAAAATTATATTCATCATCCAGATAATTACCGGCTTTTACACCCAGCCCGCGCTGCTCCCGCGCTAATTTCACTATCTGATATATCTCCCGCAATTCATAAACAATTTCCAACTCTTCAAGAAAATCCAACTCAAGCCACTTGCCTTCTTCACCAATTAATTCCCTCACCCGTTCTGCCAGCTTATTTAACCTGTCTTTTAGTCCCTTGCCCCGGGTTACTTTCTGGATATAGGCCAGTATCTGGTCGATCTCCGCATTCTCACTGTCCGGCTCACGGTACCACTCCGGTTCATCTACCCTAATGATCATATCCTCGCCATTCAGATACTCCGCTACTGCATCTTTGCCACCGTCATCCGACCACAACCCGGATTCTTTAAAGGCCTGCTTTAACAGCTCTTCCCAGGCGGCCTTCTCTTTTGCTGTCCCCTCCTGCACAAAACAGGAATTAAACCACGCCCAGAGTTTTTCCTGCTCATTCATCCCGGGAAAAACACATTTGGAATCCCAACTGTTGATCATTTTCCGGAACATACGTTTAAAAGTACGGAATCCCGGTATGCGCGGGATTACCCGTTTATTACGCTGCCGGTCCACCGCGCCCCGCAGGTACTGCACCACTCCCACTAACCCCTGCCAGCGCCCTTCCGGATATTCGTTTCCTTCACTGTCTTTGGTAACAGGTTTATTATCCGCTGCCTTTGGCAAATGTCCAATCACGTTCCAATTCACACTCT
>CAZIXI010000070.1:0-13598 GCA_964543115.1 uncultured bacterium
TCAACAGCTTACGGCTGTATCGCCGCTCATGCGGCCCGTTTACCAGGCTTAGGGATACTGCAGTTCGACGCCCACGCCGATCTGAGAGAAGCGTATCAGGGCTTTCGTTTCTCCCACGCGTCGACCTTCCATAACGTGTTGCGCGACCTTCCGGAGGTTGCCCGACTCGTGCAAGTAGGCGTTCGCGATCTGTGTGAGGAAGAATATGCCCTTATCCAATCATCCCCGCGGCTGGAGACTTACTTTGATTCAGAGTTAGCCCGGCGGCAATTCGATGGCGAACCGTTCAATCGCATCGCCCAACAAATAGCCGCGTCGCTGCCGCCTGAGGTTTACGTGAGCTTCGACATCGATGGCCTAAACCCAGCCTTGTGTCCTCATACTGGAACACCCGTGCCCGGAGGATTGAGTTTTCAACAGGCGGTAGCCATTCTGAACGCGGTATGCGTTAGCGGCCGACGGATCGTGGGCTTCGATCTATGCGAGGTAGCTCCCGGAGCTAACGAGGACGAAGGAGACGAATGGGACGCCAATGTAGCGGCTCGCCTGCTGTACAAGCTCATCGGCTATGCCCTCGGACCCAAGAAACTTATCGCGGCAATGACAAAAATCCACCAGTATACCATGCTCTGCGCGCCCATCACCGGCCAAATGGCGGCAGTGGAAGCTATCAGAAATGGGGCAAGCGCTGTAGCGGAAATGAAAAAAGAATACAACCGCCGCCGCCAATTTATCGTCCGCAGTCTGAACCAGATGGGACTACCCTGCCCCATGCCGGAGGGAGCATTTTATGTTTTCCCGGATATTTCCCCTAGCGGGCTAAATTGTATGGAATTTGCCAACCGGCTGCTGAAAACACAGAAAGTGGCCGTTGTCCCCGGCAATGCCTTTGACCAAAAAGCGGAGTATTCTATGCGCATGGCCTACGCAACCAATATGGACAATCTCCGCGAGGCAATGCGCCGGATAGCGGTTTTCCTTAAAAAGATTTAAATGAAGTCTCACCGGTCAACCCTGCAAACCATCTACAGGCAATTATCCCGGACCTTCGGCCCCCAAGATTGGTGGCCGGGAGACAGTGCTTTTGAAATCATTATCGGCGCCATCCTCACCCAGAATACCAACTGGCAGAATGTTGAGAAGGCTATTTCTAATCTAAAACGCGAACGCTGCTTAACGCCCAGGGGCCTGAAAAAGATCCCCTTAAAGAAGCTGGCCCGCCTCATCCGGCCCGCCGGTTACTATAATCTGAAAAGTAAACGGTTAAAGAATTTCATTAAGTTCCTGTTCAGTGAATATCAGGGCCGGTTAGACCTATTGTTTCGTCAGCCGCTCTCTGAATTACGTCACCAACTGTTGCAGGTAAACGGCATCGGCCCGGAAACAGCGGATTCCATTTTACTTTATGCCGGCGGTAAACCAATTTTTGTTGTGGATGCCTATACCCGCCGCCTGCTCAGCCGCCACCAGCTGCTCGGCGCTCAGGCCAGCTACAACGAAATACAGGAACTCTTTATGCACAATCTCCCCAAGAAAACAAAACTATTCAATGAATACCATGCTTTAATAGTAAAACTGGGAAAAGAATATTGTCGAAAGAAACCTTTATGCAACAGCTGCCCCTTAAACACTGTTGGTTTTAAACCAAAGGAGGTAAAGTATGGAACTAACAACTGTTAAAATCAACAAGCCGGAGGATGTAAACCTGATCTTCGGCCAGAGCCACTTTATAAAAACCGTGGAAGACCTTTACGAAACATTGATCGGGGCCATGCCCCAGATCAAGTTCGGCCTGGCCTTCTGCGAATCCAGCGGCGCCTGCCTGGTGCGCAGTGAGGGCAATGACCAGGAACTGAAGAAACTGGCGGAAGAAAACGCCCTCAGTATCGGTGCCGGACATTGCTTTATTATTTTTCTCCGCCAGGCCTACCCGATTAATGTCCTCAGGCAAATTAAACAAGTGCCGGAGGTCTGCCGCATCTTTTGCGCCACTGCTAATCCAGTAGAGATAATTATTGCGGAAACCGACCAGGGCCGCGGCTGTCTGGGTGTTATTGACGGGGCCAAACCCAAAGGCATCGAAAAAGAGGCAGACATCAACTGGCGCAAGGACTTACTACGCAAAATCGGCTACAAGATATAAGCATAATATGCATTATTTGTCAATCCCATTGACGAGATATAGTCTGTATGTTATATATAAAATGTAGAAGAACTATAATATAAATTCAAATATATATAGAAATGGCCTTAACGGGCTATCACCTTCTGGGGGGAGGGAGATAGCCCTTTTTTTGTCTACAATGAAAAAAACAACCTGCATCTGCCTTATAATTATTTTGCTGAGCAGCTCTTTTGAAGCGCCCGCTGAACCATCATCTCATACTTTGGCGCCGGCCAGTCAGGTCTTCGGCCTCTGGCTGGAACAGGCATTTCCCCCCAGCCAGCGGCAGAAATTTGAGCAAAAGGTAGATAGGATGCTGACCATTCATGCCGGAGACGGCTGGCGGCAGATGAAAGAACTCAATGACAATTTCCCTCAACTTGCCGCAACTGATCTTGGAGATATCAAACTTCAGCTTAATGACAACAACGGAGTCGCTATGGTGGCAGCAGTAGTAGAATTCCGCAAACAGGGAATTGAGAACGAACAAGCAAGTGGAGCAGCCCTTATCCTAGCCGATACCCCGCCGTTTCCAAAACGGGAACATGCTGACTATTGGAATCTCTGGGAACGCTCTGCCGATCTGCGTAAATTTGAAAGAATAAAGCTAGCGCGCGCACTTCAGGCATTAGATATTGAATACGAGACAAACACAAATGGCGATATCTTTTATCTTTCTGTTGACGGACTAGCTAAGTGGAATAAACTCCACAAGCGGCTTACAAACATCTACCGCCAGTTTACCCACCAAGATCCAGCCAGTTCAGGCTTACTTGATCGAATTACCCAACTAGAAAAAGATGATGATTCGTTAACCATATTGGCCGTTCTCCAGGATTTCTATCGCCAATCATTAATCAGCGACAGAATACCGCTAGTTGCCATAAAAAAAGGAACAATACAAGAGGATGGTGATCTGTATCAGTACTCCTATATAGAGGAAAACTATGCTACTATCAATATGTTTTTCCTACAGTCCTGCAATAAAAAAGAAAGGGGAAACGATATTTTTACTAATTTTCTTAAAATACCACGTCCCCTGCTGATCCTTCAGCTAACAAACTTAAGCGACTGGCGCAAGTCCCAGAGCCATACCCTAAGCACAGAAAGCCGCCGTCTGCTATTGCGTCGGCCTTCTACTGTCACTACTTATTTGCTAGAACACTACCTTTACCAGATTATCTATAACGAGCAGGCCCCTTTTGACCGACCGGGCAGAATCAACTTTCCGGCAGGATTTAAAAATCTCATTACTGCCATGCTTCGGGATGAATTAACCACTCTAGCAAAAGCAACTTTCGACACAAAAGATGATGATACCCAGCTTAGCAATGACCCTCTGCCCGAAACCTTTGCCTTATTAGACGCCTACTGCCTGCAATTTGCTGCATATGCCATTGCCGCCATGAATCTGGCCATAACAAAAAATGTCTCCCAGGCCAATGAGGTTGCCCTTAGCTTATTAAAAGAAAACGAGCAGTTAGAAATATTATTGAATTTAATAAACAGAGAATTAACCAGTAAAAACCTGCAAGCAGAGATCAAAAGAACACAAAAGACACTAGCGGCATTCACTCATGAAAAAAATACATATAGGAAAATGTCATCTTTACTGCAAGATTTAGCAGAAAGGGAAAATCCGCGTTTAACAATCACCGTAGAAGAAAGGCAATCTCTTCCACTACTTACCCAGCTATCTAAACAAATAAGCATAATCTACCAAAGGGGCATGGATGATTTATTTACTGATCTATCTGCAATCCAGGACCGGGCCAGTAATGATAAACAAAGGGAACAATGCCAGCAATTCATTACTCTGGCTAAAAAACTGCGATCGAGGATAAGTGCTGACTATTTGGCCGGTGCTCAGAACCTACTGGTCAGCCTTAAAAACCAGCCAGTAGTATTAGATGATTTTACGGATACCGGCTGCCTATTTCTAGCAGGAATTGCTAAGTTTATTGCTCAACACTTATCACCAGCTGAGCAACAAACAATGGATGAATTATTACAAGAAGTACAAAAACTAGCGAAGACAGACTCCGAAAAGAAAACAATAATCACCCTGGGAGAATTGTTTAAATTAGACGCGGAAGAACTGCAAACTGCCGCCAAATCCCTCCAGGCAATCAGTAAACGCAGTAGAGAAAAAACCTCACTTATCAGTCTGCAAAGAATGCTGTTAAAGCACTTTGCGGGATTGTTCCGCTTAGTGGGAGAAAGAGAACATCCGTCGATCCGGCAAGGATTGGAAACATTAGATTCTTACGAACAAGAGGGACATATGGAAATGCTCACATCAACATATATTATCAGTATCCTGGAAGAGATAACTCGCTTGCTGAGAAAACATTCTCCAGTAAACCAAGCAGCTAGCGATACCGCTTTAAATGATTTCACCACTAACCTGACGTCATTACTCAACAAATTGATAAAAAGAACTGATCTAAAACAACAATTCGATAAACTGGAAGCTGAGGTCTGGTCGCTAAAAACAGTTCTCACAACTTATTATACCTCACTAATCAAGAATTCCAACGAAATTCTTAATTTACTAGTTAAAAAAATTGACGGCTATCCCTATCTACCGCCAGCTAATTGTCTAACAATGCTTAAAACTGGTAAGGCCCTATCAACCACTAATCTTAATCAGCAAGAAGTGGATGCTTTTATTTCAGGCTATCAGAAACAATTACGCAGGGCTTTTACCATTCTGCGAGAAGGACGCGAAGAGCACGACATACCTCCTTTCGGCCTGGTTTTTAACGGTGACCCATTTATATTACAGGCATTCCTGCTCTTTTTTGATTCCATTCCGCCAGAAGAGAAAATATCCCTGCTCAATTATCTGCTTTCCTTATATAACCAACAAACTAACTGGAGCCGGTTACATAAACCTTACACCGCTTTATTAATCAGCTATTATTACATGTACAAAAAACACCGCGGAGAAGAAACGTGTCCAGACTTGGGCAGCGATCCGGTCAGGGAACAAGACACTGAAGCCTTGGCCCAAACCTGGCTGCGGCGCTGTTTTCAATCTCTCCCGGAAGCAATTGATGCCCGCAGCGCGTTAGCCGAAAAAGACGGGACCATAGCAGGCTATCTTCCATCCGGGCCAGCCACTTTGGCCCAGGAAACAAACAGGCTATTTCACTTCTTTCTCGCCTTATTTACTTGGCGGGAAAACAACCAATTGCTGCCGGTTTTTGATTTTATTATAGGCGATAAAAATTGTTTGGACGTCTCCTACTACACCCATTTACTCAAAACAGAACTAGCCAGGAAAAAACGTGATTGGAAAATTGTAATTTCAGTATTTATGTTTCAAATGCTGCTGCGTGAGCCAAATCTTTATCGCTTGGCAGAGCTGGAAAAGAGCATCCAACTGCTGGTCGCGGCCGGCATACCCGATAGCTACCTGGGCGTATTATTTAATTTGTTAAATCAAAATGCCTTCTCCACAGTATTCATCTGGGCAAAAAATACTTTAGCGCAGCTTGATGATAGTTACCCGCAGACAAAAGAATTACTAGAAATAATCTTAACTGACCGTTCTTCATTAGCAACTAGGCTTTACCTCCCTAGTCTAGCCTTATATTACTTCCGCAAAAATCAGCTCGTAGAGGCCTTGAATACCAGCCGGGAAATAATTGCCGCGATTAATCCCCCAACGGAGAAAACTGAACCAATATCTGTGACCGCCCCCCTGCAATTGGATTGCGATAAAGAGCATTTCCCCTTGGGAAATCTGCAGGAAGAACTAACCCAGATAGAAGGTGTGCGCGCACTGATCGCCCAGCACGCGCGCGCAGCTGCGCAAGAATGGGATGGACAAGCAGAAACACTAGCCGCGCTAAATTTTCAGCAGCTCTCTGAACTAGTAGATTTTACCCCTGACAAAGAAATGCCGGCAGCAAGAAGAGAAGCACTGTTAAGATACTTAGTAGAAACGGATTTTGCTCAGCTTGTCTTTATGGAAGAGCTAATTCAACAGCGGCAGGAAAAACTAACGGAACTCTACAAAATAGATAAACCTGCTAAACAAAAAGGATCAAATCATTTCTCTTATTATTACCAGCAGTTAGCGGCAATGAAAGAGCAGCTAAATCAATCTAAAAACGAATTAACATCTGCCTTTGATAATCTGCCTTGGCGAACCGTTCCCGAGACAGCCAAACAGAAAGCTGATCCAACTAAACCCCATGATCTAGTTGTTCTGCTCTACCAAAAGTTTCAACAAGAAAAAGATCAGCTAGATTATTTACTGAAGGCTCACGAGGCAGTAAATGACCAGGACTACCTGACCGCCAAACACAATATGGAAAAAGTAACTGCCCTGCCAGAAGAGGCACCCGTACACCTCCAAAAGCAATTGGCATACTTAAAACAGCTAATTACAAGCAGATGTACCAGATTTGAAAAAGCCAGAAAGAGAATAGAAGAGATAATTGTCCGTCTGGAAAAGCAGCAGCCTTTTGAGAATATCGCTCAGGATATACAGTTTATCAACAAAAGCTCTAAAATTTACCGTTACCTGTTTCGTCAACTCGGATCATGGACTAAAGAAGAACTCGTTACCCGGCTGCAGGAATTAGATGCCCGACTGGATGAAATCTGTAACCAGGCAACGGCAGAGATGGAAGAAATCCTTAACGCCAAGATACCCCAATTAAAGGACTGGTTTACCCTGAGAGAAGAGATTGAAGCGCTGCACCGGCAAGAGAAAAAACATTTCAATGATTTTATCACTAAGGCAATCACCCTCTGTTTTAACTGTTATGAAAATCTTTATCCACAAATCAGCAAGGGGCTTTTTAGCGGCAACCATTCTATTATTGAGGAAGCAGCCTTTACCGCCCTTAACCAGCTGGCCTTTGTCGGCGGGGAACTGCTGGGATACTGCGCCCAAACAGGCACAATAAACAACAGGCACAAGCGCCTGATTCACGCGCAAACAATAAGCCAGGCCGCTGTGGTCATGCAGAAAATAAAGGTGCAGCGGCTTGTGCTCACTCTCTTAACAGAAGCTGAAGACAGGCAAAATGAGGCGCTGAAAGGCGGGCACCGCTATTGCCTCTACAAAGAGCAGCCCCAGTCTATTTCCAGGACCCGGGCCCTTCTCTCCCTAGAGGCAGTCACCACACTTAAAGACATTAGGAACCCCGCTGACCGACTGGCAGAGGCCCAGCGTCTTTTTTATCCGGGTAAAAACATAATCTTTGCCAGAGATGATAAACTCTTTGATGATCCAGAGGCTATCCTGCCCACTTTTGAAATAGCACAAGTAACCGCTGAGGGCATTGAATTAGAATGTGTTAATATCAATCTCTTCCCGCAAGCGGATGTGGATGATATCATTAAGCAAGAAATCCAGCAACAGGGGCTGCTCTGCCTGCAACAGGCAACCGCGCTTAAGGCCCAACTAAAACTTTTTGAATCTATCTGGCATGACCTGAGCAACCAGGAAGACCGGTTGGCGCCGCAAAAGAAAAAAATAACAATAAAACCAATTCAGGTTGCCGGGCCGCAATTTAATAACGATCCCAACAACCTGGTTAACGCCCTTCTGGGCCTGCCCACAGTCAATGATCCCCGGGATCTGGCGGAACTGATAATTTCCCTCAGCCGCTACCAGTCCCCAAATCCGCTGCCGGAAAATCTTAGCACAGCACAAGCGGCATTTATCTCTCATATCTGCGGCGCGCTAACCGCGCCGAATGCCGTAGACCGGATTGTTTTTCTGCAGGGACCTGGAGGAACGGGAAAAACCTATACAATAAGTAATCTTCTCCCCCTGTTAGTAAAGAAAAACTTGGCTGTGTCACTTACCGCACCAACACATGTAGCTATTGATACACTGCTGAAAGCCGCACTGGAAAAACTATCAACAGAGTTGCCGACAACAGGCCAAGAGGTAACTGCCCGTTTCGGCAGCGTAGAAGATAAAATTGACCCACAAATAAAAGAAGGCCCGTACCGGAACCGTGAACCGCTGCTCAAAAGATTACTGCCTGATCAATCAACGACGGAAAGTGCCGGCAATATCAACGACAGTGACTCCTTCCCCGCAGTCGGTACACAAGGTAACGTATTCGCCCACACCACCAGCGGATTGGGCGGTGATAATGTGATCCGGCAGCTGCGGCTTCAACTAGAAGATCCGAATAAACTGGATAAGGCCATCTATCGTGATGTAGTTATTTGTGATGAAGCCGGTATGTGCGGCCTGGGAGAAATACTTCTTCTGGCCGCCCGTTTAGCTAAACAGAATGGTATTCTCATCCTCGCCGGTGATCAGAAACAGCTGCCGCCCTATGGCATCGGCCATACTGGCCTAAAGCTGCTGCGGGATTATTTCCCAGCGGATTCCTACCAGGATATTGATTTTGACAAAACCATCTACCGGCAGTATGTTCAGGATATTTTTGCCTCTTCCCTGCTAGAGGACCGTCACGGCCGTTACGGCGCCCATAGTCCGTTTTTAGATGAAAACCGCCGCTCAACACCCTTAATTGTAAATGAAATTAATCCAATTTATAAAGAAGACGGGCAACAAATGAAAGCTATTCGCTCCCCGTTGCCGGTTGAGCCAAAAGAGCAGATTATCCTGGAAAGAACCCCTGACAGTGAAAAAGAACAACTGCTTGACAACCAGAAGGGACAATACTTTAATCCTTATGAGGCCGGTAAAATACTCGGTCAAGTGGGGATTGATTTTGACGAAATCTCTGATCTTACCGGAGAAGATATTGTCTTTATCTCTCCTTATAAGGCCCAGATCGAGTTTTTCCAGCGCCTGCTGACCCTACACTGCCTGATGAACGAACTCAGCAACGTAACTGACGGAGGAGATTTCAGCTTATTCTTTCAGGGCAGTGCCGCTCAACAGCAGGAGGCCATTAACCAGATTGCTAAAAAGATCAACCTGCTGGCACCGCATTTCGATGATAACCCGCAGGAGCTCTTAAAAGATATCTTGGCCCAGCAAGACGCAGATATCCGGGCCGACCTGGCCGCCCAGCTAGCCGCTCAGCTGGAGAAAAAATACCCACAGTTTCTCCACGACCACTGGCCAACAGCTAAACTAACCTTTGCCCAAACTGCTCACCTGGAATGCCAGAATATTAGTGAAGGTTACACCCTAGGTGCGGATAATAGCGGCATCCATTCTTCTACCGTACACAAAATCCAGGGACAAGAAAGAAGGATTGTCTATATCAGCCTGGTGCGCAATAATGACCATGGCAATCTTGGCTTCATTTACTCCAAACTTGGCCAGCACATGTTCACTACCGCCATCGGACGGGCCAAGGATTATCTGCGTTTATGGATCAACGAAAAAACCTGGCAGGCAGCCTTGAAGAAAAAACCCCGCCGGCAAAGCGATTATTACGGCCAGGAATGTGCCCGGTTGGTTTTACGGATTGCTAAATCCATGGAAAATCCGCAGCCGCGGGAAATCCCGGCAGCGGAAGAAGTGGTGGGAGAAAGTGTTTAATTCCCTATGGTGTTTCTACAAGCGTTTTTTCGGCAGGTTTTTCAACAGGTTTTTCTTCCAGCGGCAAATCCTGCTCATCTATTTTCTTGCCCATACGGTCGTAGGTAATCTGCTTGTGCCCGACTAGTTTGCCCTCTTTATCATAAACCAGGGCATCTTCAATCTTGTTACCCTTGGCATCATAGGTAAATTTACTCTTGGTTGTTGTAGAAGGCTGCATTTCACCGGCCGGCTGTTCCGGCGCAGCCACCTCTGCACCCTCTTCGCCTTTGACCAGTTTGGGTATTTTTTTGGCAATCTTATCTTTAAGATTATCCAATACCCCGGCACCTTTCTGCACCAGCGGGCTTTCTCCGGCCGGCTGCTCACCTACTTCTCCGGTAACAGCGCGCCGGCCAATACCTTTCATGATGGTCGTCCCCTTCTTAACCGACAAATAGGCTAGGGAAAGCGAGGTAACCATAAACAGAATGGCCACCGCCGTTGTTCCTTTGGTTAAAACATCCCCCGCCCGGCTGCCAAACAGCGATTCCGCCGCCCCGCCGCCGAGAAAACCCAGCATTCCCCGGCCGCGGCCAACCTGTAACAAGACAATTGCCACTAAAAGAATACAAACAATAACATGCAAAATAATAAGCATTGTGTACATTGGACCTCCAAATATTATGATTGTTTAAATATAATATTTCACCAACTTAGAGAAACTATCAGCCTTTAGGCTGGCACCGCCAACCAGGGCACCGTCAATATCAGGCTTCGCCATAAGAGACTTTACATTATCCGGTTTAACGCTGCCGCCATACTGGATTCTTATTTTCGCGGCGGTACCGCTGCCGTATTTATCTTTCAGCAAAGTATTACGAATATAATCATGCACCTCTTCTGCCTGCTCCGGTGTGGCATTAATTCCGGTACCAATCGCCCAAACCGGTTCATAGGCAATAATACATTCCAGGAGCCGCTCGGCACTGATATCAACCAGCGCACCCTGCACATGATCTTTAATAACATTTTTGGTCTGGCCCTGTTCCCGTTGTTCTTTTGTCTCACCAACGCAGATAATCGGTTTAAGTCCGATAGCCAGGGCCGCTTTAATCCTTTTATTTACCGTTTCATTAGTCTCGCCAAAATATTTTCTTCTCTCAGAATGCCCGATAATCACATATTTACAACCCGCTTCTTTGATCATTGCCGGGGACAGCTCTCCCGTATAGGCACCTTTTTCTTCCCAAAAAAGGTTTTGCGCCCCTAAACCAATCTGACTGCCTTCCAGCAGCTCGGCAACAGTACTCAGCGCCGTAGCCGGAGGACAAACAACTACCTCTACTTTCTCTTCTTCAAAAAGCTCCCGTTTGAGAGCCGTTACTAATTGAATAGCCTCGGCAATCGTATTATTCATCTTCCAGTTTCCGGCAATAATCGGTTGTCTTTGCATAAATTTAATTCTCCATTTTATTGATTACTATTGGTTACTAATAATTACCTTATCTTCATACCGAAACCTTATCTTTTAGCGCCGCGATGCCTGGAAGCACTTTCCCTTCTAAAAACTCTAACGAAGCGCCGCCGCCAGTAGAAATATGGCTCATTTTATCGGCCAATCCTAACTCCTGGATCGCCGCCGCCGTATCACCGCCGCCGATTACCGTCACCGCATCAAGATCTGCCAGGAACTGAGCAATCTCTTTTGTCCCCCGCATAAACGGCGCAAGTTCAAAATATCCCAAAGGACCGTTCCAAACGACAGTTTTGGCTCCGGTCAGCTCTTTTTTAAATAACTCAATACTCTGGGGCCCAATATCCAAGCCAATCCAGCCATCAGGAATATCACCTTCCACAACCTTGGTCTCGGCGGAGGCATCCAGTTTATCGGCAATGACATGATCCGTTGGTAAAACTATCTGAACACGCTTATCCGCCAAAATCGCCTTAGCGGTCTCAATCCGGTCTGCTTCCAGCTTGGAATTGCCGATCTGTCCACCCTGGGCCTTAATAAAGGTATAGGCCATTCCGCCGCCAACCAGTACCTTGGCCACTTTGCCCACCAAATTTTCTAATACGCCAACCTTATCCGAAACCTTAGCCCCGCCCATAATAGCCACAAACGGCTTTTCCGGAGACTTAAGAACTTTACCCAAATATTCAATCTCTTTCTGCAGCAGAAATCCGGCGGCAGCCGGCAGATATTTGGTTACTCCTTCAGTAGAGGCATGCGCCCGGTGAGCAGTTCCAAAAGCATCGTTAACATACAATTCACCCAGCTTGGCCAGCTGTGCACTAAACTGCGGATCATTTTTCGTTTCTGCGTCATGGAAGCGAAGATTTTCCAGGAGAATAACTCTCTCTGAGGCGTTATTTACTTCCTTTTCTATATCCGCACCCACACAATCATCAAGTTTTTTTACCGGTTCACCCAGCAAATCCTGCAAACGATTGGCTACCGGATCCATCCGTAAGCCGTCAACCACCTTACCTTTGGGCCGGCCGAGATGACTCATTAACACCAATCTGGCCGCACCGTGATCAAGGGCGTATTTAATCGTCGGCAAAGCTGCCTTAATCCGCATATCATCTGCTACGGTCTTCTCTGGCGTTAGAGGCAGTCCATTAACATTCTTCTGCTGGCAGCCCCGAGCGTCAGCGAGGGGAACATTAAAATCCACCCGCATCAATACCCGTTTCCCCTTCAAGTCCAAATCCTTAATACTCAATTTATCCATATATACACCTCTCTACATATGAGCAAGAAACTACCAATCACCTCTTACTCACAATCACTGTACACTGATAATTGATCACTGATTATTTTGTAATATAATCAATCAAATCAACTACCCGGCAAGAATATCCCCATTCATTATCATACCAGGCAAGTAGTTTCACCAGGCGCTTATCAATGACCTTAGTAAATTCACTGTCCAAAATTGAAGAAGCCGGAATTTCATTAAAATCCTTGGAAACCAGCGGCTCGGTACAATATTCCAGGATACCTTTCAATTCTCCATTGGCAGCTTTCTTCATCGCCTGATTAACTTCTTCTACTGAGGTATCTTTTTCTACCACGCAAACCAGGTCGACAACACTGACATTTGGGGTCGGAACCCGAATCGCGAAACCATCCATCTTACCTTTGAGTTCAGGAATAACCAGGCCGATCGCCTTGGCCGCCCCAGTAGTGGTGGGAATCATCGATAACGCTGCTGCCCGCGCGCGACGTAGGTCCTTATGTACCAGATCCAAAATCCGCTGGTCATTGGTATAAGAATGGATAGTGGTCATTAATCCATGCACAATACCGAAATTATCTCTGAGAACCTTTGCTGGGGGAGCTAAACAATTGGTAGTACAGGAAGCATTAGAAATAATATTATCTTTAGCCTTATCATATTTTTCATTGTTTACTCCCATAACAATGGTAATATCCTCATCTTTGGCCGGGGCACTGATAATAACCTTTTTCGCTCCGGCATCTAAATGCATTTGGGCCTTTGGCCTGTCACGAAAAACGCCGGTAGACTCAATCACCACCTCTACGCCCAGATCCTTCCAGGGAATCTCTGCCGGGCTCTTATAACTGAGAACCTTAACTTCTTTGCCATCAACCACTAAGGCTCCTTCTTTGGCCTCTACCTTGCTTGAAAATTTTCCCAAAATAGAATCATATTTCAACAAATGGGCCAATGCTTCTGTGGGCTGCGGCAAATCATTTACCGCTACAATTTCTATATTCCGGCCTGCTGCCGCCCGAAATACATTCCTGCCTATTCTCCCAAAACCATTAATTCCTACTTTTACTGCCATAACTCCCTCCTTTCAAAAGGTTTAGACACGATTTTACCTTATTATACTATATATAATAATTATATAATTATAAGGTGTTATATAATTTATAAGAAAAAAGTATATAAACCTGTAAAATACTACCATCTATAT
>CAZIXI010000071.1:0-512 GCA_964543115.1 uncultured bacterium
ATACAAAGTCTCTGGAGGTTTACACGGCGTAGGTGTTTCTGTAGTAAACGCCCTCAGTGAGTGGCTCGAAGTGGAGGTTACGCGGGAAGGGAAGATACATCACCAGCGATACGAGAAAGGGCTGACTAAATCCAAACTTCAGGTTATCGGCAAGACAAAAAAAACCGGCACAAAGATCAGATTCAAGCCGGATAAGGAGATTTTTGAAAAAGTAGAATTCAGTTTTGATATTTTGAGCAATCGGTTAAGGGAGCTGGCCTTTTTAAATAAAGAAATCGAAATTACCTTGCGTGATGAGCGTAGTGGCAAAGAACATGTTTTTAGATACAAAGGGGGGATAAAACAGTTTATTGAGCACTTGAGCAGCAAGAAAAATGTCCTGCATAAAAAAATAATCTATATTAATAAAACCAAAGATAACATTGAGGCGGAAATAGCGATGCAGTATAACGATGGTTATGCGGAGACAATATTTTGTTTTGCTAATAATATTAATAATATAGAGGGCGGTA
>CAZIXI010000071.1:546-13285 GCA_964543115.1 uncultured bacterium
CAGCGGTTTCAAGTCCGCGCTGACCAGAACGATTAATTATTATGCCAAAAGCGCCAAACTTGTTAAGGAGAAGGATGTGGGAATTAGCGGTGATGATATGCGGGAGGGGATTACCGCGGTTATCAGCGTTAAGGTGCCCCAGCCGCAGTTTGAGGGCCAGACGAAAACGAAATTGGGGAACAGTGAAATTGAGGGTATAGTTGCCTCTATTGTTAATGAATCCTTAGGGGAATTTCTGGAAGAGAATCCCTCCGTTGCCCGGAAGATTATTTCCAAGGTGCTCAATGCCGCCCGGGCCCGGGAGGCGGCGCGGAAAGCGCGTGAACTAACCAGACGCAAGGGTGCCCTGGAAATGAGCGGTCTGCCGGGGAAATTATCCGATTGCAGCGAGACTGACGCGGAGTTGACCGAACTCTATATTGTGGAAGGCGACTCTGCCGGTGGATGTTTTTCTGGGGATACAAAAGTGGCTCTAGCGGATGGGAGAAATATTACATTTAAGGAATTAGTAAAAGAATGGGACGAAAGTAAGAAGCTTTTTTGTTATACAGTTAAAAAGGATGGAGATATAGGTATAGGAGAGCTTAAGTTTCCTCGGGTTACTAAGCGTAAAACTAAGGTAATAAAAATCTTGTTAGATAATGGAGAAGAGATAGTTTGCACTCCTGACCATTTATTTATGTTGCGAGATGGGGCTTATGTTAAGGCAAAAGATTTGAAGCCGACGATGAGTTTATATCCGTTTCGCAGGAAGATATCGCAAATGGGTGGTCGGATTACAATAGAGGGCTATGAAATGATCTTTAGCCCGAAGCGAAGTAAGTGGATATTTTCGCATCTTCTTGCGGATGAATATAATTTGAAAAACAGTATTTATTCTGACACAAAAGGTCAATATAGACATCATATTAATTTTAATAAGTTGAATAATAATCCGAGTAATATAGTGAGATTAAATAAAGAGGAGCATCTTGAATTGCACAGGAAACATGTTGGAAGAACGCTCCACCGAAGAGACACGATAGAAAAATGCAACAGGATTAAGAGAGACAAGGATTACCGTAAGAGAATATCGCGAGTGATAAAGGAGAATTATGGTGAGTTTCTTAGCTCTAAAGCTAAACGTCAGTGGGAAGACCAATCTTATAAACATTATATGCTAGAAAGGTTTATGGAGTTTTACAATAATAACAAAGCTTATAGAAAAATGTCCTTAAAGATTCTTTTTAGGGCCAGAGATAAGTATTGGTCCCGACCCGAGAATAGACAAAAACAGGCAAATAGAGTCAAAGATTATTTTCAGGCTTATCCTGGTGAGCGCTATCGTTTATCGAAAAAAGCAAAAGAACAATGGAGTGATGCCGACCTCGTAGATTGGCGCAGGCAAAAGACGAGGGAGCAATGGACGAGACAATTTAGGGAGAGAAGGAAGATTGCTTATGATCAAACATATTTTCATAGTAGTATGAAATTCTTAAAATCTGTGTATGGAAAATATGGCAGTATTGATAATTATGAGCAGGAGAGGAAATCTCTTTCTAAGAGGAATACTAATTTACTTAAGATGTCTACCTTGCTTGATAGATTTTTTGATAATAAGGAAGATGGCTTGTGCGAAGCTGTGAAAAATTATAATCATAGGATTGCTGACGTTGAGTTTTTAACTGACGAAGTTGATGTATATGACATGGAGGTGCCCCATACCCATAATTTTGCTCTGAGTTGTGGGGTGTTTGTGCATAATAGTGCCAAACAGGGACGGGACAGGAAATTTCAGGCTATTCTGCCGGTTAAAGGAAAGATCCTTAATGTGGAAAAGGCCCGGATAGATAAGGTGCTTAGCAATGAAGAAATAAAAACGATGGTGCAGGCAATTGGTGCCGGTATCGGCAGTCAGGATTTTAATCTGGAGAAACTGCGGTATAACAAAGTAATTATCATGTGTGACGCGGACGTTGACGGGAGCCATATCAGGACTTTGCTGCTTACCTTCTTTTACCGGCAGATGCTGCAGCTGGTGGAAAAGGGGCATATCTATATTGCCCAGCCACCGCTTTACAAGGTTAAGGGGAAGAAGAAAGAGCTCTACATAGAAAACGATGAGCAGTTTAATTCTTTAATATTAGATTGGGGAAGCGAAGATCTGGAGTTGCTGAGATTGCCGGGCAGGAAAAAGTTTACGGATAAGCAGTTTCGATCATTGTTGGATGTGCTGGAGCAGTTAACGGGAATTGTCGGGCGCCTGCACCGTAAGGGGATAGAGTTTAATGATCTGCTGGCCAACCGGCAAAAGAAAAGCGGGAAATTTCCCTTATATCTTGCGCGGATTGAGAAAAAGGTTCTCTACGCCTATTCCGATAAGGAACTGGCTGTGATTACCGGAGAGTCAACAGGAAAAGGAAAAGAGGTGGATATTGATGAAGGTAACGGCGGCGAGATTAAGGTAACCGAGATTTATGAGTCCCATGAAATTAATGAATTAGCCGGGAAACTGGATAAATTTGGTTTGGATTTAGAGAGTTATCTTCCTGGGCAGAAGGCCATATTTGAGATAGTTGAGGAAGATGATAAGAAAAAGGTATTTTCACTGCCGGCAGTGCTGAAACATGTTAAGGAAGTGGGCCGGGCAGGATTGAATATTCAACGTTATAAGGGGCTGGGCGAAATGAATCCTACCCAATTGTGGGAAACGACAATGGATCCCGCCCGGCGTACGCTTTCCCAGATTACTCTGGAAGATGCCGTTGAGGCCGATGAAATATTTACCGTGTTGATGGGGGATCAGGTTGAACCAAGGCGTGCTTTTATCAGTGAGCACGCGCATGAAGTGAAAAATTTGGATATTTAGAAGCCAGAAATAAAGAAGCAAAGAAACAAAGAAGTAAAGAAATAAGGAAGCCATAATTATGGAGATAAGGTATAACGAGAGATAACTAAATCTTTACCTCTTTATTTCTTTACATCTTTTTTTCTTTAATTCCAACAAGGAGGAACAATTGTATACAAAAGGTGAAAAAATAGTGCCGGTAGCTCTCGAAGATGAGATGCGGACCTCTTATATTGATTATTCAATGAGTGTTATTGTCGGCCGCGCCCTGCCGGACGCCCGGGACGGCCTTAAACCAGTACACCGGCGTATTCTTTTCGCGATGCAGGAGTTGAGCCTGGAACATAATAAGCCCTACAAGAAATGTGCCCGTATTGTTGGTGAAACGCTCGGGAAATTCCATCCGCACGGTGATATGGCGGTCTACGATGCCCTGGTGCGGATGGTGCAGGATTTTTCACTGTGCTATCCATTAATTGACGGTCAAGGAAATTTCGGCTGTTTTACAAAGGAAACAAAGGTAAGACTTGCAGATGGAAGAAGCCTTAATTTCGGTGAATTGATAGCAGAAGATAAAAAAGGCAAGACTAACTACACCTTTTCTTATAATCATGCTACACAAAAAGTTGAGATCGCAAAGATTAGGAAGCCTAGATTAACAAAAACAAGAGAGAAACTCGTTAAAATTCTTTTGGATAATAATAAAGCGATAAGGTGTACTTTAGATCATCCATTTATGTTAAGAAATGGGGCTTATAAGAAAGCTAAAGATTTACAATCAGGTGATTCTTTAATGCCTCTATATACGGAAATTTACGGCGGAGAGAATGATCGGAATCTAAAGGGATATGAGATTATTTTGCAGCCGATGAAAAATGAATGGGAATTTTCTCATCATTTGTCTGATGCCTGGAATATGAAAAATGCTATTTACAAGAGGAATGCGGGTAAGATTAGACACCATAGGGATTTTAATAAATTAAATAACAATCCTGAAAATATTCAAAGGATCCGTTGGCAAGATCAAAGGAATGATGGTGTGCCTAATATTCAGAAAGCACTGAGTTATTTTTCTGATTTTCAGGAGATGTTGAATGAAGCAGGGAATAGAAAAAATCATAAGGTGAAGTCAGTTACCTTTCTTAAAGAAAGAGAAGATGTATATGACTTAACAGTAGATGGTACACATAATTTTGCTTTGGCCTGTGGTGTTTTTGTCCATAATTCCGTCGACGGTGATCCAGCAGCAGCTATGAGGTATACAGAAGCACGGATGGACCGGGTGGCCGAAGAGATCCTGGACGATATCGATAAACAGACAGTGGATTTTCGGCCGAATTTTGATGAGTCACTGAAGGAACCGACGATCCTGCCGGGGAAGATGCCTAACCTGCTGATTAATGGTTCCAGCGGAATCGCGGTTGGCATGGCCACAAATATTCCGCCCCATAATCTGGGGGAAGTAGTGAATGCCACTAAGGCCCTGATCGATGATCCTCACCTGAAGTCGGATAAACTAATGAAATATGTAAAAGGGCCGGACTTTCCCACTGGCGGGGTTATTTATGGATTAGATGAGGTTAAATCGATGTATCTTACGGGTAAGGGCAGGATCAAGGTCCGGGCCCGGGCGGGGATTGAGCCGGGGCGCAGCGGTAAGGAATGTATAGTGATTACCGAGATTCCCTATATGGTCAATAAATCAAATCTGATTACCAATATCGCTAAATTGGTACAGACGAAAAGGGTGGATGGGATTACGGATATCCGTGACGAGTCAGATAAGGAAGGATTACGGGTTATTGTCGAGCTGCGCCGGGGCGTTAATGCCAAGATTATTCTTAATAAATTATTTAAGCACACACAAATGGAAGATACCTTTGGTGCCATTATGCTGGCGCTGGATCATGGCCGGCCGGTTGTAATGGACTTACGCTCCATGCTGCAGTGCTATATTGATCACCGCAAAGAGGTTGTTTACCGGCGGACAAAATATGAGTTAGAGAAGGCCGAGGCCCGGGCCCATATCCTGGAAGGATTCAAGATTGCCCTGGCTAACATAGATAAGATCGTTGCTATTATTAAGAAATCCAAGAGCCGGGAGGAAGCAAAATTAAAATTAATGTCTACTTTTAAGCTCTCCGAGATTCAGGCCAATGCTATTCTGGATATGCGCCTCTACCGCCTGACCGGTTTGGAACAGAATAAAATCAAACAGGAGTATTTGGAACTGATTAAGAAGATTGCCGCCTTAAAGGCGATCCTGGCCAGTGAACAGAAAATTCTCGGGATCATTAAAGATGAATTGACCGAACTGGTAGAAAAATACGGCGATAACCGCCGCACGGAAATTGTCGCCCGGGCGGAAGATGTAACCGTAGAGGACCTGATTGCCAAGGAAGGGTGTTTGATTACCATCAGTCACCGGGGGTATATCAAACGGGTCCCGGTAACTACCTATAAACCGCAGCGAAGGGGAGGTAAGGGTGTTTCCGGGATGGAAGTTAAAGATGAAGATTATGTGGAACATCTGTTTACCGCCAGTACACATGATTATATTCTCTTTTTTACCGAACAGGGACAGGTTCATTGGCTCAAGGTTTATGAGATTCCACAAGGCGGCCGGCTGGCTAAGGGCCGCCCGATTATTAATCTGCTTAATCTTGCCTCCGATGCCAAAATTGCCGCGATGGTTAGGGTAGAAGATTTTAATAAGAAACTTAATCTGCTGATGGCCTCGGCCCAGGGCTATGTTAAAAAAACTGAGCTGAAGGAATTCAGCAATCCCCGGAGCGGCGGAATTATCGGGATCAAGATAGAGAAAAGTGATCGCCTGATTGGTGTGGAGCTAACTTCCGGCACGGATGAGGTTATTTTATTCAGTAAAAACGGTAAATCCATCCGCTTTAAGGAAAGTGATTGCCGGCCGATGGGCAGGGCGACGCGCGGTGTACGGGGAATGAAACTGGGGGCCAAGGATGAAGTGGTTAGCCTGACTAGGATAGAGGACCGGGCGACTTTATTAGTGGTTACCGAACAGGGTTATGGTAAACGCTCTAAATTTGATGATTATCGCCTGCAGAGCCGCGGGGGGAAGGGAATAATCGGGATTAAAGTGACCAATCGGAACGGGCCGGTTGTGGAAACATGTAAGATCCTGGAAGATGATGAGATTGTGCTTATTTCCAGTAATGGGAAAATGATTCGTTTGAGTGTAAACGGGATTTCCGTAATTGGCCGGGCCACCCAGGGAGTACGGGTAATTACCATGGCCAAAGATGAAAAACTTGAAGCGGTTACCGTGATCATGCCGGAAGAAGAATAGCGGAATGGCAGAAAGACCGTTTGAAATAATTGAGCATACAGCAGATATTGGTCTCAGAATTTTTGCTGCTACCCTGCCGGATCTGTTTATTAATGCCGTCCACGGTCTTTTTCATCTTATTGCCCCGCAGTTAACGATTTGCGATCAGCCGCTGCCTTTTCCGCCTCCGCCCCGACTTAAAAAAATAGAATTATCGGCGCCTACTCAGGAAGAACTGCTTGTCTATTGGTTAAACGAATTCATTTTTTATTTTTTTACTAAGGACCTGTTCCCGGCAGCGATGAAAATAGCTGAATTAGCGGATGATTTTCTTTTAGCGGAAATAGATTTCAAGAAACGCTCCCGGGCCTGTCCGGTTGCTATGGAGATTAAGGCGGCAACGTATCATGGGCTTTCTATCAGCAGGAAGTCCGGCAGTTACCGGGCTGAGGTAATATTGGATGTTTAAATATGTCTATCACGGAAAAATTTCAAATACAAAAAATTGATAATTACCGCTGGCAGATTCCCAAAGGTTACAAACAGGGGATGCGGGTCCCGGGCCTTATTTATGCTGACGAAAAGATGCTGCCCCAGATCCTCTCAGATAACGCGCCGGAACAAGTAGCCAATGTGGCTTTTTTACCGGGGATTGTTAACTATTCTCTGGCCATGCCGGATATCCATTGGGGGTACGGAGCGCCGATCGGTGGTGTTGCTGCCACTGACCCGGAATCTGGCGGTGTAGTTACTCCAGGTTTGATAGGCTATGACATAAATTGCGGGGTCAGATTAATCAGGTCTAATTTGACCCTGCCCGATGTTCGGCCGAAAATAGACAAATTGATCCAGGCCTTATTTAATAATGTGCCTTGTGGAGTGGGGAAAAGCGGGCGGATAAGATTAAGCAGGGGACAGTTAGAGCAATTAGTAAAAAAAGGGTCTCGCTGGGCGGTAGAAAATGGTTATGGTGAGGCAGAAGATCTTGAGTATACTGAGCAGAGAGGATGCCTGACAGATGCTGATCCTTCAACATTAAGTCCCCGGGCGCTGGAACGGGGACTGCCGCAGGCCGGGACATTAGGCAGCGGTAATCATTTTACTGAAGTGCAGTTGGTAGAAGAAGTATACGATGCCGCTGTTGCTCAAGTTTTTGGTGTTTTTAAAGGGCAGATTACCTTGATGATTCATTCCGGTTCCCGCGGTTTTGGTTATCAGGTCTGTGACGATAGCCTGCGTTATTTAAGCGGGATTCCCAAAAGGTACGGAATAAACTTACCGGACCGGCAGCTTGTTTGCGCGCCGCTGGGCAGCCCTGAAGGAGAACGTTATCTTGCCGAAATGAGTTGTGCCGCCAACTATGCCTGGAACAACCGGCAATGCCTCATGCATCTGGCGAGGATGACGTTTGAAAAGGTGTTGGGCAGAGGCCCGAATGATTTAGGGATGAGGCTGGTGTATGATGTTGCCCATAATATCGGTAAATTTGAAGAATATGAAATAAACGGCAAAAGAAAGAGATTATTTGTTCACCGGAAAGGGGCCACCCGGGCCTTTCCAAAGGGGCATCCGGTACTGCCGAAAAATTATCAGCGAGTTGGCCAGCCGGTGATTATCCCCGGGGATATGGGCACTAATTCCTATGTTTTGGTGGGTACCCAATTAGCCCTGGAACAGACCTTTGGTTCTGTTTGTCATGGCGCCGGCCGGATGATGAGCCGCTCAAAGGCCTCACGTCAGTTGGATTATGGTAAGGTGCAAAATGAACTTAAACAAAAAGGGATTGTTGTTATCTCGCGAGATAGGAAAGGCTTTCTGGAAGAGGCGCCGGCGGCCTACAAAAACGTTAATGATGTTGTTAATGTTGTGCATAATGCCGGACTGGCCAGGAAGGTGGCCCGCATGCGGCCGTTGGGTGTGATAAAAGGGTAAGGACATTTGTTAGCTTGTAGCTTATTAGCTTGTAGTAATAATCGTAATAATTTGCTTTTTATTTTCCAATAAAACCTACAACCTACAAACTAATAAGCTAAGAAGCTAAGAAGCTAAGAAGCTACAAGCTAAAGAGGTGTTATGCTGGATTTAAAATTTATCAGGGAAAACGCGGAGTTAGTGAAACAGGCGGTTAAGGACCGGAACACAACCTGTGATATTGATAAGCTCTTGTCATTGGATAATGACCGGCGCAATATCCTCCAGCAGGTAGAAATACTTAAGCATGAACGCAATAAAATTTCCAAAGAAATCGGCAGAATGAAATCAAAGGGCGAGGCTATCGGCGATAAAAAAGAATATATGCGCAGTGTAAACCAGCGTATCCGGGAATTTGACGACAAGCTGGAAAAAGTAAATCAGGCGTTAAGTGTCATCATTTATACCGTGCCCAATATTCCCGATAAAACTACTCCCGTGGGCGCGGATCCCAGCGCTAACCAGGTGGTCAGGGAATGGGGAGAAAAAAAGAAATTTGATTTTAAACCGTTACCGCATTGGGATATCGCCGAGAACCTTAAATTGCTTGATCTTAAACGGGCGCGGAAGATTGCCGGCAGCGGTTTCTCGCTGGCCACCGGCCCGGGCGCGCGCCTGGAACGGGCAATGATAAATTTCATGCTGGATCTGCACACAAAAGAGCACGGTTATCTGGAGGTGCTGCCGCCCTATCTGGCCAGCCGCAAGTGCATGACCGGTACCGGCCAGCTGCCCAAACTGGAAGAAGACATGTATCTGGTAGAAAAGGATGATTTGTTTTTGGTGCCCACGGCCGAGGTGCCGGTAACAAATATTCACCGGGAAGAGATCTTGAATGAAAAGATGCTGCCGATAAAATACGCCGCCTTCAGTGCCTGTTTCCGGCGCGAGGCCGGGTCATACGGCAAAGACACCAGGGGAATTATCCGTATCCATCAGTTTAACAAGGTAGAACTAGTTAAATTTGTCCAACCAGACTCTTCCGCGGAAGAACTGGAGTCACTGACCGCCAATGCCGAAAAGGTATTTCAGCTCTTAGGCTTACCGTATCGGGTATTGGCCCTTTGTACGGGAGATATAAGTTTTGCGGCAGCCAAATGCTATGATATTGAAGTCTGGGCGCCGGGGCAGGGCAAGTACCTGGAATGTTCCAGCTGTTCTACCTTCGGGGATTTCCAGGCCCGCCGGGCCGGGATCCGTTATAAAACAAAGGAAGGAAAGGCCCAATACGTGCACACGCTTAATGGTTCCGGGGTAGCGCTGCCGCGGGCATTTGTTTGCCTGCTGGAACATTATCAGCAGGCAGACGGCAGTGTTATTATCCCGGAAGTTTTGCGGCCGTATATGGATGGGTTAGAGAAGATCACGTAATTTTAATTTCTATCAGGAGGGCTAGTCTAATTGGCAAGGCACCTGACTTGAAATCAGGCGTCCCGCTTGCGGGATTGGGGGTTCAAGTCCCTCGCCCTCCGCAATTTTAAATATTGAGAAGAAAAGGGGTCACACCTATTTATTTCTACATTTATCCAAAAAGACTATTTTCTCTTTGAAATAAATAGGTGTGACCCCTTTTCTCCTTTTCTCCCTCTTTTCTTCCTTTTCTTATTTCTTTTGCATAATAAAAAACTCATAACCATAATAATCGGAATATTTTTTGTAAACATCTATTTCAAAATCATTTGTCTGGAAAAAATCTAGGGCAGTTTTATTATCTTTGTATTTTTCTTTTAGAGGTGCCAAAATCTTTTCCATGGGATAATAGAAATTGTTTAACCAGGCAGATTTGGGCAGGGTGAAATGACTAAGTAGCTGGAAACCTGCTTTTTTAACATCAACCAGTTTGTTGTCGATTGAGGAAATGGTTGAGTATTCGCCCTCCCAGAGCTTTTTAACTGGCGCGGGAATATCCGGTTTTAAATAAACGGCCTCTGAAACAGCTGCATATCCGCTCCTTTTTAGCAGTTGATAACATTTTCTCAATCCTTCCGCAAATCCCATAAAATATAATGCTCCCTCTGACCAGATGAGGTCAAAGGTGTTATCCTGAAAATCCATTTCTAACATAGATTGGCACTTAGTGCTGATATGGTCATTTACGCCGGCCGCCTGGGCCTGCTTGGCCAATATATTCAAGAATGGCTGATGATTATCCAAAGCTATTATTTTCCCCTTAGTAAGACGGGCCAGTTCTATTGTTGGTGTCCCGTTCCCGCAGCCGATATCAAGGATGTAGGGCTTTTCCGGCAGGGCGGTGCAGAGAGAAAATGCCCGCCGGGTAGATTCAGCGGCCCCCGGACCGCACCGCGGCATAAGTTCAAAAAGCTCGTAAAGATATTTCATTTCATCCATTGTCATAGTATAGATTTTATAATTACAACTATATTATCATAAAAAATGCTTTTTCCGAAATCTTTCTTTTTTTGCAGGCTTTCGATAATTGGAGAAGATGTGTAATGATGCTAACATAGAAATCAGCGACCTGTGACACGCGTGTTTTTTCGCGTGGCACAGGTTCGCTGCATTGATTTGATAGATGTTTTTTTCATTAATAAACATTCCTTTGCTACAAACTTGTAGTCAAGTCGAGATTTGCCCCTCTTTCATTCACTAATTCTTTGTTTCTCATCATCATGGCATTAGCAATAACTAATTTTTTTAGCCCTATAGCAACATAATGTAAAGGAACACCTCCTCCAGAAAATGTTTTAATTCTTTCACTATATAATTTTCCTGGCAAATCTCTTAGTATTTCTTTAGAGAATTCTCTGAAATTTGCAGGGCCATCACCACCAATTAGATATATGGAAGTACCATTTTTTACCTTTTCTGCAATAGATTCAACTATTCGTTTAGTTGTATCAATATATCCTTGTTCCCTCCAGCTTACAATTCCATTAAAGAGTACCCTCTCACCAGGTTCTAGTTTATTAATAAATTCTTCGATAAACCATTTACATGACTCTTCAGAAATATCAGCATAACCTTGTGTTTGCGCTCCATCAACAGTAATTGGTAATAATTCAACATCAGGAATAGCTATATTATAGCAATCCGGTGAAGCTTTATCTCCAGGATACAAAATATTTACATTCTCTAGCTTACTGATTTCTTCATCGAAAAACATTTTCCCTCTTGCATCATATTTTAAAAAAGCTGTAACTGCACTCCCCAGAATAATTGTTCCTCCAAGATTCATTGTTTCAAACAGTTTTGTAAGTGTTTCAGATTTATCTAGTTTGTTCCCAGCAAAATGAATTAGTTTTATTTCTTTAATATCTTCCATATCCTTTAATTCTGGAACTATCGATGGAGCCCAAACAACTTGTTTAAACAATTTTAGAAATGTTTGATGCATACTTGGTCCTTTTGATGCAATATCTCCAAATGCTCCACACATGAATGTAGAAATATCTTTACCTGCAAAAATTCTGCAAAAATACTCAGCAAAAGAATCTTTTGCAAAATCATCATGTACTCTTATATTATTTAATACATTTGCTTTACCTTTTATAAACACTGCCATTTGGGGATCGATTCCTTTTTCTGTTATTACCCCATCACAATAATGCAACTCTTCTCCGTATTTTTCCTGTAAAATCTTAGCTAATTCAGCTAAAACGATTTTTCCGTCTGTTGAGTCGAAGTCAATAAGATCGCCTTTAGTTTTACGCCCATTATGCCCCCAAATAACTGGAGTTCCGCCATTTTTCAAAACCCAGTTAATATCTTCTGCGGTTTTTTCTAACCTCGTTCTATCAAGAACCTTACCATGCTCAATTTTAACATTGTAATTTTCACGCATTGCAACTATCTTGCCTCTAATATCTTTTTTAGGGACAGAAAGGTACGTAGGTGTGCCAAGAATTGTTTCTTGAACTTTATCCTTTGGTTCTTCCGCTTTAGTTGATAAATCGGAACTGCTATGCCCAGTTCGAGAAGATTCTTGATTTACCATTCCGCTTGAAGGGGAAAGAGCATAAGAACTTTCCGACAATAATAAACAAAAAATAAATGTGTATATTGTTATTCTGATTGCTTTCATATTATTATTTCCATCTAACATTTAAGCTCAGCGATGGCGTCCCCGCCATTCGCTGAAGCGCCTGGTTAGATGTTTATTTATTTTATATTATCTGTTCTTTTGTGCTGTTGTTCCAATTTGCTCTTCTATATGTGCTATTCTCCTATACAGCAGTTAATTCAGGTGCCTCTTGAGGTTTCTTTTTTAAAAAATGAACAAAAACCCGTGAATGTTTGCCAAACTCACCCTCAACACTAACAACCCTAACTGTATTAAAACCATATCTTTGTGCCTGTTTCCCGGTCCAGGTTTCTAAGGCAGCATTTTCATGGGAAAATCCTTTCCGGATGCATTTATTAAAAATAACTAAATTGCTTTCTTTCCCTTCTCCTGAACGCCAGTCACCAACGATATTTGTGATTTCAAAATTTGAAAAATATTGCATCATTCTATCAAAAAGTTCTCTACCGCTAAGGTTTTTTGATTTTTCCAGTACAGTACCTTCCAGATCAGTGATTCTTGTAATAATTGTAACAAAGATAGCTTTAACAGATTTGGTATATACAGCACTTATGAAAAACCTATCATCATCCGGGTCAACTAACTTAAATATAGT
>CAZIXI010000072.1:0-12968 GCA_964543115.1 uncultured bacterium
ATACATCTGGTTTACTACGGGCAAAGTCGACAATCTGACTTTGGTATTCTTCCTTCAGTACCTCATCATTAAAAAGTTCCCGCACGCCTTGGCTAAAGAGTTCCGGCTGCTCCCGGTAGGATTCCAGTGTATGTAGCATGCTCACAGGGGAAGCGCTGAGGGCATCGTCAAGCGGCTTTGTTAAGGTAATTTCAGGAAGGTCCAGGAGTGCTGGTGATTTTCTCATCCGATATAGCTCCTGGGTTACATGGCGTTCTTTAGTAATTCTCCTCCCTTGTTGGGTTTGTGCGATAAATTCCAAAAATCCCCTGAGGGGTGGTAGTTTGTGGGTCCAGCGTGAGGCATCACAGTAGCAGGGGTCCATCCCCGCGGTATAAATACGATCTCCCGCATGAGGATAGCGGCCGCGTATTTTGGGAAATAAGCTGACTAAGTTTCCCTGAGAATCGGTGTAGTGATATTCAGCCCCGGGAAACAATAACTTTTCCGGAACATAGATATCTTTTCGTTTAACACCATAGCGGTGTACTCCACCATAGTTAGTTGGCTGAATTTTTCCTATCCAAGAGACATATCCCTGAGAATTAGCGCTAGTCCTGGCGATATTTAATGTATAAAGAATTTCCCTGTTCCGCGAAATAAAAATGAAAGAATTAATTTTTCCGTAAAGCGGTGTTTCTGCCGGATAATTCAGCACCAATCCCTTGTCAAAATCAGGCGCGGAAGCCGGATCATTGAATTCAAAACTTGCCGGGTCATTAGGATCCCTGAATTCGCCCAATGTGGCTCGGCGGTCGTTTTTAAGAATCTTTAGCTTTTCAAACCAGAATGTTTCTGATTCAATGTGAACATTATTTCCATTAATTTCCAGTTTGTGAGAAGGGCTCAAGATGTGATAAAAATAGGGACCGGCCTCCAGCATCGTAGGCGCATCACGATATTCCTTTAATTCCGCGAAAATAGTATTCAATAGTGGATCAAGCTCTATTGGGTAATCAGCGGTGTATTCGCCGCTGGGGTTGTCCTGAAGATGATAAGATTTTCGCGGTTTACCAATCCAGGTCTTTGGTTCTTCTGGCAGCCTGTCTGTGGCCACCCGCCAGGAAGGTCCTTCAGAATTGCTCCGGTAGATGCTTCTGACATAAACTACCTCAGTATTCAGAGTCGGATCAAATCTTCTGACATAAGCTACAAATGCCGGCCGTGGTGTCTCTCCTGCTAGTATCTGTTGAATTGTTCTACTTTTATGCCGAATATAGTAGGGAAGAGAAAAATAATAAACAGCATCACCAAAACGAGCTTTCAAGCCGCATGGTGGTAACAGCTGAAGGAGCTCACGCTTGCATTGAGTAGTAGCCAATGATGGAGATTCTTGATTGGGATGCAGGGAAAGATACATATTGTTTTCATTGATAAATGCTATTTCTTGCGGCCCGGCGATTTCTAAGTTAGGAATGATGCTGTTTTGATCCAGATCAGTGCATTGGTTAATTAAATCTCTGAACAATTGTTGTGCTTGGTTGTAATTGTATGCCGGCATACAGGGATTTGGTTGGTGGGCCGGTTGTGGTGCGGACGGGAAGGGAATTGTTGTTTGCCTCTTTTGTTGGCGGCCGGAAAATGGTGTTTTTGGCGCTAGACAATGAGTTTGAGGTAGCGCTTGTTGGTTTAGACAAAACAAAATAGAAATGCAAATATATATCAAGACAGAAAAAGATTTTTGCCCCTTTACCCTTGTCGAGTTCTTCATATTAAAATATAGCTGATGACTCTCCCTTTGTCAATGGCTGGACAATATAATCATATTTTTATGATGATTAGTTAATATATAATTATAATATTATTGTTAAATAAACATAAATCCCCATCGTTAATCTCTGCTTTGCAAAGACTTGTCCAATATGCTGTTTTTGGCATAAATATTGCATATCTTATAGCAATAAACTGTGCCTTGACAAATACAGTCTGCGGCGCCAATTATTTTACCATCAGGTAATTCTATCCATAAAAAGAAACAAATGCAGACAAACATCTCAAAAAAACACACAAGCTGGCTAAAACTAATAGTCTTTATATTGGTAATAGTATTGCTGTGCCAGGATGCGGCGTGGGCCGGCCGAGGTAGAGCAAACAATTTCAAACTTTCTGCCGAATCAGGATTACGACAGGAACGTTTAAGAAGACATTTCCAGGCGAGATATCTGAAGAGATTAGAGGCGAGAATGTTTCAGGAAGATTATCCGGAAGAATTAATTGCCGAGTATCAGTCTGCGGCAAAAAAATGGGAGCTAGCACTAAAGAAGTCTGGCAGAAGAGATAAGAGGAAGAATTTCAAGATAGCTGTGAATGTCTATAATGATGCGGCAAGTTTGAATACTCTTCTGGAAAGTATTTATGAGGAGTTGAATGTTTTTGCTTATGGAAAAGGAGTAGAAGTATGTGTTGTTGAACATAGTGATGATCCCGAAGAAAGAAAATTAAATGAAAAGGCAGTTGCGTATTGGAATAAAAGGATCGGGGAACTAGGGCGGGAAGATTGGCGGTTCCGGTATGTTTCCCTGGCGGAACAGTTAAAGGTAGTCAGGGAGGTAGAACAGGCTAGCGGTATAAATGTGGCAGAGAAATATGTCTATTGCTCTGGTGAGGTGCGGCAGCCGGAAGATCTTGCCGGAACTGGATTTTGCGGCAGTATGAATGCGGCTTTATTGTGGCTGCAGACAGAAGTGGATCCGGAAGATAAAAATACACTGGTTATGTTTTTCGATCAGGATGTGGAAATCGGTGCTTTGCTTAGAGGGGATAACGGAAAGAGAAAACGGAAGATTGTTCATACATTTCATTATTTAAGCAGGGCCTTTGACAATCCCGAAGTTAATATTCTTGCCTCGGCCCTTAATGGTGACTTGGCAAATTCTTTTCGTGGCTTAAAAGAATTTTTCATGTCTTTTAGGGCATTCCTCCAAATGGCGATAGAAGGAGAGAGATTAGTTGATGCGCGAAGGTTATGGCAGAAGGGCTATCAAATGGAAGGAGATCTGCCGGTGCTGTCGTGGCAGGATATATTTCGGAGGATGTTTGGGGAGCTGGAGAATGTAAAAAGAGGTAAGATTAGTATTGTCAGGAAATTGCATAAAGGAGAAGCCACCATTTTGGGTCGCGGAAAACGTTCGCCCTTTGGAACGGGCTTTGTTATTAGGTCTGGTCTTTTAGCATTGGCTCCTGTTGTAAATGTGCCTTTGGGCGGAGATCTCTATTATGAGTATTTTTTGCGTTATTTTAGAGATAGTATCTGGCAGATTAAACTTCCTGTAATTCATAATAGAAATGCCCTAAAAGCTCCATTGCTTACTGCATACCTGCCAACCTATTTAACAGCCAGTGTTGATATAGTGGCGATGAAATTGTGGTTTGAGAGAAAGATCGATGGGGCAAGAGAAAGAGGTTTATTGGAATTCTCTGTCGATGAACAAGGTGATGCGGCCAGCAGAATTGAGGATGGAGATTCTGTCATGGATATTGTTGTTGATGTTATAACTAGGTTGTTGCTGGCGGAGAGGGAAGCTAAGAAGGTCAGGAATTTATTAGATCATCCAGCTTTCGCTGAATATGGTGAGGATCTGGTTTGGGCAAGGGAATTTATTGATGAGTTTATTGAACAGGCAGAGGTTTTAGTAAATCAGCAATTTGTTGTCTCAGCTAGGAGAGCGGTAGATGAATTAAGGGAACAAATACCTGTTTGGCGGGAAAGTTTAGAGCAATGGCATGCGGTTAGTGGAGCGATTCAAAGAAAGAAGAGACTCGACCCGGAGACTGCCGGGAAAAACGCGGAAAAGAAAAGGCAGCCTGAAGATCCAAACCGTTCCTGTGGGACGATATGTGAATCCGGGCATGAAGAGCTGGATAAACAGCTGGAGAGGCAATATATTGGTTTAAATGGGATATTGGGGCAAGAGGAACTTAAAGAGATAACAGAGAGGAAAGAGCCTGGAGTTGTAACTGGCGCGGAAATTAAGATTTGTAATTCCGCAGCATTAATGGAAGATATGTCGGATATTGCGGTTGAGTATTTAATTAGGAGCATAATCAATATAAGGAATACGGCATTTAAGAATATAGAAAAGACCACTTACGATGAATATAAAGATATTTGTTATCGGGCCCTTAGGGAAGGCAGGGTGATTTTGGCAGTAGAGGGCGGCAAGCTTATCGGGTGTTTGTTTTATAAAATAATTGACTTTGGCAGTGAGCGTGATGCCTATCTAGATAATAATGCTATTGTGTCCGCTGCACAGGGTAATGGTGTAGGAACTGCTCTTTTAGATCAGGTATTTAAAGCTTTAGCTGAAAAAGGAATAGGAGAGGTTAAGTTCAGAGCGGAAAAAGAGGTGGTGGGATTCTATGAAATGTATTTTGCCAGAGGCAATGAATTTGTGGCAGATTTCACCCAGGAACTGCATGCTATCGAAGGTTATTTTGGCGGCACATATCGGTTTGTTGTTAGATTAAAAGAAAATAAAGATGAGAAATCTAAAGAGAGGCAGTCTCATGTTTCAGCCGGAAAATTTAAAGGAAAAGATCTGATTGAAAAAGAGGCAGATGAGGCGTTGGTGGAATATCTGGGCGGGGAGGTTACGCTTGAGCAATTACAGGAATTCCGCGAAAGGATAAAAGAGGCGGAAGAGGCATTTGGGGAGATAGGTGTGTTTTTCTTTGTGCCGGAAACAGGGACGGAATTATTCTGGATTGATGATGACTATGCCGGCGGGCATCGTAACCGGGCAGGCACCAGGATCCATGTGTCATTACCGGTTATCCTGAAACGCGGCATCGAAGCAGGTATAGCTATCGCCAGGCATGAATTGGCGCATATACAGAGTAATGAACATGCCGATGATGAGGGGTTGGTGTTAGTGAGAAGGATAGCGGAAGAAGAAAAGCCTAAGGCGCTGGCCGCGCAGCACAAATTTGAATATGAAACGGAAACAAGGAAATTACGGGATGGTTCATGCTTGGAGATTGTCCGGGGAACGATGGGAGGTTTTCCCGCCCTGGCTATCGGTGGAGAAGGAGGAGAAAGGAAGAGGGGGAAGAAGGGTAGAGAAAGAGGATTTAATTTTCTTCCGGATGATAGAAGATTCACTATAGTTAGATGCTGGGATAGGGAGAGAACACCTCTGGGATATTATATAGTTTATCCCGATAAATTAGGACAAAGGTCTATGCGTTCAGCAAAAAGAACAAGGAAAGGCGTTATTCTGCCGAAAGAATATGAACGTATGTTGTCTGCAGAAAGGCAATGTATTCCTGAGGCAAGTAGAATGGAAAAAGCATTTAATGAAAAGAGCTTTGCTAAGCCCCATGTTTTACTTGCGGGAGCGCTATATCAGGTTCATTTTTCTGTGAATAGGGAGGCACCGCTAAATGCTTTTTTTGCTGCTAAGGAAAGACTGGAGCAATTAGGGGAAATCAGGGAAGGTGTTCTTGAAGCGGCGTTAAGAGATTTTGACTATCCTGTGAAGTATTTTGCCTGTTTTTCTCGCTTATATATGCATTATTATAATAAAAAATTAAATCTTGCCAAATGTTATAGTCAGCTCAGAAGCAGTGGGAAGACGCCTTTGTCAGCTTTGTTGGCATTATATGAAAGAGCGAAAAATGTAGATAAAGATTTTGATTCATTAACTACAAAGTCTTTAGCAGAAACGCTGTATTCTCTCGGAGCGCTTAAAAATGCAGCTTTGCTGGACAGGCATGGTAGGCTTTATCTCCATTGGAAAGACAATGCTGTTGATCTAGAAAAAGAATATAATCCTGAAGTGCATGATGAAGGGCGGTTTTTGTCTTTATTGGAAAAGCTAAAAAGAATTGGTTTACCCAGTGAAAAGTATAAAGGTTCTGTAGAAGATTGCCTGACAAAGATTTTGCGGGCATTAGGAAAGCCTGTAAAAGATGCTAAAGAAAGAAAAAAGCCGCCTCCGCCTCAGGTGGAAAGTGTTAAAGGATCTTATTTTATTAGATCATGTAAGTTTGAATATGAAAGACGGCCGGTAAAATTACAAGATGGTTCACAGTTGGAAATAATTGAGGGTCAGCTAGGGGCCTTTCCTGCCTTAAAAATAGAAGGCAGGAAAGGGGCCGGGAAGACAAGAACATTTGATTTTCTTCCCAGAGATACGCGTTTTATTGTAGTTAAATGCTGGAGTAAGTTCGGTGAACCCCTGGCGCATTTTACTGTTTATCCAGATGGATCGGGTCAGAAATATATGCGTATCGCAAAAAGAGCAAGAGCAGGAATAGCTTTTCCCCAGGAATTTGAAGATATGCTGAATCTCGAGAAAGAGGCTGTATCCGAAAGCAATATAAAACAGGATAGAAGTTTTAACCCTAATGGTTTCAGGCAGGCGCATGGCCTGTTGGGCGGGAGTATATATCAAATCTATTTATCGTTAAATCCGCATACACAGCTGAGGGCGTTTATGCAAACGAAAAGAGAATTAGATAGACTAGGGGAAATTAAGGCAGGCTATTTGCAGGATGTGCTCGATAAAAGATTTAACTATAGTGTGCCTTTTATTGCTAGTGCCTTCAAGTTGTATCAGCACTATAATAATTTGTCTAAGGGGCTGGATCTGCCGAAGCGTTATGGTGCGCTTCTGCAAAGCGGCAGGCAGCCGTTGCTGGCATTTATTGCATTATTAGAGGAAGCAAGAGAGCTGGATGGTAATTATAAATATTTAAACGATGGCAATCTCGAAGCAGTGCTTAATGGTTTCGGCTACCGTGTAGTGCGTTTTAACAGTTATTATAAGATACTCAAGCACTATCTTTCACTGGCTAAGCCTTTAAATATTCCAGAACGTTTTGGGGAATTGCTAGCTGATGGGGTGAAGCCATTATTTGCTTTTTTGCGGATAATGGAGGAAATAGAAGGAAAGGACAGTGGTTTCAAACTAGCTATGAAGGAAGCGAATATTGAAGGACTTTTGGTTAGTTTTGGCTATAGTGTAAATATGATTAGTACTCAATGTAAAATTTATACACATTGGAAGGATCACGGTGTTGATTTGGAAGAAGAATATATTAGCAGCGAATATGATGAGACTTTATTTAATGCCCTATTGACAAAAGTAGATAAAATAGGACTGCCGAAGGGGAAATATACATTGCTAATAAGCAGTTATCTTAAGTACATATTAAGATTCTTAGGTAAGATTGAAGAAAGATCTAATGATATTTCTGACCTGACGAAAGTTCCGCAAATCGCCTCTTCTGGTAATGTCTTTGGTTTGGGGGCGGATGATATCGAGACATTGAGAGAAATATCAGCTCATATTGGTGAGAAAAGATATATTCGTTTATTGGAATTGTTAGATGAAGGAGATGAGATTAGTTTGGCAGATCGAGAAGAGCTAGAACTTCTTTTGGCGGAAGTGAGGGAGCAATTAGATATTTCTAGTGGACCAACCGCTGAAGATTCGGAAGCTGATGTTTTGGGGATTGATGAAGATACATTAAGGCAGGCATTCGCGGGAGTAGAAATAGATTTAGCGCTAAGAAATAAATTCTTAAAACTCCTAAAGCAGCATGGCAGCGTAACCAGTGATGATAAAAGATTATATATAAAAAGAGGGGGTGTTTTTAGAAAATTTGTGTATTGGATAATGTATATTGCTCCTCTACAGGAAGAAAAAAGAATGGCAGCCGTTAAGCGGATTGTCTTATATTTAGCTAGAGGAAATATCGGGCAGGGAGAAGAGGTAGGATCAAGAGAAGAAATTCTTGCCCTCGCCCAAAAGGAAAGACGTGAATGGTTTATAGACGAAACATATGTGGATGTATTGAGAAAAATAATAAGTTTTCTGGAAAAAGATCCAGAGGAACGCACAGCTGCGCTTAGGCAAAGGTTGACGGGATTGCGGGAGTTGCGGAAAAAGATAGACGAAGAAGCTTACCCGGATATTATCATGTTTGGCGATAAACACGGGCAGGCGGAGGATTTAGAAAGGATATTGCGTAAAGCGCGGCAGGCAGCTGCTGGCAGCGGCAGGCGGTTAAGTATTATCGGGCACGGAGATTATTTTGATCGAGGAACTAATAACAGGAAAAACTGGGAGATATTAAAGGAGCTAAAGGCAATAGGAGATGCTAGTGACAATGTTTCAGTAACCCTTTTGTTGGGTAATCATGATATCTGGATGATACAGGCTATGTTATTAGAGGATAAAAAGGCAGGAGGGAATTGGCGGCGCCATGGGGGGGGAGAGACATTGGCGGAATTAGGTGAGGATAGAGTCAGGGAATTGGCGGTGTGGTTATTTCGTAATTGTAAATTGTTTCATGTTGATGAACTTGGATTTTTGCATGTACATGCCGGTCTTTTCATAGATGGAAATGGAGATCCCCGAGTGACAAAAGAGTGTTTAGTGGATTGTCGGGAGAGTTGGGGTAGAATCATGACAGAGTTAGGGGATTTTTCTGTTATGGATTTTTATGTCAATGCGGGAAAGATTGCCACCTATTTCTCTGCTTATGCAGAAATGTATTGGGCTGCTAGCTGGCTGGAGGAGCTGTGGGATGAGTCAGGGGAGGAAGAGATTATAATAGATAGAGATAATAAAGAGAGATTGTTTGAAGTTATTAGAGAGGAATATAGAAAAAGTCTTCAAGCTGACGGTACTCCAGTAGCGGAAGAAGAGGCAGAACAATTCGTGCAAAGGGGCTGGAAAGCAAGTTTAATTTATTATCCGGATAAATATAGGGACCGCCATGGGATAACATTTTTTAACCGGCAGGCAGTATACAAAGCTAAATTAGACAATTTTTTTGGTCAATTAGGGATTAATGGGGTGGTGTTTGGGCATGTGTCTATGAAAACTATGCAGAGTTTTGGAGATTGGCTATTTTGCGTTAATGTATTTGAGGGCGATGAAGGGCATATGGTATTTGCTGATAAGGGAATAAGGTTTAGTTCTGTGGCCAGAGAAGGGGAAGAGATGATTGCCGGCAAAGATGAAATTCTTAAGCGGATAGATGCGGATATTGGCAGACTGGAAGCTCAGCTTGGAGAAAGAGAAACCCCGTTTTCTGATGGTATTGGCAGGGATATGCAGTATGGCATAGATCAACATAACCGCATTACAGTAAAGAAAAAGGATAAAGTTTTGGCAGAAGATCTTCCGACACGTCCAGCTGTGGCGGGAGATGGCATAGATAGAAAGCGGATTTTGGATTTAGCCCGGTCGTTAAATTTAGCTAAATTTGATGAGATTAGATGGAGTTTTGCGGAAAAACTTAGGAATCTAAAAGTTATGGTTTTTGAGGGGACTAATAAATCCCGTGCGGAAGGGGTATTTGGCTGTGTGCATCTGGACAGTAAGGGAGATTTTGTTCTTTATCTGGACAGTTTATTGCTTGGTGAAGATATGCTGATAATTCATGAATTGCTTCATGCAGTTTTGTTTGATGAGTATGGGGAAGATGTTAGCGCATTGAAACGGGCAATTCGGGCGAATATGGATATTGATTTAGTGACTATGGCCTTGTATAAGGCTGGGGACGATGCCAAAAACCTGCGGCATAGTTATGCGCGTTATTGCCTGCAGAACAATAAGGATGGGGCGTATGCCGGATCGCCAAACGAAAGTTTTAGCAGAAAAATATTTGCTGCTAAAAGAATAGCTCAATTACAGGAATATAAAAGAAAGATAGTGGCAGGGGATTATGTGAATATTCTATCGTTTGGAGATAAGCATGGGCAATCAGAGGATCTGGAAAGGATTCTAGAGACTGCAAAAGAGGCGGCAAAAAACGGCTGGGCATTAAATATTATCGGCCATGGAGATTATTTTGATCGGGGTATAAATAATTTAAGGAATTGGCAGATATTAAGGCAGTTAAAGGTCATTAGGGATTCAGCCGATAATAATGTCTCTGTAACGCTTTTATTAGGTACCCATGATGTAATGATAATCCGGGCGCTGGTGTTTGAGAATGAAAGTGTGAGGCGTAGGTGGCTGATGCCAATTAACGGCGGGAACAGGACATTTGCCGAATTAGGTGAGGAAAGAGCAAAGGAGCTGGCGGCGTGGTTATGGCAGAACTGTGAATTGTTTCATATTGATGAACTGGGGTATTTGCATGTGCATGCGGGTATTCCCATGCATAAAGATGGAACGCCAAAGATTACCAGAAGGCATTTAGATTCATATGAAAAGGGATCGGAAGAATTTTTACTTTATCGGGAGTTATTTTGTTCAACCAACTGGTATGAGCCGGCGTTAAGGCCCCTGCGGCAAGGACGCGTAATAATAGATGAAGAAGACAAAGATAGATTGTTTGAGCTCCTTTATTGGGACTTTAAGAGTCTTCCCCTGCCTTGTATGCTTGATGGGAAAGGAAGGGCCGTTGAGGTGAAAATAAGGCAATGGATAGAGCAAAATTGGGAAGATGAATTAATAAACAGAGAGGAGTATTTTAGGCTGCTAGGTATTGTTTTTTATCGGCGTATGGGGATGGATAAAAAAATATTGGATAAATATCTGGCCAAGCTGGGAATTAATGGAATTATTTTTGGCCACATACATGCGCAATGCCTGCGCAGTTATGGTGACAGGATATTTTGCATTGATGTGCTTGGCGGTGAAGATGGACATTTAATCTTTAATCCCGAAGGGATTGTATTCCGCCCGCTAGCGCGGGAGGGGACAAAATTGATTCTAACTGATGATGAAATGATTGAAAACATAGATGCAGAAATCAGAAGAGTAAGGGAAGGGTCAGTTGGTCCAGCTGTTTCTATTGGGGAAGAATTTGAAAGCCAGTTTGGGGAAGCAGTATAACAGACTATTACCCCTATTATTTGATTATCTCATTAAGTCCTTCAATAATCTTTATAATTTCTTCTGGAAGTACACTTGTAATTTTGTTTTTTAGCCTTTTTATGGATAAAGTGCGTATTTGACTTATTTTAACCCATGATTTTTTTGGCAAATGTGAATTATCCAATTCCAAACTGAGGGGGAATTCTGCTTTTTGCGGCTGACTTGTAATGGCCATAGCAATTACAGTGCCCGACCTTTTGTTGAAGACGTCATGGCTGAGAATAAGAACAGGTCGTAAGCCGGCCTGCTCATGACCAATAACTGGATTCAGATCCGCCCAAAAAATATCGCCTCTTAATATTCTGGCCATTCAGATGTATCTCCTGAAAATCCCTCTTCTGCGAAAGCCTGCTCATATTTAGGGTTCAATTTTGAACACTCTTTTATTAAGCGTTTATGTTCCAGTCTATTTATCTTTTCCTGAACGGATTGTTGAAATGCCTTACTCCTGTTGGGAAAGATATGTTTCCTGACAAGATAGTCTATTTTTTTTATTAGGCTGCTATCGATCGATATCGCGATCTTTATTGTATTCATAAAGTCACCTCCAATCCGGTATTACATTTTATCATACCATAGTTCCTGTTATTGGTAAAGTATTATTTTATTTTTCTCCAGCTAGCAATTACAATATGCACTCCTGAGAACACGCGAAATATTCTTCATAAATCCTGCAATTCTATTTCAAAGATTTGTCAAATCTGCAGAAATTATCGCTTGTATCATATTGCACCCCAAAGATTAAAGATTTCCTGCCCTTGGCATACTAATTGCTCCTCTATATTACGCTTCGTTCAAGGTTAGCCCTGATGTAAGTTGGGGTGCACAAAGCTACGGATTCATCAATGTTCTGACAGGCCACGGCAGGAAAAAGGTTTTATGCCAAGGCGCCGACAAGTAAGACCCTTCTTGCCTGGCCTGCCCAAGCTTCGCTTGGGCTGCTATTATCGGAATGGATATAGACTGCCAGGATATTGATGGACAGCCGGGTTGCCGAAGCTGGCAGCCCGGCTTTTCTTTTTTTGTTGCTTAAAATAGGAGTTAATTATGAAAAAACTGTGGGTAATGACAGTAACGGTATCAGTGTTGTTTTTGGTTAATTGTTTTTTAGTTGCGCATTGCCTGGCCAGTTCCTTATCAGTGGAGTTGATTGATTTTGCCGGCGGCGGTCCGGGAGGAACAGAGATTACCTTTAACAACAATGAGGTGGAGGTGGCCACAGAGTCCGCTCCCTGGGTGCTGCCCCAGCAGTACCTGGCGATTGAGTTTGATTGTGATTATTGGGATCCCGGTGATCCCATGGCCTATTGGGGGCTGAGAGTAATTACGGATAATTTAACGGATACGGTGGCTGATCTGGATAATGACGGGATTCCGGAGGATGTGCCGGTGGGGGTGGATCTTGGTAACGGTTATTACAGTTATGCCGGGGCGCATTTTGTTACGCTTGATGGTTTCAATAATATCACTAGCGTTACCGATGATTCAGCTAGAAAAATTACACTTGCCTGGCAGATTTATAATCAAAATGACGCCGCGGTACTGGCGGGGATTATTGCGCCTACGGTGCATGATAATGACGGAGATGATGTCTATGAAGATCTAAATGTCAGCCAGGTTTGGTATACCGGCGACTGGGCGTATATCGGGGATAAATCCGATGATAATGATTATCCCGATCCCGGTGCGGTGCTCTGGCAGGATATCTACAATAACGATGTGCTCAATTACAGTGCGGTGGCCTACGGCCAGACTCATCTGATCAGGTATATTACCCCGCATCCGGATGATGGCAATGTGGTGATCACCGATGATGATGCGGTTGATGAAGACGGTGACGGTAATGTGGATGATGACGGCTGGGATATCTATGTCTTCCTGGCCGGCAGGTTCTGGAGTACGGCTTACGCCGATAATGACGGTGATGGGGTAGTTGATGCCACGGAATATTTCCGCCTCCCCAACGGCGACTACCGCACCCGTCTTCATGTCGAAATTTTTCACGAATAATTATTTTGTCATCCCGCGGCTTGACCGCGGGATCCAGTAGTGTTTGCGATGTAATTATTTCTGGATACCGCGGTCAAG
>CAZIXI010000073.1:0-12961 GCA_964543115.1 uncultured bacterium
CCGACGCGGAAACGCCGGTGCCGCAGGCCAGGGTCTCCTGTTCCACTCCGCGTTCATAGGTGCGCACCGCTATCCGGTTTTTACCCAGCACCTGAACGAAATTGGCGTTTGTTCCCTGTGGCCTAAACCGGCTGTGCCGGCGAATGGCGCGGCCGAGCGCGAATACCCGGGCCGTGCCGATGTCTGGGACAAATAGTATAGCATGCGGTACGCCGGTATTAATAGAGTGAATTTTGGCTTTTTTATTGTTTAGGACCAAGGTTTTATTTAAATTCAAGTTTTTAGGGTTACTGAGGGTGATTGTTACTTTTCCCGGCGGAATTATCCGGGCGCCGATGGTTCCGGCAATTGTTTCAAAAGCAAAAGTTTTCTTGATGATTTTATGGGTCCAGGCATAGAGACTGATACAGCGGGCGCCGTTGCCGCACATTTCCGGTTCAGAACCGTCAGGATTGAAGATCCGCATCTTGAAATCAGCCCGCTGGGATTTTTCCAGCAGGAGCAGGCCATCGGCGCCGATCCCGGTATGCCAGGCGCAGAGTTTACGTACCAGACCGGCTTTTTGTCTGGGCAGTGTCTGCCGGCGGTTATCGATAACAATAAAATCATTACCACTGGCCACTATTTTAGTGAAATTGATTTTTTTCATTTTCGCCAAGAGGGAATATGTTCACCCCTGATCAGGTCCTTATAGGTTTCCCGGTTCCTGATTATATAATATACGTTATTATCAACCATCACCTCTGCCGCCCGGGGGCGGGAATTATAATTACTGCTCATACTGAAACCATAGGCCCCGGCACTCATAATAGCCAGCAGCTGGCCGGCCCTGGGCTTGACCAGTTTGCGGTTTTTAGCGAAAAAGTCTCCGCTCTCACAGATCGGACCGACCACATCAGTAGAGATGCTTTTACCTTTGTGTTTGATTACCGGTACAATCTGGTGGTAGGCGTGATAGAGAGAGGGCCGGATAAGATCGTTCATGGCCGCGTTAACAATAACAAAATTTTTCGGCGGAGTTTCTTTTACATAGGTTACCTTGGTAACCAGAATGCCGGCATTACCGGCAATGAATCTGCCTGGTTCAATCACCAGATGGAGGTGGAGTTTTTTTACCAGCGGGATAATTGCCTTGGCGAAATCCTGCGCGCTTGTCGCCTTTTCTTTGTTGTAAATAATGCCGAATCCCCCGCCGATATCCAGATATTTCATGGTGGGGTGGGACCGTTTAAGCTCTTTTACCAGGGGTATTATTTTTTTCAATGCTTTTATGTATGGTTTGGTTTCGGTGATTTGGGAGCCGATATGGATTTGAATCCCTACGGGTTTTACAAAAGGGTATTTTTTAATGTTACGGTAGATTTTCCGGCAGGTAGCGAGATCCATACCGAATTTAGTCCCTTTTTTTCCGGTAGTGATGTATTTATGGGTTTTTGATTTCACGTCCGGATTAACGCGTAGGGCGATCGGCGCCTTCTTTTTCAGGCGTTTAGCGATATTATTGATTTCTTCCAGTTCAGGAAGGGATTCCACGGTAAAGAACATGATTCCTTTTCTAATCGCCTGGCGAATTTCCGCGGCTGTTTTACCCACACCGGCGTAAACAATCTTTTTTGGTTTCGCGCCGCTTTTCAGGGCGCGGAAAAATTCCCCGCCGGAAACGATATCCAGGCCGGCGCCGGCCTGGATCAGGGCGTGGCAAATGGCAATATTGGAGTTGGATTTTACCGAATAACAGATAGTATGGGGAACACTGCTAAATGCCCTATGTAATTTGTTATAATGATCGAGAATGGTTTTTCGACTGTAGACAAACAGGGGTGAACCGACCGCGGAGGCGATTTTTTGAACGGGGATCTTTTCGCAGTATAGTTGATTTTCAATGTACTTAAAATCGTGCATATATTCTCCTGTTATTTAAGTTTCTTTTTCCAGCTGCTGATTTCTCCGGCCACCATTCCCGGATTAGTACTGCCGGCGGTTTTCTTGGCCGTAACGGAACTGTGGGCGCTTAGTTTACGCAGAATGTCCGAACCGAAACTCTTATTGATCTTTTTAAATTCTGTCAGGGTAAGTTCGCGGAATGATTTCTTTTTCTGGATGCAATAGCGCACCAGCCGGCCTACGTCTTCATGGGCCTGGCGGAAAGGCACCCGTTTTCTGACCAGATATTCAGTCAGGTCAGTGGCCAGGAAATAATCGTTCCCGCCCAAGATATCCGTCAGCCATTTTTTGTTGATATTGATGTTTCGCATGAGTAAGGCCGCTATTTCAGCGGCGCAGATAATGGTTTCTATTGAATCAAAAACCGGAGGTTTGTCTTCCTGCAAGTCACGGTTATAAGCCAGCGGCAGGCCTTTAAGAATGGTCAGCAGTGAAATCAGGTTGCCGTTAAGCCGGCCGGTTTTTGCCCGGAGCAGTTCCGCCACGTCCGGGTTTTTCTTCTGCGGCATCAGGCTGGAACCGGTACAGAAGGCCTGATCGATATCGATAAAGTTAAATTCCGAGGAATTCCAGAGAATAAGATCATCTGCCAGCCGGGAAATATGGGTGCCGGTTATGGCCAGAGCGGCCAGTAGTTCCACCAGATAATCCCGGTCACTGACGCTGTCGATACTGTTCTTACTGACCCGGGAAAAGCCGAGTAGTTTAGCGACGTAATTCCGGTCCAGGGGCAGGGAACTGCCGGCCAGGGCGCCGCTGCCCAGGGGCATAATGTCTATTCTTTTTTGTAGATCCACCAGCCGTTCCTTGTCTCGTTGAAGCATATTAATATAGGCCAGCAGATGATGGGCCAGTAATATGGGTTGGGCCTGCTGGAGGTGGGTATAACCGGGGATGATTACATCCTTATTCTTTTCGGCAAGAAAGAGAATGGCTTTTTGCAGAGCCGCTAACTGATTATAAATTTCAATTATTGACTGCAAAGTATAGAGACGGGTGTCCAGCTGTACCTGGTCGTTGCGGCTGCGGCCGGTATGTAGATGGTGGGCGGTCGGGCCGATCAGTTTTTGTAGAGCCACTTCGATATTCATGTGAATATCTTCGTTGGCAACGGTTAGTTTAAGTTTGTTTTGTTCCAGCATCGTTTTGATCTTTTTCAGGCCGCTAATTATTTTTTTTGCCGTTACCGCGGAGATGATTTTTGCCCGGGCCAGCATTTTGGCGTGGGCGATACTGCCGGCGATATCGCAGTAGGCAAGGCGGTAATCAAAAGAGACGGATTCTGTAAATAATTCTACCAGGGGGTTGGTTTTTTTATCAAATCTTCCTGCCCAAAGTTTTTTCATAATTTCCCCTTTGCCAGTTTGAGCCGCAGGGCGTTAAGCTTAATAAAGCCTTCGGCGTCTTTTTGGTTATAGACCGTATCTTCTTCAAAAGTGGCATGTTCCTCGCTGTAGAGGGATACCGGTGATTTCCGGCCCACCACCAGGCAGCTGCCTTTATAGAGCTTTAGCCGGGCCGTGCCGCATACGTTTTTCTGGGTTTCCTTAATGACGGCGCGCAGTGTTTTCATCTCCGGTGAGAACCAGAAACCGTTATATACCAGTTGGGCGAATTTTGGCACAAGTGAATCGCGCAGCCGCATTACCTCTCTATCCATGGTGATTGATTCCACCGCCTGGTGAGCGGCGCGCAGTACGGTTCCGCCGGGAGTTTCGTAAACCCCGCGTGATTTCATGCCCACAAACCTGTTTTCCACAATATCGATGCGGCCGATACCATGACGGCCGGCAATTTTATTTAGTGAGTCCAAGAGTTTCACCGGCTTTAACCGGCGGCCGTTAACCTTAACCGGTATTCCTCGCAGGAATTCTATTTCCAGGTATTGCGGCCGGTTAGGCGCTTTTTCCGGAGAGGTGGTCAGTTGAAAAATGTCTTCCGGTGCCGCCTTCCAGGGATCTTCCAGGATTCCGCCTTCATAACTGATATGGAAAAGATTGGCATCAGAGGAATAAGGCTTTTCCGCGGTTACCGGGATGGGGATTTTATGTTGTTTAGCGTAATTAATCAGATCTGTCCGGGAGCGAAATTCCCATTCCCGCCAGGGGGCAATAATCTTTAAATGCGGGGCCAGGGCGTAAAAGGTGAGTTCAAAGCGCACCTGGTCATTGCCTTTTCCGGTTGCTCCATGGGAAACATAGGCAGCCCTTTCTTTGCGGGCAATTTCAATCTGACGCTTAGCGATCAGCGGGCGGGCAAGAGAGGTGCCCATCAGGTATCCGCTTTCATAAACGGCATTGGCCTGCAGGGCGGGGTAAATATAATCGGTAACAAATTCCTCCCTCAGGTCTTCCAGATAAACCTTTTTTACACCAAGTTTATGGGCCTTTCGTTTAATAGCCTGCAGGTCTTCTCCCTGGCCCAGATCAGCAATATAAGCAACTATTTCCAGATCATGTTCTACCTGCAGCCATTTAAGGATAATTGATGTATCCAGTCCACCGGAATAAGCCAAGATTACTTTCATATTTTTCTCCTAACAATAAAAATGATTATTAATATATTACAATGGTTGATATAATATCATGAGTAGTTAATTATTAAAAGGCAAAAATGGAGAGAATTCATTTAACCGGTATTGGCGGAACCGGGATGAGTGCCCTGGCCCAATTATTGGTGCAAGAGGGCTTTGCGGTGAGTGGTTCCGATCGCAGTCAGCAGACGGATATTCTTATTCAATTAAGTAATCTGGGTGTAAAACTCTTTCTCCAGGATGGCAGCGGTATTGATGCCGGCACCGGAAGGGTGGTTATTTCCCGGGCGATTGAAGATGATAATCCGGAATTGCTGAAGGCCAGAGGGCAGGGAATACCGGTTGCTTACCGCCAGAGTGTCTTGAAAGAGATAGTGGGCAGCCGCGCTAATATTGCCGTTGCCGGAACCAGTGGCAAGACAACGGTTGTGGGGATGATTGGAGCGACATTCGGGGATATTACCTTAATTAACGGCGGGGTAATGAACAATTATTCTTCCGCTGTGCATTTTGGCAAAGAACCGCTGATTTGTGTGGAGACAGATGAAAGTGAAGGGGATATTAAGGGATATCATCCGTTGATTGGAATAATAACAAATATCGGCAGTGATCATTTACCGCTGGAAGAATTAACTAGGGTTTGCCAGGAGTTTGCCGCAGAGGTAAAGAAAACGTTGATTATAAACAGCGATAGTAAATGCGAACTGAAGCACAGTAACAAATTTAGTTTCGGGATTCACAACGCGGCTGATTTCCAGGCAGAAAATATTAAACTTTTTCCTGACTGTTCTCAGTTTACACTCCAGGGCAAGCTGGTTAAAGTGCCTGTTCCTGGCAGGTATAATGTGTATAATGCCCTGGCTGCTTTAAGTGCAGCACGTGTTTACGGTATTCCGTTGGCAGATGCTATTGCTGGTCTGGAAAAATTCCAAGGAATCCGTCAGCGGTTTCAATTAGTTGGGCAAGCGAAAGGAATTAAGGTTGTTTGTGATTATGCGCATAATCCAGATAAGATAAAGGCAGCGTTGCAAACAGCAAAATTAAATGGCGGCCGGATAATCGCGGTTTATCAACCGCATGGTTTCCGCCCGACAAAAATGTTTCTGCGGGAATTTGCCGCTGTTTTTGCCGTTAATTTGATGGGGAGTGATAAGCTTTTCTTGCCTGATATTTATTATGCCGGGGGAACGGTTAGCAGGGATGTTTCCGCGGCTGATCTAGCTGGAGAGATTAAAAAGATAAATCCGGAAATGCAAGTAGAATACCTGCCTGATAGAAAGGATATTACTAAAAAAATCGTATCTTTGGCCGCGAAAGATGACCTGATTTTAGTAATGGGGGCCAGGGACAATACATTGCTTGCCTGGGCCGTAGATATTGCTAAGAAAATAAAAAATATATAGTTATCCCTTTCCTTTGATCTATCATATTGCCACAGAAGATGATATCTGCTAAGGTTTTTTTTCTTCCCCTTCCTTGACAAATCCTTACCTTTAATGCATATTATAGTAGATGAATAAATCAATAAAAATCTTATCTATTATTTTGACTATTTCACTTGTAGTGACTACCACCCCCTGGGTGTATCCCCAGGCTGAGATGCTGGCGCCGGAATCTCCTTTTGCCGCGGGAGATACAGTGGAGGCATTTTTAACTGCGTTAGGGCAAGGAGTGCAGATGGAGCAGAACGCGGTTGCCAGGCAATATGAAAATTACCGGCAGGCGGAACAGGCGCTGCGCCGGGCAAAGAAACAAACAAAGAATTTCTGGTGGAACAAAAAGGTTGTGTTTTGGGCGCTCTTGTCCCTGGCAATTTTTACCGTGCCCTGGGTAGTGGGTTATTATTTGCCTGCTGGTGGTGTTCAGAATCCGCTGGTGTTTGCTTTCTTTGTTTTGTTTCTCTTAACGGAAATGGTTAGTTTTGTGAGTTTCTGGGAAGCGCTTAAGGAATCAAACGATGGGCGAGAAAGACATCTTTATGAATATTACGAAGATATTAAGTACCGTTTCCGTTGGTTGACGGATCATGCCTGGCGGCAGGTGCGGGAGTTTTATGACGGGGAGGAAAAAGATCTGGCGCTTTATCAACAGGATCTAATAGAAACGATCACGCAGGCAATGCCGGCTAATGAGTATACTGTTAGCTGTCTTTATTATCTGGCGGCCAGTGTTGAGGGCAGGGGTAATAATACCGTTGTCCTTACGGAGGCGGCTGAAAGTTATGCCGGTTTTTTGCGGTTGGCCGCAAGAGAATTAGCCGGCAGTATTCTGCCGGATTTTGATCCGGAAGTATTAAGCACTTTTTTTAAAAAGATGATTAAAGAAAAGCAATTTCCGCTTGATTCCCGCCTGAAGATGATGATGGATGAATTGAATGCCAAGGATCGTGCCGGTTTATCCGGTGTGCAACAGGAATTCGGCCTTTTTATGTTGGCCCGTTTAGTGGAGTTGGTGGAAGCTGGGCAAAAAGGAGATCTAGAGTTGGCGGTTTTGTTAGATCGTTTAGAAAAATTCAATGATGACGATCAACAGAGGATTATTAATGACATTACTCCGGCCATGATGGGGCCGGAAACTGATTTTCGGGGCCTGCGTTTTTTATTGCGGATTTTAGCAGAAGGGGATTGGTCTTGGCAAAGATTGGTTTTGGCCAGGCTGGAAGGAGAGGCGAATGTTTATGGCGCTAATAAAATATTAGACAGCCTGATCACTGGTTTGCCGAAGCTTTGGTGGGGATTGAAAATCCTGTTTCAATGTATGGTGGTCGGAGGAACAGCGGTCTTTTTATACTTAAAATGGCCGGTTATTGGCGGGTATAGTCTTATTTTTGTGTTTCTTGCCGCGGTTGGTTACTATGTTGTCAGGCGCCTTTTGCTTGGGTGGCTGGAACGTATTATGGCGTATTTAAGCAGCAACTTCACTCCTGGAGGGGGGACGTATACGCGCAAGGCAAGAAAAAGGCTGCGGGACCTGGGTATAAATGACAGCTGGGATGAGGCGGGATTATTAATGGATTTTGAAGAGTATTCCGCTGCCGGCGCGGGAGTGATAGTTTCTTATCATGAGATCATGGATCATTGCGGTGATCAACTGTCCGGAATAGCGCTGGCCCATATTGAATGTCTTTCCCTGATGCAGGTAGTTATTTCTGCTGGAGATGAGCATCATACGTATATGGTTGTTCTGGCGGCCTGTGTTGATGAGGGGGGCAGACCGATACTATTATTGGATGAGATCCTTGGTGAACAACCAACAGAAAGTGAAATGATCTTTATTCAGGAGCTGGTTGCCCAGTATGGCTGGTACTGTGATTTTGCCGGTGTGCTCTACGCGGATATGGCCTATAGAGGTGGGGAGAAGTTATTTTCTAATTATACCCAGACAGAGCTGGCCCTGGCCGATACCTCGCGCTGGGTGATTTTGAAGTCATTCAAGCCTTTTGCCGGAACTCCCTTCTGCCGGCCGCGGGGAAAGGTAAAAGGTGATTTGGTCATATTTTCAGAGGAGGAACAGTTTGAGCATATGTTACAGTTAAAGGAGGGTGCTGTTAGTCTGTATGATTTAAATATCTGGCGGCCGGAAGAATTGACGGAAGAGGATCTGCTCTATGACTGGCGGCGGCTGCGGGGGGAACTGCCGGAAGGTGATTGCGGACAGAGCAGGGGAGCAGTTTTCTGCAGTGAATTTACTTATGAAGATGGCAACATTGATTTCGATAATGACTTATGGAATATGGTGCATATGCTGGTAATAGATGTTCTTAAAAATGAAAGATATTTAGAGTTAAGTGAGCCGGAGGTTGACGAGGTGATGAATATTATTGAGTTTGTATTCTATCAACGGTTGATTTGGCTGACAGAAGAAGAGAAACAGTTTTTAGAGGAGAAAATGAAATTTAAGGCTCTTTTTGTCAGTTATTCGCAGGCCGTGGCCGGAGACTGCCGGGGAGACAATCGGTTGGCTTATGTAAATTTACAGGCGGTGTTAAAAATTTTGCTGGATACTGTTCATGGTGTGGAATTGGGGAGAGGGTATTATCGAAGAGAATTACTGGTTAAGTTGCTTGGCGCCCAGCTGGGGATTTATTTATCTCATGAGATTTTGGGGCATGAGGCGGGGATAGCTGATCATGGGCGCTTGAGTGTGCAGGATGTGCAGTTGCTGACCCAGGTCATGGGTGACATTCTTGATAAACAGGATATTTATGGTGATCTGCTGGATAAGTTGATTACGGCTTATGAGGAGATTTGTGAATTAGGAGATCCATTTTTACAGACCTTACGGGCCGAACAGGCGAGCCGGGCCGTTGACGAAGAAACAAGGGAAAGGGCGGCGCGCCAACTTACCAGTCAAGGCCCTCTCTGGACAGTACCACTGCGGTTAAGATCAGGGTTGTTGGATATTGAGGGGTCGGTCTGGCAAAAGGAGCCCTGGACGGTAGCTGATCTGAATCAGGAATTACGGCGGTTCCGGGGAGGAGAACGGTGTGCCCCCCTGGGGGCGATCGGAGTTGAAATGATGCAGTATGATGAGTATAAAGGTAATCTTCATGTTTCCGGGATTGACAGGCATATGGGATTAACTATGAGTGCTGGAGATAGAAAAGAAATTCGTCATTTGATTAGTCGGGTGGCGCGCCGGCGCTATGATAAATATCTGGATGCGGATCAGCAGGCAATAACAGAGGAAAAGGCAATTGATTTAGTTTTTGTGCATGAATCGCAGGTGATTGCCGGCGGTTGTTGGGAAAAGGAGCTGGCCTTTATTAATCTGCGGGCCCTGCGGAAAATAGCTCGTGATGCCGTTGGGCGGTTTGAGGGTTCACAGGTGGAAAAGAGATCCTTCCGCAAATGTGTTTATGGAGTATTGCTGGGTGTGTTTCTTTCCCACATTATGCTTGGCCGGGGAGTGGGGATCAATGATGAAAGAGTTCTTTTGGAACAAGATGCGCAGTTACTAGCGGAGATGCTCTCAGCTGAACTTATTAAGCAAACAGGGGCCCTGGGTTATCAGCTAAAGCTGCAGGCAGTGAGAGAGGCCCTGATTAAAAGTCTGGAACCGGAAAGTATGTTCCGCTGGGGGTTGAATCACGAACTAGTTGCCAACAGTAGAGGGTTTGTCAGGAAAACGGAAGAAAAATTTGCGCGCGTAAAGATTGAGCAGGTAGTGAGTTACCGGAGGCTGCTGAAAGTACTGGTGGCCGCGGAACGTTATCGCGGTAAGCAACGGCAGTTTTTCATTCCTCCCGAAGCAAACAGCGAAAATAGCAGAGCTGATATTGTTGACGCGGCGCTGGATTTTTTCTGCAAGCTGCTGGGCCTGAAAAAACGGGATGGTGAAGACGCGGAAGCGTTGCAGAGCAGGATAACCAATGCTCTGGAGGAAATCGACCTTCTTGTTGATGAGGAAACTGAGATTGGTACTGTTGCCGGCAGTGTCTTAGCTGTGTTGCGGCCGGTATTGGCCAGTGTAGGAATGCTGATTGTTTATCAAGAAATGGGGGTTTCGCGACTGTTTGATTCAAGCTGGGGGAAATTTAATAAGGCTGTAGTTGGAGAAAAGCGCGGGAATTTTAATGACATCTTCCGCAAGTTGTTAGCGGTGTTTAATTGTTCGGGAAGCATTGTTGGGAAGTTGAGGGATGATGTAAAAGTGGAAAAAGGGGCAGGTGATTTTGTGGATGATATTGGTGTGATGTCAGGTGTTTCTCCGGGATTAAAAAAACAAATAGAAGAATTATTGAGAAGTTTTTATCGGGAGAAAGGCCGGTTATTTCATGAGTATAATCATCCGCAAGAAGTGCTGCGGCGCGCGCTGGCCTATCTGGATCATGATCCGGAGATGAAGAAGCTTTATGATTGTGTGGATGGTTTCTTGACGGGATCCCTGAAGGGGGCACTCTTCCCGCTGATAGAAAAGAAACTAGCCTTAGCGCTGGCCATTACCTTCCTTATTGATGATTATCAGCAGGGACGTGATCGAAGCAAATGTGAAGTTTCTCCCTGGGAGGCTCATCTCTTTGAACTGCTCGACTCTGTCTAATAAATCTGCCCCAAGCTCCGCTTGGGACTGCCCCCGACGCGTCGGGGGCTGCTATTATTGGAATGGGTATAGACTGCCATTAAAGGAATGGGTATAGACTGCCAAAGAATTATTATTAGCCAATAATAATTATTGACAGTGATGTCTCCTTCCTATATAATAGCGCCATTATGAAAGAGGGAGCGGGCTTACTGAAAGAGAAAGGGATTGTGGTTACCCCGCAGCGGCTGGCTGTCTGGAAATATATCCGGGGAAATCAGGGGCATCCCTGTGTAGAGAAGGTTTACGAAAAAGTAAAAGAGCAGTTTCCCAGCATGTCGCTGGCCACCGTTTATACCGTCCTGGAAACCTTCTGTAATGCCGGCCTTCTACATGAACTCTCCATTAGAAGAAATCGGGCCTGTTTTGATCCGCGCACCGAGAACCACCATCATTTTCTCTGCCGCCAGTGTAACAAAATATATGATATTGAGGCCGAATGTAAGATTGCCCGGAAAAAATGTGTTTGTGGGCACAATGTAGAAGACGTACATGGATATTTTTATGGTGTTTGTAAAAATTGTCAGAAAGGAGGTGAGTAAGGATGAAGAAATATTTTCTTCGCGCGACAGCGCATTGTAAAGAAGGTTGTAGTAGCCAGTCCTGGGTAAGACGCTAAACTGCCCTTTTTTACGAAAGACGAATAACAATAGTAGGAGGAGCTGTGAGTAAGAGTTTAAAAGGAACGAAAACCGAAAAGAATTTATTGGCCTCATTTGCCGGGGAGTCGCAGGCCAGGAACCGTTATACCTATTTTGCCTCAGCAGCACGAAATGAAGGTTATCAACAGATTATGGGAGTTTTTCTGGAAACAGCGGAGAATGAAAAAGAACACGCGAAAAGGTTTTTCAAGTTTCTGGAAGGCAGCGAGGTGGAGATAACCGCTGGTTATCCGGCGGGGAAGATTGGCAAAACAGCGGAAAATCTGAAAGCCTCTGCGGAAGGGGAGAACCTGGAATGGACCACTCTTTATCAGAATTTTGCCAAAGACGCGGAGACGGAAGGATTTGCGGAAATTGCTGAAACCTATCGTAATATCGCCAAAGTGGAAAAAGAACACGAAAAAAGGTATAGGGCCTTGTTAAAGAATGTGGAAGGGGGAGCGGTATTTAAAAAAGATAAGCCGGTCCGCTGGCATTGCCGTAACTGCGGCTATGTGCATGAAGGGCCGGAGGCGCCGGATAAATGTCCGGCCTGCAATCATCCTCAGGCCTATTACGAAATTCTTTCTGAAAATTATTAGGAGGTAACTATGGCCACTGATCAATGGACCTGTGAAGGTGATATCCTTTGCGGCGTGAATCAACCGAAAGACAAAAATAATCTGGCGGATCTGGAAAAAAAACATCTACCGGTAATCAGCGCGCCGGACAAGGTTAACAAGGATGAGGAGTTTGAGGTTAAGGTAGAAGTGGGTAAGTTACTGGCCCATCCTAATGAAGCCGGTCATTTTATTGAGTGGATAGAGCTCTATTGCGGCGATACCTTTCTGGGCGAGGCCTATTTTTCCGGCGGGATCAGCAGTCCGCTGGCGGTCTTCAAGGTGAAGCTTTCCCACGCCCATGGACCGTTGCAGGCCTGGACCAAGTGTAATTTACACGGTCTCTGGAAGGAAGCAAAGGACATAGCGGTTGGTTGAATAATATGCCGAAAGACGCGCTTGTCATTTGTCCTGTTTATAATGAGCAGGAAACGATCAAAAAATTTTATCAAGAATTGAGGGACTGCTATGCGGGACCTTTTCTTTTTGTTGATGATTGCTCAATTGACAGGTCCCGTGAGTTTCTCGCGCGAATTCGCCGGGGAGATACGTATGTAATCAGGCACCGGCAGCGTAAGGGATATGGCCAGGCGCTGCAGATGGGTTTTCGTTTTGCCCTGACCGAAGGTTACCGGAAGATTGTCACTCTGGATGCGGACCGGCAACATCCGCCCGGGTATTTGTCTTCTTTTCTGGTGTCCCTGGATGAGAGTGAGGTAGTTTTAGGGTCGCGCTATTTGCAGGCAGTTGATCTGGCGGTTGTTCCCCCGGAGCGTTACTTGATTAACAGATTGATTGTCAGGGTGCTGAAGGCCTTGTTTGCCGTAGAGTTCAGTGATCCCTTTTGCGGGTATCGTGCCTATCGCCGTAGTTTCCTGGAGCGGGCCTGTTTGCGGGAGAGTAGTTACGGTTTCGCCTTGGAGGTATTACTGGAAATTATCAGGAATGAAGCTTCTTTCAGGGAGATCCCGATTGAGACGATTTATTTTAACCGTTCCCGCAGGTTTCTTGACGGGCTTGATGATCCCCAGGAACGCCTGCATTATTATCTGGATGTTATCCTGAGTAAGTACGAGGAATTGAGTGAAAAAAAGAAAATTTCTGGTGGTCAGTCCTCATCCCGATGACGCGGAATTGGGTCT